>JBAXUY010000031.1:0-28825 GCA_037129475.1 Planctomycetia bacterium | reverse complement strand
GCGCCGGCCGCTGCTGCCGCATCCCGCTCTCCGGCCAGCATCGCCGCCAATGCGAGCGACCCAAAGCCGCTGCCCGACGCCGCCAACCAATCACGACGAGTCAATGACACGTTTTCAATCCACAAATGAAAATTCGTTGAGGTTCAGGACCGCGCGGCAGGTGTTGGCGAGGCCGTGGGCCTCGGTAAGCGACACGAGCGCCGCCCGCTCGTCGGCGGTCGACGCCCGGCCGAGCGCGAGCCGGATGGCGAGATCGACCTGGGCGGTGACGTCGCTGCCCGCCTCCCGCTCGACGCGCTCGGCGAAGTGGCGGGCCTGCGTCGTCATGAAGCCGTTGTTGAGAAGCGCCAGGGCCTGGAGGGCCGAGATGCTCTGGTTGCGCTTCTCCACCCGCATCGATGGATCGGCGCAGTCGAGCACCGTCATGAAAGGCTGCGTCTGGCTGCGCACGATGAATCGGTAGACGCCCCGCCGCCAGGTGGACTTGTCTTCCGGGTCGGCAAGGTCGTAGCGCCAGTGGGGCGAGTGCTCCGGGTGCTCGACCTTGAAATCCCGCCAGCCGGGGCCGCCCATCGTGAGGTCGAGCGTGCCCGCCACGGCGAGCACGGCGTCGCGCACCGCCTCGGCCTCGATCTTGCGCCGGTTCTGTCGCCAGAGGTATTGATTGCCCGAGTCGATCGCCTCGAACGCGTCGACGCCCATCGAGGCCTGGCGGTAGGTGGCCGAGTTGACGATCAGCCTGTGGAGCGCCTTGAGCGAGCCGCCACCGTCGCGGAATTCGGCCGCCAGCCAGTCGAGCAGTTCGGGATGCGTGGGAGCCGCGCCCATCCGGCCAAAATCGCTCGGTGTGGCCACGATCCCCTGGCCGAAGTGGTAGTGCCACACGCGGTTCACGATGCTCCGCCAGGTGAGCGGATTCTTCGGATCGGCGAGCCAGCGGGCGAGCGCGGCGCGGCGGTCGCCCTCGGCGTGGTCGGGCGGCAGGTCAAACCGGCTCTGGAGCGGCTCCACGAGCGCGAGCGCCCCGGGCCGAACCTCATGCGTGGGCGATAGCACGTTGCCCCGGGAGAGCACATGGATCGGCCGCGGCACGCCCTCGCGAATCCGAGTGCTGACGGAGTAGGCCACCTGCATCGCCGGCAGTTTTTTCTTCTCCTCGGCCGTGGCCGCCAGATCCGCTTTCAGCTGCTCGAGCCCGGCGGCCACGGCCGGATCGCGGTGCTGGGCGAGAAGCTTCTCCCGTTCGGCCTTCAGGGCGACAAGCGTGCCGCTGGCGGCGGCGGGGCTCAGGCCGTCGGTCACGTTCGCTCGCTGCCAGCGCGGCGGCGATTCGATCGAGTCGAGCGCCGTCACCACCGCCCCCGGGGCCACGTCCTTCCCGGCGGCGTCCTTCACCCGCACCTCGGCCAGCGCGAGGATAAAGTCGTCCTTCCGCGGGGCGAGCTTCGTGGCGGTGATCCGCACGTAGCGACCCTTGGCGGCCGCAGCGACCACCTGCGGCTTGATACCGGGGTTGGCCACATCGGCCGACGAGTGGTCCGCAATCACCGTCACGCCCGCGGTGAACGCGGGGTCGTTTGCCATCTCCACGCGATATCGCACGGGAAACCCGAAGCCCGCGCCGATCTTGTTGAAGTCGTCGTGGCAGGGATGGATCGCGATCTCCGCAAGATCGGTCTCCTGGCCGAGGTCGAGCTGGAGCCACTTCACGGCGTCGGCCGTCGAGCTGATTGCGCTGTGATACCCGAACCTGTCGGTCGGGTTGCCGTCTTTGAGCTCGGGAACCTTTTTGATCTCTTGATCGATCTCGGCCAGCCGCGGCCCGGCCTTCTCCGCGACGGCGGCCTCGAGCTCCTTCTTCCGCTTTTCGAGAGACGTCCTCCGGCGGTCCGCGGCGGCGTACGCCTCGCGCACGGCGGGATCGGTGTGATACGGGCGGTCTTCCCGGTCGAGCGCGGCGAACACGGCCTGGAGCGAGTAGTAGTCGTCCTGCGTGATCGGATCAAACTTGTGGTTGTGGCATTGAGCGCAGTGGATCGTCACGCTCGCAAACGTGCCGATCGTATTGGCCACCATGTCGTCACGGTCGAGGTGCCGGGCGATCTTGCCGTCGGTCTTCGTCTCCGGTACCTCGCGGTGGCCGATCTGATCCCACGGGCCGGCGGCGATGAATCCAATTGCCTCCTGGCCGTCGGCTGTGTCCGCATGGAGCATGTCGCCCGCCACCTGCTCCTCGATGAACTGCGCATAGGGCTTGTCGGCGTTGAGCGCCCGGATCACGTAATCGCGATAGGGCCAGGCGTTGGGCCGGGGCTGATCCTTGTCGTAGCCGTGCGTGTCGCCGTAGTGCACGACGTCGAGCCAGTGCCGGGCCCAGCGCTCGCCGTAGCGGGGTGAGGCGAGCAGCCGATCGACGAGCTTTTCGTAGGCCTGCGGATCCGTGTCGGCGACGAACGCCTGCACCTCGTCGGGCGTGGGCGGCAGGCCGATGAGATCGAATGACAGCCGGCGGATCAGCGTGGCCCGGTCGGCGATGGGCGACGGCGCGAGCTGCTTCTCCCCAAGCTTCGCCCGGATGAAGAGGTCGATCGCGTTGCGCTCGGCCTCGACGCCGGGGATCGCGGCGAATGCAGCGTTTGCCACAGGCAGGCTTGGCTTCGCGATCGGCTGCCAGGCCCAGTGGTCGAGCCGCGGATCGCGGACGGCTTCTTCGTCCAGCTCCGCTTCGTGGCCGGGCCACGGCAGCCCCGCGTCGATCCAAGAAGCGAGGGCCGCCACCTCGTCGGCCGTGAGCCGCTCGCCGTCGGGCGGCATGCGCTGCTCGGGGTTCGTCGTCTTCACGCGGCGGATGAGCTCGCTGGCATCAGCCTTGCCGGCCACGGCCGCCGGGCCGAAGTCGCCGCCGCGGAGGATGCCTGCCCGCGAATCGAGCCGGAGGTGCGATTCCTGTCCGTCGGCCCCGTGGCACTCCACGCAGCGGGCGAGGATCTGAGCCTGCGCGGCCGAGGGGGCGCCATCACCGCCGGTGGCGGTCGGCACGACGCTCAGGGCGGCCACAGCGGCCACGGCCAATCGCAGGGCAAGTCGTTTCGACATTCACACGCTCCGGAACCTCTCCGGGAAGCTATGTGCCGACCCACCAAAATTTCGTAAAAATTGGCTGAAATCCGCCGGTAAACCGCCTCCCCGAAGGCTTCACTCCGCGGGCTTCACGAGGATCGTGTGCGGAAAAGCGAGATACCCGCCGACATCCTGGACGGCAGCCCGCGCTTCGGGGCTCGCCCGGTAGGCGAAGGAGAAGACGCGCACGTCGTCGCAGCCGACCTGCGGCCGCACACGGTCGGCCGTGGTGAGAAAGCCGCGCACTTCCTGCGCCGAGACATTCGTCTTCGTTTCGCACAGAAACACCACCGGCCGGCCCGCAAGCGAGCCGCGCACAACCACGTCGATGTCGTCCTGACTGCCGTTTGATGTGGCAAACTGCTCCGGCCCCGACGACTCCTCCACGAACCCAATTTGCCTCGCGAGAATCTTCGGAATCCGCTCCATGGCGTAGGCCTCGAGGCCGCAGCCCACCGACTGGGCAAGGCCGCCGACCTGCTTCTGTACGTCCTTCATCGACCACGCGAGCGTGGCAATCTGCTCCTGCGCAGCCATCGATGTGGATGTGAGCTCCCCGATCTGACTCTGCACCACTTTGGTCGTGGACGTGAGCTCACCGATCTGACTCTGCACCACTTTTGTCGTGGACGTGAGCTCGCCGATCTGACTCTGCACCACTTTTGTCGTGGACGTGAGCTCGCCGATCTCACGCTGGATCACCTTCGTCGTGGACGTGAGCTCCCTGATCTCACCCTGCATCGCTTTCGTGTTCGACGTGAGTTCGCCAATCTCACCCTGCGTCG
The DNA here is from genome assembly GCA_037129475.1 of Planctomycetia bacterium. Lineage (GTDB taxonomy): Bacteria > Planctomycetota > Planctomycetia > Pirellulales > UBA1268 > RGVT01. The sequence goes on along the minus strand of JBAXUY010000031.1, from coordinate 24,920 downwards.
CAGACTGCGCGATCGCCAGCGATTGCAGCTCACGCGCCGTTTCCTTCTGGGCGATCACCACCTCGCGCATTTCCTGGGCAGTCTGTTCTTGTGCGACCGCGATGCGCTCGGTGCGTTCCCCCAGCCGCTCGACCGTGGCGGTCAGTCTCGCAAAGTCTTCGCGACGCACGAGATCCTCGTGCAGCCGCCCGGTGGCTTCGGCGAGCATCTGCGACTGGGTTTCGTTGAACGCCTTGCGGAACCACTGTGACATTTCAGCGACCGTGATCATCGGTGAACCTCTCTAAGATATGCTCCGTCCCGCCCGCCGGGAAATCCCGCCACAGCGGTGAGCTAGCCATTGAGTGTACGTGTGTATAGTATTCCGGAGCCGTTGTCAATTCAATAACGATTCGCCGCTCCGAGCGCCGTCATGAGAAAACTCGCCTCCCTGCAGACCGTGAAGCACGTCCGCCCCATTCCCGGGGCCGACAACATCGAGGCCGTCGGCGTGCTCGGCTGGCAGTGCGTGGCCAAGAAGGCCGAGTTCCGCGCGGGCGACCCCTGCGTCTACTTCGAGATCGACAGCCTGCTCCCCGATCAGCCGCGGTATGAGTTCCTCCGGCAGTCGTCGTTCAAGCCCGACCTCGGCAAATTCAAGCTCCGCACCGTGAGGCTCCGCAAGCAGTTGAGCCAGGGCCTCGCCCTGCCCGTCGGGCTGTTTCCAGAGGCGGCCGGCCTGCCGATCGGCGCCGACCTCACCGCGCTCCTCGGTGTGGAGCAATACGAGCCGCCGATCCCCACGTTCATCGCCGGCGACACCCGCACCTTCCGCTGGACGATCCCCAAGACCGACGAGATCCGGGTGCAGCAGGACGACGAGCACTCCTTCCTCGCGGCCCTCGCCGGCAAGCCGTATTCCATCAGCCTCAAGCTCGACGGCACGAGCTGCACCTTCATCATCGACCCGAAGGACGGCGAGTTTCACGCCTGCGGCCGCAACTACAGCTATAAGCAAACGCCGGAGCACGCCTTCTGGAAGATCAATGATCGCTATGGGATCAAGTCGGGCCTCGAGTCGCTCGGCGGATCGCTCGCCCTCCAGGGGGAGATCGTGGGGCCCGGCATCCAGTGCAACAGGCTCGGCCTGAAGGAGGTCGACTATTTCGTGTTCACCGTGGTGAACACGGCCACGCGCACGCGGCTTCCGCTCGACGAGGCCCAGGCGGCCGCTGCGGCGCTCGGCGTGCCCTTCGTGCCCGTGCTCGAGCGCGGCGAATCGTTTTCCTACTCGCTGGCCGATCTCCTGGAGAAAGCGAAGGGCCGCTACCGCGATCACTTCCCGGGCGCGAAGGAGGCCCAGGAGCGGGAGGGCATCGTGGTCCGCAGCCTCTGCGGCTCGATCAGCTTCAAGGCGATCAACAACGACTTCCTGCTCGCCGAGCAGTAGGCTCTCACACGCGGCCGGCCTGCCTGTTTTCCAGCTGCGGCGACTCACGGCAGTACCAAATTCGCCATCACCGGTGCATTCCATTCCAGCCGCCCATGCCCATCCCCACGCCCCATTCCGCCGCAGACTACGAGCTGTTTCTGGCCCTGTTTACCAAGTGCCAGGGCCGGCTCCAGGCGTTCATCCGCACGCTCGTGCACGATCCGTCGCAGGCCGACGACGTGTTCCAGGCCACGAGCCTCGTGCTCTGGCGGAGCTTCGCCACGTTTCGCCGCGATGCGGAATTTCTGCCCTGGGCCCTTGGCACTGCCCGCCACCAAATCTTGCTCCACTGGCGGACGCACCGCCGCGACCGGCACGTGTTCAGCGAGTCGCTCCTCGCCGACCTCGCCGACTCCGCTGCAGCCGCAGTCGACTCGGCCGAAACCCGGCTGGCGGCGCTCGAAAACTGCATGGCCGGCCTGTCGGGGCGCCAGCGGGAACTCGTGCGGATGTTCTACGGAGAAAATAAGTCAGCCGGTGCGATCGCCGAGCACTGGGGCCGCACGGTCCATGCCGTGTACAAGGCGCTCAAGGTGACGCGGCGGGCGCTCTTCGAATGCGTCTCGCAAAAGCTCCTCGATCTCGCTCCTCCGCTCGACGACGCTGCGGGCGGCCAGCCCGCGGTGTCGTGAAAGAAACCGTCCCCGTCGCCCAATGAACACTCCCGCCTACGACCGCGACGCCCTGCTCGATCTTGCAGCCGACTATCTGCACGGCACGATTCCCGCCGCCGATGGCGCGCGGCTCGAGTCGCTGCTCGAGGCGAACCCGGCGGCCCGCCGCGAGTTTGTCGACTACTGCATGCTTCACGGCCAGATCTCCCTCTCGACGGCAGCGGCTGGCCCCGGCGGATCGCGGCCCCGCGGTCGTTGGCCGCTGCCCGGCATCGGCCGCGTGGCAGCGATGCTTGGTGGCGTCGCGCTCGCCGCCGCCAGCCTGATGCTGCTCGTCACCGCGGGCCGCGAAGCACTGCCGCCGAAGCCCGCAGCAGGCTCCTACGACACCCGGCAACTGCCGCTCGTGACGGTCGCCAGCCTTGAGGTCGAGGGCGAGGCGTCTAGGCCGATCAGCCCCTCGACGCTCCGGCCCGACAGGCCCACCGCCCTCCGCTCAGCGAGCGGGGCCGACGTGAACGTCGCCCAGGCAGCGGTCTTCGGCGTCACGGCCCGCGATGCGGGCGCGCTCTACGACGGCAGCGTGCAGGCCCGACTCACCGAGCCCGATGCCAACTTCTCCATCACGGCGGCCAACCTGCGGATCGTGGACAAGGGCACGGCGTTTCGCGTTGATCGGATCGATGACGAGCACGTGGCCGTGACGGTGCTCGACGGCGAGGTGGAGGTGCAATCGCGGATGCGGCTGCCGGTGTGCTACTGGCCGTTTGACGACGCCATGGCGAGCTCATCTCGCGTGGCCGACGTGGTCGGCGGGCTTTCCGCGACGCTGGACAGCAACGCGACGCCCGTGACCGGCCTCGTGGGGGCGGGTGCCTTGCGGTTCGATAACACGCGCTCCGCCGAGGCGACGATCACCGGCGGCACGGGCGACAAAGTGGGCATGGGCCTGCTCGCGATGGCCGAGGGGATCACGATCGAGGCAATGATCGCGTCAGCGTGGAGCGGTCGGTTCGGCGATTACGACGAGATCTTCCGCAAAGAGGATGGCGATGCCCGCGTGCTGCTGTCTTTCCAGAACGATGGCACAAACTTCAGTGAGTACACTGAGCCTCATGTGAAGTCTGGCCCGTGCCTGTCTTTTGGCCTGCACCTCGCCGGCCGCGGCTACCGCGAGCTCGACATGCCGCTCGATGGGCTCGACGGCAGGCCCACGCTCGCGGAGATCACCGACGGCAAGCCCCATCACGTCGTCGCCACCTACGACAGCTTCACCGGCCGGAAGGCGATCTTCATCGACGGCCGACTCCGGTTTTCCCACGATTATCCCGTCGGCACGATGGTGCTCTCAGGCGGCCCGGTAGCGGCGAAGATCGGCAATCACGGGCAGCTAGAACCTTTCACGGGAGTGATCGATGAACTTGCTCTCTACGACTTCGCCCTCACGCCCGCCGAGATCGCAGAGCACTGGGGCCGGGCCGCGGCCGGCGAAAACTACTTTGGTGTTAAGCCACCCGCCCCAGGAGCTCCGCGCTGGCAGGCGGTGACGCGGCTCGTCGAGGGGCAGTCCCGCGTCTTCAACCAAGCCACCGGCCTTGCCCGCTGAAGGGGGGAAAATAAGGCTGGCATGGTTTTCCTGGGCTCAAGTCTTTGGCCCGAGGACCGACGCAAGGTCGCAAAGCTCTTTCGCACAAAGACTTACGGCATTCCTTGAGCGCAGGTATCAAATCCCTCCTGATCGGCACAGATAAAGCGGAGGGGTTTTAAACCCGATCAATCCAATCAATTGCGCAGGGAATTTTCTAATGACGCGCGTCGTTTATTTTAGCCCCCGCGGCCGTTGGCGGCGATCGGTAGCCGTCCAACAGATCGCCGTGTTTGCCGCCATCATGGCGGCTTCGGGGTCCGACGTCGTCCTCGCGCAGACCGTCACCTGGAATGGAGGCAACACCACCTGGACGCAGCCCGACAGTGATAGTTGGACGAGCGCGACATACGCCAGCGGCAACACGGCCGTCTTCGCCGGCTCAGGAACGGGCACCGTGACGATCGACGCCAGCGGCGTGACGCCGGGCCAGGTCAATGTCACGGCTGGCAGCTACACATTCACAGGCGGTGCCATTGGCGGTTCCGGGGGCATTGACAAGAGCGGGACCGGTGCGCTGACGCTCCTTTCCGCCAACACATACTCGGGCTCGACGACCATCGCGGCTGGCGTGCTCAACATTCGGAATGCAACGGCCCTTGGTGGGACGGCCGCCGGAACTATTGTTTCAAACTCGGCAGCTCTCCAACTCCAGGGAGGAATCACCGTCACGGGTGAGTCACTGTCGATCGCCGGCGGCGGAATCAACAATGACGGCGCTCTTCGCAGCGTGAGCGGCACAAACACCTGGGCCGGAAGCCTGTCGGCAACCCTCGGCGGTGCCATAAACCGTATCGCTGTCGATGCGGACCGTCTCACTATCTCTGGTCCCATCTCGATTAATACAGCCGTTAATACTCAGCTTAGTCTACTGGGAAACGGTAACGGCGAGATCACCGGAAACATTAGCGGCGGAAGCGCTGGCGCCAGTACAGTCTTTCGCGGTTCGGTAGGCTCTGGAACGTGGACACTCAGCGGATCGAACTCGTACTTGGGAGAGACTGGGATCTCCACCAACGCTCTTACCGTAGCCGGTGGGTTCGCCATTCCCGACGGAAGCCGCGTATCGTTCACTTCCTCTGGTTCGCTGATTCTTCTGGCCAGTGAGACGGTGGGGGCGCTCCAATCGGACTCGGCCACGACATCCACGGTCAACCTGAACTCCTTCACGCTTTCGCTTGGTGCAGATAACGGCCCCGCTGGAAGCAATCGCACCTTTACAGGCCGCATCCTTGGCACCGGCGGCATCGTCAAGGTTGGCACCGGTGGCCAGACGCTTTCGGGCAGCAATACCTATTCGGGCTCCACGATCGTCAAAGGCGGCACCCTGATCCTCGGCACCAACGGCTTCTTTAATTCGAGCCCCACGATCACGATCGGCGACGCCGGGTCGAGCGGCGCTGTCCTCGACCTCACAGCCAAGACCGGCACGTTTGTATTCACGAGCAGCCAGACCGTCGGCGGCATCGGCAGGCTCAATATCGGCAGTGGCAACACCGTGTCGGTCGCCGGGATCTGGGCGCCGGGCAATTCGATCGGCTCGAATACCGTCACGGGCAACCTTGCGCTTTCCGGCACGAGCCAGTTCGAACTCGGCACGCCCGGCACGTCGCTGACGAACTCGGGCAGCTCCGACTTCACCGCCGTCTCCGGCACGCTCACGCTGGGGGGCAACCTGAGGCTCCTCGACAACGCCGGTGCCAACTCGCAGGGAAGCTACGGCGCCGGCGCGTATCGGCTCTTCACCTACGGGGACGTCTCGGGCAGCTACGCAAGCATCACTGCGGCTACGCTTTCCACCCGTGCGGGAGTCGTTCTCGGGGGCAGCGGCACCGCGGCCGGCCAGGGCGTGTTTGTCAACGTCTACAACCTCGCGAGTGCCACCGCGTCGCAGACGGTAAACCTCGGCAACACCCGCGTCGGCACCGCGCTGACGGGCTCGCTCACGCTCACGAACTCGGCCCCTGCCAACGCCACCTTCACTGAAACCCTGAGCGGCAGCTTCTCGGGCGTGACCACAAACTTCTCCGCCACCGGCACGGCCGGCGGGATCGCGGGGCAAGCAAGTAGCGCCGGCACGCTGCTCGTCGGCCTCGGCACCGGCCTCTCGGCGGGCGCACAGACCGGCACGGCGACGCTCGCCCTCTTCTCGAACGCCGTCAACTCCTCGGGCCTGGCCCAGCAGGCGGTCGGCTCGCAGGCCGTCACGATCACGGGCACGGTGTGGAACGCCGCCGCGGCCAGCATCGCCTCGGGCACGTCGATCAACTTCGGCACCGTGCTCAAGGGCACGTCGCTCTCGCAGGCGCTCTCGATCACGAACACGGCCCCGAACGACGGCTTCTCGGAAAAGCTCGACACCTCGTTCGGCTCGGTGGCGGGCGGTGCGTCTACGAATGCTGGCTCGATCAGCCTGCTCGCCGCAGGCGGCACGAGCACAGCGATGAGCGTCGGCCTCGGTAGCCTCACGGCCGGCGGCAAGTCGGGGACTGTACAGGTCAACTTCACGTCGAACGGCAACGGCACCAGCGGCCTCGGCACGCTCCCGCTCGCCCCGCAGACCGTGAACCTCACGGGCACGGTGCTCGACCCGGCGGTGGCGAGCTTCCTCAGCGGAACCTCCGCCTCGACGTCTCTCGTACTGAACTTTGGTACTGTAAACGAGGGCGATTCGGTGTCTCAGGGTTTCAGCCTTTACAACCTGCTGCAGACAGCAGGCTACACCGCCGATCTCGCGCTTGTGTCGATCAGCCCATCAAACCCCACGGGGCCGTTCTCCACGAACCTTGGAACCTTCAACACCCTCGCATCCGGATCCTCCAACTCGTGGCAGGTGTTTCTCAACCCAGCCGGTCAAGGCTCGTTCAGCAACATCTGGACGCTGCAGTTCAAGAGTTCCAACGGTGGTGCGGTATACACGAGCGATACGCCGCAGACCCTCACACTCACGGCCAACGTGATTGTGGTGCCCGAGCCAGGCACCCTCGCCCTCGCCGGCGTTGGCATCGCCGCCGCGGCTTGGGCAGCCCGGCGGCAGCGACTGCACGGTTAAACGGCCCCCCTGCCAGGGCTGAACGGGGTTTGCGAGGGGCACGGCAAAACCGTTACTCGGTACTAAAGACGGCGGCAGTGGAACACTACTCTTAGCGTCCACCCCATGAGGCTGCGATGACTGATCGAGCTTTTGAAGACGATCCGAGGCCGGTCACCCGCCGAGAGGTTTTAAGCCGCGCTGGAATGGGCATCGGCGGGGTCGCTTTGGCGACCCTGTTCCATGACGTCGGGCTTGCAGGGGGTTCGCCGTCGGGTTCGCCACTGGCGGCGAAACAGCCGCATTTCGCCCCCAAGGCGAAGCGGGTGATCCAGATTTTCTGCGCCGGGGGGCCGTCGCACTTGGATACCTTCGACCCCAAGCCCTTGCTCGCCACGTATGAGGGAACATTCGTGGACGATGTGGTGAAAGACGTTCGCGCCAAGGGTCGCGAATTCCGGTCTGCAGGCGGGGCGGGCGTGCGGCTCAACGCCACGCTTAAGGGATCGCCGTTCGCATTCAAGAAGCACGGCCAGTCCGGCATGGAGATCAGCGAGCTGTTTCCAAAGCTTGCCACCCACGCCGACGAGCTCTGCGTGGTGCGGTCGATGCAGACCAAGAGCCCCGTCCACGAAGCCGCATCGCTGCTCATGCACACGGGCGACTTCTCGAGCGTGCGGCCGAGCGTGGGGGCGTGGACTGTCTATGGGCTGGGCACAGAAAACGAAAACCTTCCCGCGCTCGTGGGGCTGACGGCAAATGGCAGTTCGGAAGGAGCGGGCGACCGGCCTTGGGGCAACGCCTTCCTCCCCGCATGGTGCAACGGCACCGGCGTTCCCACCGGAGAAATGTCGGTAACGCGAATGATCGAGAATCTCCGGAGTGGCAGCATGTCTCTCCGCGAGCAGCGCCGCCAGATCGATCTGCTGCGGGAGATGCATGAGCACTACGCTACGAAGCATCCCGGGCAGACGATCCTCGATGGACGTGTCCAGGCCTTCGAGACGGCGTTTCGCATGCAGGTCGAGGCCGGCGACGCGTTCGACATCTCGCGCGAACCCAAGCACGTGCGGGATCTCTACGGCGATGCGAAGCAGGGACGGCCGTTTCTTCTCGCCCGCCGTTTGGTCGAACGTGGCGTGCGGTTTGTGCAGGTATGGCACAGTGGTTGGGACACCCACGACATGAACGACCAGCGGCACCGCGAGCTTGCCGCCGAATGCGACCAACCGCTCCACGCGCTGCTCGTGGATCTCAAAGAGCGCGACATGCTCAAGGACACGCTGGTCATCTGGGGCGGGGAATTCGGTCGAACACCGACGACCGACAAAACCAACGTCAATAATCGAAAGGGCGTCGGCCGTGACCATCATGCCAACGGCTTCACGATCTGGATGGCGGGCGGTGGCGTACGGCCAGGCACCGTCTACGGCGCGACCGATGAGTTTGGCGGAGCGGTGATTGAAAACGGCGTCGACATTCATGACCTGCACGCCACGATCCTGCACTTGCTGGGATTCGATCATGAGCGGCTCACCTACCGCTACGCCGGCCGTGACTTCCGGCTCACCGACGTTCATGGCCGCGTCGTAAGGGGATTGCTCGCCTGAGGCTTGTGCAATGTTCGGCCCTCGCAACACACCCCTGGCGTGGCGCCGGATTCCGGCCTTTGCGGTGGCAGTCTGCGTCATTTCGGCCGTGATGCCGGATGTGCAGGCTGCGGAACCGTCGACAACCGTCCCGGCCGAAGGCATCGCGTTCTTTGAGTCGAAAATCCGGCCGATCCTCGTCGACAACTGCTACGACTGCCACGCCGCCGACACCGATCAGAAGGCCGGCCTGCAACTCGACACGCGTGCCGGCGTGCTCAAAGGGGGAGATACCGGTCCGGCCGTTGTCGCCGGCGACCCGGCAACGTCGCTGCTTGTGCAGGCTGTCAAGTATCAAAACGACCACCTGCGGATGCCGCCGGACGGCAAACTCTCGGCCTCGGATATCGTTGCCCTCGAACAGTGGGTGACGATGGGCGCTCCCGACCCCCGAGACGGGGCCCGCGCTCTGACGAAGATCGAGCAGCATCTGGACGCGGCCAAAACGCATTGGGCCTTCCAGCCGGTGATAGATCCTCGTCCAGGGTCACTCGACGACCTCACGGGCACCGTCGGCGCGCCGATGGCCGACCGCAGGATGCTCATCCGCCGAGCCTATCTCGATCTAGTCGGCGTGCCTCCGACCATATCCGAAGTCGACGCCTTCGCCGCCGACACGTCGCCGCAGGCTTTCGAGCGGGTCGTCGATGGCCTGCTTGCCGATCCGCGCTATGGGGAGAGGTGGGGCCGCCATTGGCTGGATGTGGCCCGGTACGCCGACAGCGAGGGCGGTAATGCCGCCAAGAATGACAGCGACGCGCTGCCGTTCGCCTGGACGTATCGCGACTACGTGATCCAGTCGTTCAACGACGACAAGCCCTATGACCGGTTCATCCAAGAGCAGCTCGCCGCCGATCAGCTCGACAGTGCATCCGACCCGCGGACGCTGGCAGGGCTGGCATTTCTCACGATTGGTTGGCGTAAGTCGGGGACTATCGACGACGACACGCTCGACAACGCGATCGATACCATCGGTCGCGGGCTCCTCGGCCTGACGGTCAGCTGCGCCCGCTGCCACGACCACAAGCTCGAGCCAATCACGACGCAGGACTACTACGGCCTGTTCGCCGTGCTCAAGAGTTGCCGCGAACCCGCCACGGTGCCGGCGCTGCCGCAGGCCGAAACGCCGGAGGTGGTGGAGTTTCGTAGAGTCAACCGCGCACTGCGGTCGGAGTACGCCCGGCTCTCCATCAAGGCGGCGAGCACCGCCGCCCACAAGGCCCGCAGCCGCCTGGGCGACTATCTGGTGCTCGCCGAGGAATCCGGCTGGAAGAAACAGGACGATAACAAGGAGGTTTTTGGCTGGGTGAAAAAGCGGGAGCTCCACGGCACCATCCACGACTACGTCGTCGGCAGCCGGAAGACATGGATCGAACAACACCCGCAGGTCTTCGGACCGTTTCTAGAGTTCATCACGAAGCAGAAACTCGATCCGCAGCCCGCGCTGCACCCGATGGTAGCCCAGGCGTTTTCCACACCGGCCGCCACGCTCGCCGAAGTGGGCCAGCGGTACAACGAAGTCTTCGCCCGAGTCGACGGCCTGTGGCGGGTCCGGAACGCTGCGCGGATCGCCATGCCGGTCGAGCTCACGCCTGCGGAACTCAATGCCTATTCATCCGACTACTTCGCCTTTCTGGACACGTTTCAGCCGCCTTTCATCGACAAACTTGATGCTCTCGAGGACCAGTTGCCACTGCCTGATGCAAACCTCGAGTCGCTCCGGCAAGTGCTGCTCGCCAAGGGTTCGCCGGTGCGGTTTCCTAGCGATCAGGTCCGCCGCGTGGGGATCATCCCGATTGGCGAGCCTGATCTATCGTCTCCCACAATCAGCGAAGTGACGAAGCTGATCAAGCAACACCCGGGCGCTCCCGCATGGCCGATGGCATTCTGCGACAAGCCGGAGCCGTTCGCTGGCTATGTCTACGTACGCGGTGATTCGGCCGTACGGGGCCCCGACGCCCCGCGCCGGTTTATCACCGCATTTCGCGACCTTTTTCCAAACACGTTTCCCGAAAAGAAGAGCGGCAGGTTGGAGCTGGCACAAGCCATCACGAGCCCGCGAAACCCGCTCACGGCTCGTGTGATCGTCAACCGCGTATGGGCCTGGCACTTCGGCACACCGATCGTGGGTACGCCGAGCGACTTCGGCTTCCAGGGCGACAAGCCGACGAATCAGCCACTGCTCGACCACCTCGCGGCCTGGTTTATGGAGCACGGCTGGAGCTTCAAGCGGTTGCACAAATACCTGATGCTTTCCGCCGCCTATCGGCGGGCCGACTTTCCGCCGCGACCGCTCGAGCTGGAATCGTTACGCGACGCCGTGCTGGCCGTGAGCGGCCGTCTCGAACTCACGCGATTCGGGAAACCCGTGCGGGGTGGCACCGACACCCGGCGGACGGTCTACGGCTTCGTCAGCCGCAGCCTACTCCCCTCGCTCTACCGCAGCTTCGACTTCCCGAATCCCATGTTCAGCGCGCCGCAGCGGGCCCGCAGCATGCTCGTCCCGCGGGCGCTGATCTTGATGAACAGTCCCCTGTTGGTCGACAGCGCAAAAGCGTTGGCCGCCTCGCTCATGAAGGCTTGTGCGGACGACGTGGCCCGGGTCGATGAGCTGTATAGGCGCGTGCTGCAGCGTTCGCCCGACGAGAGTGAACTGCAGACTGCGCTTGCGTACATGGCCGCTTATCCGCCGAACGACATCGTTCATCCCGAGTCGCGGGACTGGCAGTATGGTTTCGGAGTCTTCGACGGTGAGACAAAGTCGCTGAAGACATTCGTCAGTATCCCGAGCTTCGACGGGAAAGCCTTCCGGGCCAACGCGACATCGGACGACGGCAAGAGCGGGGCCGTGATGCTGGATGCCATGGGCGGCGATGCTGGCCCCGGGGCGGGCCTCAGCAGTATCCGCCGCTGGGTGGCGCCGGAACACGGTGCCGTCGATATCACCGCCGAGCTCACGCACGCCGACCCCGAGACGGCGGGCATCGTTGCGAGGATCATCTCCAGCCGTACCGGCCAACTGGGGCAATGGGAGGCGATCGGCAACTCAACGCCCACGAATCTCAAGGGCGTGGCCGTGAAGAAGGGCGACATGATTGACTTTGTCGTGAGTAGCCACGCCGACAAGGATCCCGGACCCTACCAGTGGTCGCCCAGCATTCTCATGCCGGATGCTGAGATGCCAGGGATGGATGGTACGCCTCGTCGCTGGGATGCCCGCACCGACTTTGCCGATCCGGGCAAGCCTGCGCAGCCCCTCACGGCACTCGAGGAACTCTGCCAGGCGCTTTTGCTCTCACCCGAGTTCGCCATCGTCGAGTAATCCGTTCTGCCGTTTTCCTCGGAGCATGATCCATCATGAGTGACCGTAGCCCATTGATCACACGCAGACGGGCGTTGAAGGCCGTTACGGTCACCGCGCTCGGTGTCGGACCATCGGGGCGGCTCGCTGCGCAGCACACGGAAGCCGGGCAGCCGGCTCACAAAGAGCCGCTGCCGACCGCGATCCCTAAGGCGCGGCGACACCGCACCCGGAACGGCAAGACGCTGGCGATGGTCGTTGATGTGTGTGCTACTGGCTACTCGTTTTACGATCGTCACCGCATTCGGGCCGAGATGGCGGTGCTTCGCGAGCTGGGGTTTGAGCGGGTGTACTTCGTCCAGTTGAACCCGGGATACGCCTCGCCCGACATGCTGTCGCCTACCCTGATGCGATCCATCATCGCCCTCGGCGATCCGAACCAAGCCTACATGGATGAGTGCAAACGACAGGGCATGGAGGCATGGGCCGTCATCAAACCCTATGAAGCCGGGGGGCGGTATACCATTCCCCACGGCAAGAGAGCGCGATTGAGCCGGGCACATGTTGAAACAGTAGGCGGCGAAAGGATCTGTTTCGACAACCTGTTGTCTGAGCACCCGGAATATGCGGTGGAAAGGCGCCCGGACATGACCCTTGAGCTGCGAAAAAACGACCCGGCGACCGCGATTGAGATCGCGTTTTGCCTGGATCCAATCCACGACCGAACGGGAGCGATCGCCGTCGAGGGCCTGGCCGACTCGGATGTTCCGTCCCTCGTTTTCTCGATCTGGACGAGCCGGGACAACGGGGCCTTCGGTTCTTTGGAAACAGCCTGTCGCTCGACGACCCGCGTCGAACAGCGACAACTCACGGATGCGAACGGTCTCCCGCTGGGAGACAAGCCCAAGCGTTGCCTCGTGGCCACGCTGACAGGGTTCACGCTGCCGCCGGATGTCCGGTATGTCGGCGTGACCGTCAACCCATGGGAGCGGCTCTACACGATTCCTTTCTCAATGATCAAACTGCTCTCACCCGCCGGCGAGATCCCGAGCACGACGGCAACCTGGGCGCGTAACGCCGAGGGTGATCCGGCGTCGCATGAATGGGGCACACATAGGCGGAGTTCCGGCCCCCAGGCGGCAGAGGCTTTCAAGAAGTGGGGATTCGAGTTCGAGTTGTTCGGCGGTGGGTACGGAGCGCGATCCGGGAACTGGGCCGACGGTTGGCACTCGAGCCCGGTGTATGGGATCGGACGCGGAAAATTTTCGCACATGAAAGGCACTCCCTGCGAGGGTTACGCCGAGGTCCGGGAATATTGGCTGGATTGGGTGCGCCGGACCATCGCCATGGGGTTCGACGGCATTGATTTCCGCCTGCAGGCTCATTCCGGTATGGTCAGCGATTACGCCAATTACGGGTTCAACGAACCGATTCTCGAGCGATTCAGGCGGGCGTATGGGGTCGAAAAGCCGGGAGAGCGGCCAGATCCTCTGAAGATCATGAAAGTGCGGGGTGAGTTCTTTCAGTTGTTCTTCACCGATGCCGCGCGTGTCATCCACGAACATGGCAGGAAAGTGCAGGTTCATCTGCGAAACTGCTATGAGGAACCCAAACTCGGGAGCGACCATAACGAGTTGGGGTTTCTCTCCATGCCAAAGGTCTTGCTCGATTGGCGCACGATGGTCGAACTCTCGGATGAAGTGACCATCAAAGACTACGAATTCGACACCCATGATCCGGAGAATGCCCGACGCATCAAGGAATACGCCAAGCAGATGCACAAGCCGCTGTGGGTGCATTGCTACATCAAGCAAGCAAACGCACTGAACACCACCTTCTTTGATGCCGTTGAGAACGACGACCAGGTCGATGGAGTGCTGTTGTACGAATTGGATGACCTGGCCTTGAGTGGCTCCGGCAAGTTTGATCTAAGCAAACTTCGTTCGATTCTGGAGCATGTGCGATTCGCGGAAGCGTGATGACCGTGAACAGGATCAGTTGCGGTCAGGGGGTTTCCAGCGGAAAGTCGATGGTCGCGTCGCGGGGATTCACCGTCGCTGTGAGTTCGGTCTTCCGGTTGTAGCGCGCGGGCACGGTCTCGGAACCACCTGATTCGTCGGCCGTCGAGATGAAGATGCGGTGTATGCCCGGCGTCGCCCCGGGTTGCCCCGGAAGGAATTGCAGCGCGTAGCGTCCGGTTTCGTCTGTTCTGGCGTACGAGCCGCGGCCTCCGTCGATCGGCGTGAAGTGAATGATGGCGTCCACGACCGGCTGGCCGTCGAGCGTGATAACGCCCCCGACCCTGACGAGACGCGGGCCAGTCTGCTTGCACCCGCAAAAGAATAGCGCCAGACAGAGAAAACACACTGCAGAAAAATACCATCGCTCGATCATGGAACACCTCCGCGTTCACCACCGGCGACGCTTCCCAGCGGCTTGAGAGCCGCCGGAGCGACAGAATCGCTCATGAATCGCACTGAGCCGTCCGCCATCGCAATGTTCGCACCTCCGGGATGATCGCTGCCAGGCGACTCGAACATACCGTTGTTGATGCCGCCCGGATTACTGTCGGCCCCGTCATCGGGCTCTGGTGTTCCGCCACAAAAGCAATCCGTAGTAAAGTGCGTCGCAGCCCCGCCCACCGCCCAACCATCCTGGCTGCTCCCGGCACCGAGCGAAGAGGGGTTGGGGCGAAGCCAAATCCGTTGGAGTTCCGCCAGCATGATCGTGTTGCCCAGGCCATCAAGGATGGCACGCGACGCGACGGGACGGCCGACAATAAGAATTCCTCGGTACTGAGGGGCCCAAAGTTTCATTTCATGTTCGAACGGGGGTGTGCTGCCGCCATCATTAAAGTGGTTGCCAGAACCCGCGCAGCCGCCGTAATCGGTGCCCCCGAGTTGCCAACCCTGAAACATCATCGGCAGGTCGCTGTTGCGCACAGCGGCTCTCCGCGTAGTGCAGTAAAAAGGCGATATGTCGCGGCAGGCTACGTTTGCGTTGCCAAGGACGGACTTTCCGAAGTCCCACTGCCCGAAGAGTGAGGCCTGCTCGATGTAGGGCAGGATCAACACCATCCACGAGTGCCCGCGGGCCGAACTCCCTGTGCTACCCGCCTCTGTCCAGACAGACGCACCAGCCCATTCGATTGTCACAGGCTTAAACTGGCTGGCGCCTGTCGGATACGCGCGTCGAGCGCTCTCGTAAATCTGCAGACCGAGCGCCAACTGCCGGAGGTTGTTTCCACAATGGGTGCGTCGGCCGGTCTCTCTCGCCCTCTGCACAGCGGGCAGCAAGAGCCCGACGAGCACCCCGATGATGGCGATCACAACCAGCAGCTCGATAAGAGTGATTCCAACGCGGCTCTGCCTGTACACTGCGACTACCCCAGGATTACCCTAGCGACTTCAACCAAATTGGCGGGAAGAGGTCGTTGGCCAAAGTGAAAAGGGGGTGCCTCACCCCGCCGCATGAGATTAGATGCACCGCCCGACTCAGATTTGGTACCGACCACCTATTTCCGCCGGTACTCAACCACCTTTTTGCCATAAAACCGGCACTTACGCATGCCGCGAAGAGTCTGCCTAACGCTCAAATCGGCGACGTGGCTCTTTCTATGGATGGCGGCGCCTTTCCCCGGGGTTTTAGCGATCCAACCCCATTCCTAGAGCGCGTCCGCGTTACCTGTAGCGTTAGCCGCGGTGTTTGAAGTAGTTCCTGCACTCCTCTTCTGTGAACGCGTCGAGTTTGTCGCCGCAGGCCTGCCACAGTGAATCCATGGTCCTGCACGCGGCACTTATGAGAAGCAACTTCAGCTTTTAGAAGACCAACTCGATTGAGCGTGCGGACGAGGTGCGACTTCACCCAACTCAGGAATTTGTCGCCGTTGATCGCCCCATCTACAGTCAACGGGGCAGGTATGCCCGTGGTGCGTAGCGCCGTGAGTAAGGTCGTCGTCTTCCAGTGGCCGTGCGGCACATGCCGAAAGAAACGCTGGCCGTTTGGCGGCCCTACCTCGTGGACGGGTCATATTTGATTTGACAAATGTTTCGTCGAGAAACGCGAGCCGCGTGGGCAACGTTCGGATCAAAAACCTCAACGGCAACGGGCTGGTGATCGGCACGCGGAAAGTGTCGATCCCCAGTTGGATCATCTTCCTCGACCGCCTCGATATCCAAGTGCAGGGTGACCATCACTCCCTCCACATGGCAGGAACCGACGGCTTCCTGACGAACTGTCGCTTCGCCGGCGGCCTGGGCGCGTTGCACACCGGCGGTGGCAACGTGGGTAGCAACCTCGTCTTCGAAAACTCGAGCGGGGCTGGCCTCACTCAGCGGAACGGGGGCGTGTCCATGGTCGATTCCATCTTTCGCAACAACGCCACGAGCGGACTCATGCTCGCCGGCCCTGCCGTGTCGGCCTACGGCGGCAATCGGTTCGAGAACAACCTCGAAGCCGACGTGGCACTCGAGCAGGCGCGGCACGCCACCCTTGCGAACAATGTGTTCCTCACGGCGTCGCCGAAGTCGGGAAAGAATCTGGCGTTTCAGGGGAGTTCGCACGTCGCGATCGTCGGCAATCGGTTCGCCGTTCCCGCTCAACCGCTGCCCGACGATCACTCCGCGTGCGCCGAAAACGTCTTCGGGGTGGCGGACGGCGGCCCCGCGACGGCGCCCGCCCTGCGGCCGGATCAGGTTCAGAAGATCTACGCCGTGCAGGGCCGCAGCGGCGGCTGGCTGATCACCGACGTGAAAAGCCAGGGGGCCGTCGGCGATGGAACAACCGACGATGCCCCAGCGATTCAGAAGGCGATCGACAGCGTCGCTGCTGGGAGCGTGATCTTCTTTCCGGTCGGCACGTACCTCGTGAGGTTGCCGCTCGTGCTGCGAAGCGGCATCACGCTGCTCGGCGAAGGGAACCGCCAGAAAACGAGCCTGATCCGCGCGGCCGAGGGGCTGCCGGCTGCGGTGCATACGCCCTCACCCGTTTCCGACGTGCTGATCACGCGGCTCACGTTCGGCAAAGCGGGCATCCTCGACCTCTCGCGACTGAAGGATAGTGTCGTCGACATGGTGGTCGCCGGGGAGATCCACCTCGGTGCAGACACCGCAGGCGTTGTCCTCAATGCCTGCCAGCTCGAACGCGGCGTGCGGCTGGCTGGCGGCCGCGGAAACGTTCTCAACTCGCTCTACACCCGCGAAGTCACCGCCCAGGGCGGCGTGGGGCACGTGATCCGGTGCTGCAACATCGATCTCAGCCGCGCCGCGAGCGCCGTCACGTTCACGGCCCCGCAGGGCGAGGGCACGAGGATGACGGTGCGGAACTGCTACCTCCAGCTCCACGACCAGCGCGTGATCGCCTTCGACTACGACGCGCCCCACCAGGCCGATGCCCGGATCGACAGTTGTATTTTCCGCAGCAACGGCACCTTCCGCACGAGCCGGGCCCGCATCGAAGACTTCGACACGAATCTCGACGCCGTGAAGAACGGTGTGCCAATGGAGGTGAAGGAGGCGATCCCCGAGGTGTTCGTGAGGAACGGCCGGAACATCACGATCACGAACAACGTAATTGACTACTACGAGCACCTCGACCCCGTCGACATCCGCAAGGATTTTCTCGTCACGGTGGGCGACGTGGACGCCGTCTCCGTGATCGGCAACAAGCTCCGCGAGAGTCGCGACGGGCCGCCGGGTGGGCAGTCGCGACTGGAGCACAACGTGGCCGGCCAGGTGATGCCGCAGCCGAACGTCGCCCCGCTACCCCCTCCACCTGCTCCACCACCCCCTGCCCCGCCGGCAGCCGCGTTCTCATTCGCGCCCAACCAGCTCGCCGGCTCTCCGTGGTATCGGCCCGGCGACCAGAACCGCGCGATAAACGGCCACCTCGACGAGTCGTTCGGCCGACGCGAGCGGTGGCCGATCCTGCTCGGGCACCTCAAGACGCATCATGGGGCCTTCGGCATTACCGCGGCGGAAATTAGCCACCTGAAAGACTCTGGCGGACTGCTGGCCCTCCTGCGAAGCGAAGGCATTCCGGTGAGTCTCGAAATTCCGGCCTTCACGCAGCCCCTCGACGCGGTGCAACTCGCCCGGGCCGAAATCCTCGGCGAGGCCGTCGATGGCGTGAACATCTTCGCCAGCATCTTTCGCATCGACGCTCCACACGACCGACCGAATCCATTTGGCTCGGGCTGGTTCGTCACGAGCGACGGCACCCCGTTCATTCCCGACGAGATCATGTTCGACGAACGCATCCCCAATCTCCTGCCGGACTTCGACGCGGCGTTGCTGGCGCAGACCCAGGGGAGTTGGGAAGAGCGCAAACAGGCCGCACGGAAACTCCACCCGTTCATGGCTTCGCGCCAACCGTACAACCGCCTGCTCGAGAGCCTGATGCAGGACTACGTGCGCTACCTCGAGGTGGCCCGCGCCCACTGGGGCGACCGGATGCCCGCTGTCAGCCTGCATTGGAACGTCAATTCTGGCTGGGAGGAGCGCGACGAGACGGGGCTGGATGCCATTCACGCCGCCAATCCCGCCTGGTGCCAGACGCCGGAGGACTTCTATCGGATCGTGTTCACGTCGCCCCAATACAACTCGGTGCGGTATCTCGACCAGCTCCTCGACGTGCTTAACACCGCGGGCATCAAAGTGCGCACCGTCTTCATGGACGTGGATTGGAACTACAGCCTGCCCTACGTGACTGAAGTCCTGCGGCGGCACAAGTCGTCGCTGGCCACCCGCGGCGTGCAGATGGGCATCAACCTGGTGGAGGCTGGTCTCGGCGAGCAGGACGAACTGGTCTCCGACGGCCATACGCTCCAGCGGCGCGTCGATCCCGACACATCGCCCAACGTGCTCTACGAAAACACCCTCGTCGCGATCATGGACTACCTCCGGGTCAGCGGCATCTACGAGCCAGGCATGCAGATCCGTGTCGGCAGCTGGTCGCGCCGCCCGGCGGAGACCGGCGGCGAAGTCGATGAAACCCGCCCGGGCTCGCTGGCCCGCACGGCCAACCGGATCATGGGCACCCCACCGTGAGCCTGTTTGGCCCCGGGATGCACATCCGGCTTCCCCGGGTTACCAGCAGGTCACGAAAAAATCGAGCATCTGCTGATGGAAGGCCCAGTCGTATTCCTCTATCGGCTTGAGGGGCTGCGGCGGCGTGGCGTTGACGACGACGATGTCGACCGGCCCGAGCGACTGCTCGATCGCCGTAAACATCCCGTCGATCGCCTGTTCGCAGGTGACGTTGGCGACGAAGACGTCGGCAGTGACGCCCGCCGCGCGGAGATCGGCGCAGGCCTCATCCGCCCGGGGCTTCGAGTTGGCGTAGTTGATGGCGACCTTCGCCCCGGCGAGGCCGAGGCACTTCGCCGTCGCCCGGCCGAGCCCAGCGGAAGAGCCCGTGACGAGGGCCACCCGGCCTGCGAGCGAAAATGGCGTGCGATTGGAAGGATTCGACACAGATGAGCTCCTGCGAAAAGGTTTGCCGTGAGAGGTGCTAGGGTGGGGTCGGCGTCGCCGATCCCATCGGCTTGACACTAATGTGTACATGTGTATACATTCAGAATTAGTAGCTCGTCGCCGCGGTTAGAATGCAATGTGGGAGCGTGTTTGGTGCCCGACGACGACCTCGGAGTTTGATCCATGGCCACCGCGATCATTTTCGAAGATTCGCTCACGGTTCCAGCTTGCGAGGGGCTGGGTGATTTTCGGCGATGGACGCGTTCAGACGACTTTCCTGGCCAAGGCCGAATCGACTGGGTTGAGGGCAGGATCGAGGTGGATATGTCTCCGGAAAACCTGTTTACGCACGGCACGCTGAAGACGGAACTGGCTTCCAAAATCTACGGCGTCATCCGCGAGGCAGATCGAGGCCACGTGTTTGTTGATCGCACGCGCGTTGTCTGTCCGTCGGCCAATCTGTCCGTTGAGCCTGACGTCGTGGTCGTGACGCATGCCGCGATCGACGCTGGTCGGGTTTCATTCGTGCCGGCGAGTGGGCAGGCGGCCTCATTCGTGGAAATCGAGGGCGGCCCGGATCTCATCGTTGAGATCGTGAGCGATGCATCGGTGCAAAAAGACACACGTCGCCTTCCGCCGGCCTACCTTGCGGCCGGTGTCGCGGAGTTGTGGATCGTAGACGCCCGCGGCCAGCCGCCTGTGTTTCGAGTATTCCGTCGTGGTCACCGGGAGTTCGAGGCGCTGCAACCGCAGGCCGATGGCTGGGTCGGTTCATCTGTTTTGGGGCGAGAAGTGCGACTCTCGGTTCATGACACGCCGCGTGGCACGCCGCGATACGACCTGGAAATCCGCGAGCGACACTGAGACCTTCCCCGTCGGTTCCACGAGGGATACGCTGAGCGATCGTCCCTCACCTCGGAGCCACCCGCATGCCCCGCACAAAGATCGTCGCCGGCAATTGGAAGATGAATCTCGACCGTGCCAAGGCCCGCGAACTTACGGCCGCCGTGGCCGGCCGCCGCGGCGAGGCGGCGACGGTCGAACTCGTCCTCTGCCCCCCTGCCCTGTATGTCGACACGGTCGGGGCCGCGCTCTCAGGCTCAAAGAGCGACGTCGGCCTTGGGGCCCAGAACATGCACGACAAGGCGAGCGGCGCATTCACGGGCGAGGTGGCCCCGCCGATGCTCGTCGACCTCGGCTGCCAATACGTGATCCTCGGCCACTCGGAGCGGCGGACGCTCTTCGGCGAGACCGATGCGGCCGTCAACGTGAAGACCAAGGCCGCGCTTGCGGCCGGCCTCGTGCCGATCGTGTGCGTTGGCGAGACGCTCGAGGAGCGCGAAGCGGGCAAGACTGCGGCGGTTGTGACCGGGCAGGTGCAAGGATCGCTCGCGGGCTTGGCGCCGGCCGAACTTGAAAAAATCGTCGTGGCCTACGAGCCCGTCTGGGCGATCGGCACCGGCAAGGTGGCCACGCCCGAGCAGGCCCAGGAGGTGCATGCCCTGATCCGGGGGCTGCTCGCCAAGCTCTCGTCGCCCGAGATCGCGGCCCGAGTGCGGATCCAATACGGCGGCAGCGTCAAGCCCGACAATGCGGCCGATCTGGCCCGGCAGCCCGACATCGACGGGGCGCTGGTGGGCGGGGCGAGCCTCAAGGCGGACGATTTCCTGGGCATCGCCAAGGCATTCGGCTGATCGGCGTCGGCGCCGGCGATTCGATCCGCTATTCTGGGCGACTTCCCGGCCAGTCTGACCACAGGGTGTTTCATGCTCACGCTCGTTCGCTTCGCTCTCGGCTTCACGCTCGTCTTCACGGCGCTGTTTCTGATCTTCCTCGTGCTCATCCAACGCGGCCGCGGCGGCGGGCTCGCCGGGGCGTTCGGCGGCATGGGCGGGCAGAGCGCATTCGGCACGAAGGCCGGCGACGTGTTCACGAAGATCACGGTCGGCGTGGCTGCGTTTTGGATTCTCCTATGCGTGCTCTCGATCAACGTGCTCGGCCGACAGCAGTCGCTCCTGAGCGGCACGCTCGGCAGCGCCGCGCCCGAGGCGATGGGCCCCTCAGCTGGCGCCCTGCCCGGGGCCCAGCCCGGTAGCATTCCTGCAACGCAACAGTCGGCCCCGCCGGTGACACCCCCTGCGACGGATGCGGCTCCGCCCGCCGCAGCCCCGGCAGCGGCTGCTCCGGCGGCATCCGCCCCCGCGGCCGATGCGCCTTCCGCGCCTCCCGCGGCAGCAGAGCCAGCGGCTGCCAAGTAACGCTTTCGCTGGAGCCCCGTCATGGCACTGAGCATGACCGGCTGCGGCGACGCGGTGGTGAGCGACGGCGCGAGCACGTGCCGAGTCGAAGTCCGCTGCGTCAACAACCGTTTTCTCAAGTTTTCGCTGCGGTCTCGCGAGGGCTTCGCAGCGCTCGAGGCCCAGATCGAGGCGGCCGTGCGGCGCCGCGTGCGGCGCGGTGCGGTGCAGATGACGCTCGACGTCACGGGGGCTTTGGCCCCTGCCGCCCGGTCGCTCGATGCGAGCCAGCTCGAGGCCTATCTCGGCCAACTCGAAACGTTCTGCAGCCGCCACGATCTCGCCCTGCTGAAGTCGGTCGATGCCCTGCTCTCGCTCCCCGGCATCCTCGCCGACACGGTGCCGGCGAGCGACGCCCTCGACCGCATCTGGCCGCTCGTCTCGAAAGCCGTCGAGCAGGCGCTCGACGCCCTCGACGCCATGCGCCGCACCGAGGGCGACGCCCTCGCCGCTGACATGCAGGCCACGTGCGGCGAGCTCCGCGGGCTGATCGCCACGATCCGCACCCGGGTGCCTGCGATGCTCGACGACCACCGCCGGCGGCTCACCGAGCGGGTCGGGAAGGTGCTCGCCACGCAGGGTGTCTCACTCGGAGACGCCGAAGTGGCCCGCGAGATCGCCCTGCTCGCCGATCGGGCCGACATCGCCGAGGAGCTCGTGCGGCTGGAGAGCCACGTCGAGCAGTTCGAACGCCTGCTCGGCGAAGAATCGCCCGGCCGCTCCCTCGACTTCCTGGCGCAGGAACTCGCCCGCGAGGCCAACACGATCGCCGCCAAGTCGCCCGACGTGGCGATCGCCCACGCCGTGGTGGACACGAAGACCCGCATCGAGCGGCTCCGCGAAATGGTGCAAAACGTCGAGTGACGGTGCCGGCTCAGGGCAGCCCCTCGCCTCCCCAACTCGTAGGCGCCCAGGACTTTCGGCGGAGTCGGTCGGTGGGCACGCGCAGACGAAGGGAGTCGTTGAGGACTATCGGCGCCTGATCAAAACCCACGAGTCTTGTACTCTCAACACGACCGGAGTCGAGCATGTCTACCGCCGGCTCCGAATGCGGGTGGTTATCACCTCCCCAGCGGTCCAGCGATGCCTGGCAAGCGGGACGCTTGACCCACGGGGCGTGACGACCTCGTGCCTCTTCCCAGAGGACGTCAGGCCAGGCTTTTCAGGCGGCGGCCGCGTGCGGTACAACATCCGGATGGCACACCGCACCGGCAAACTCGTCGTGATTTCGGGCCCGTCCGGCGTCGGCAAGACGTCGATCCTGCGGCGGCTGCTCGCCGACCTGCCCCAGCTCATTCCCAGCATCTCGGCGACCACCCGGCCGCCCCGAGCGGGCGAACGCGACGGCGTGGATTACCACTTTCTCACGACCGGGGAGTTCGAAAAACGCCGGGCAGCAGGCGAGTTTCTCGAATGTTGCCGCGTGTACGGCCGCCAGCACTGGTATGGCACGCTCGTGGCCGAGGTGGCCCCTCGGCTGGCGGCGGGGGCGTGGGTCGTGCTGGAGATCGACGTGGAGGGTACACTTTCGATTCTCGAACGGTATCCTGAAGCGGTCACGATCTTCGTCGAGCCCTCCCACCCCGACCAACTCGAAGAGCGGCTCACCGGCCGCGGCACCGAGAGCCCGGAGGCGATGGCGAGGCGGCTGGAGGTCGCCCGGCGCGAGCTGCACGAAGCCCACCGCTACCAACACCGCGTCGTCAACGAAAATCTGGAAGCCGCCGTCGCCTCGATCAAAAGCATCCTTGCCGACGCCGGCCTGCCCGCATCGCCCCCGCCACCCCGCACCCCTTCAGGAGCCCACGCATGATCGACGACCTGCGCGAAGAAGAAATCGTCAACAAAGTCGGAGGCCGCTTCAAGCTTTCGACGCTGATCCAGAAGCGGCTCGTCGCCCTCAACGCGGGCGGGCGGCCGCTCGTCGATATCGACTCCGACGACAAGATGCAGATCGTGATCGAGGAGATCAAGCAAGACAAAATCTTCCTCGACACCTCGTCGAACCTGCGGATCACCGGCGAATCGCCCGAGGCCGGCGGCCCGCTGGACTTCGACACCTCGATCCTGTGAAGTCCGGCCCTGAGATCGTCGTCGGCGTCTCGGGAGGCATCGCCGCCTACAAGGCCGCGGCCCTCACGAGCCTGCTCGTGCAGGACGGGGCGCAGGTCACGGCGGTGCTCTCGCGCAACGCGCGGCGGTTCATCGGCGCGGCCACGTTTGCGGCGCTCACCGGGCGACCTGTCGCGAGCCGGAGCTTCGATCCGGCGGCGTTTCCGCTCGGGGCCCATATCGAGCTGGCCGCGAAAGCCGACCTCGTGATCGTGGCACCGGCCACGGCCGACCTGCTCGCCAAGGCCGCCGGCGGCGTGGCCGACGACCTCCTCACCACGCTCCTGCTCTGCGCCGAGTGCCCGGTGCTCTATGCTCCGGCCATGAACGCCGCGATGTGGGAGAAGCCGGCCGTACAACGCAACGTGCAGCAGGTGGCTGCCGACGGAGGCATCATCGTGCAGCCGGGCACTGGCTGGCTGTCGTGCCGCCGTCAGGGCACCGGCCGGATGGCCGAGCCGGAGGCGATCGCAGCCGTGATCCGCACCACGCTGGCCGCCGGGCCGCGGACCATCACTCCGTAGCCGAGCGCCACGCATGGCCCGTATCCTGATCACCGCCGGGCCGACCCGCGCCGCCATCGACGATGTGCGGTTTCTCACGAATGCCTCGAGCGGCCGCATGGCCCTGGGCCTCGTGAAGGCGGCCCGCGCCGCCGGCCACGACGTGGTCGTGGTCAGTGGTCCTGTGGCTGTCGCCTACCCCGCCGGCGTCGAGGTCGTGCCAGTCACCACCACGGCCGAGATGCTCGCCGCGTGTCTCGAGCGCCTGCCTCGGGTCGATGGCGTGATCGCCGCCGCCGCTCCCTGCGACTTCGAGCCGGTGGCCCACGTGCCCGGCAAGATCCCGCGCCGCGGCACCACGCTCCTGCTCCGGCTCAAGCCGACGGTGGACGTGATCGCCACCGTCGCCCGCAAGGCCCGCGGCAATCAGTGGATGGTGGCCTTCGCCTTGGAGCCGGGGGCCGACCCGCGGCGGGCCCTCGAGAAGATCACCACCAAGCGGTGCGATCTGATCGTCGTCAACGACCTCTCGGCGGTCGACGCCGCCAAGACGGCCGTCACGGTCTACGATCGAAGCCACGCGCGGGTGGGCGACACGTCGGGCACGAAGACGGCCGTGTCGCGCTGGCTGATCCTTCTGATCGAAAAGCGGCTGATGTGAGCTCCGAGCTGTGGGGCGACCGTCCCGGTCGCCAGGCAAGCGAGACGCTTGCCCCACATATTCCAAACACGAACATCTCGGTATAAATCGTCCGTCCAGAGATACGCCCCATGATCACCGTCGCCATTCTCGGAGCCACCGGCTACACCGCCCTCGAGGCGATC
>JBAXUY010000303.1:0-1024 GCA_037129475.1 Planctomycetia bacterium | reverse complement strand
TCTTCTTGGCGTAGGCCTCGAGGAAGTCGGCCACCTGGTGCACGAACGAGTGCTCGTAGCCGATCGCCAGGCCCGGCACCCACCACTTGTCCATGTAGGGATGGTCGCCGTCGGTCACGTGGATGCTCTTCCAGCCCCGCATCGGGCCGTCGTCCTTGTAGTCGAACACCTGCAACCGGTGGAGGTCGTGAAGATCCCACTTGAGGCTCATGTGCTCGCCGTTGATCTCGAACGTGTAGAGGGCCTTGTGGCCGCGGGCGTAGCGCGTGCTCTCGAAGAGGCCGAGCGAGCCGTTCTGGAAGTGGCAGAGAAATGAGCAGGCGTCGTCGATCGTCACCTTCTCCATCTTGCCCGTGAGCTGGTGCTTCCGCTCCTTCACGAAGGTCTCGGTCATCGCCGTGACGTCCGTGACGAGGCCGTTGAGCCAGAGCGCCGTGTCGATGCAGTGGGCGAGGAGGTCGCCCGTCACGCCGCTGCCGGCCGCCGCCGAATCGAGCCGCCAGAGGGCAGCCCCGCCCTGCGGGAGGTCGGCGTTGATCGTCCAGTCCTGGAGGAACTCGGCCCGGTAATGGAAGATCCGCCCGAGTTTCCCGGAGTCGATGATCTGCTTGGCGAACGTCACCGCCGGGATGCGGCGGTAGTTGTACCAGACCATGTTCGCGACACCCGCCTTCTCGACGGCCTGGCACATCTTCTCGCCTTCGGCCGCGTCCATGGAGAGCGGCTTCTCGCAGAGGATCGCCTTGCCGTGCTTGGCCGCTTCGATCGCGATCTCGGCGTGCAGATTGTTGGGCGTGCAGATGTCGATGGCGTCGATGTCGTCGGCGGCCACGAGCTTCCGCCAGTCGGTCTCGACCCGCTTGTAGCCCCAGCGGTCCGCGAAGGCTTTTGCTTTTTCGGCGTCGCGGGCGGCCACGGCCTGGAGCACGGGGAGATATTCGAGATCGAAGAAGTCCTTGACGCGGTTGTAGCCATTGGAGTGGGCGCGGCCCATGAAGCCGTAGCCGATCATGCCGATGCGGAG
>JBAXUY010000302.1:0-1043 GCA_037129475.1 Planctomycetia bacterium | reverse complement strand
CCCGTCACCACGAATTTGTACGTCGTGAGCTCCTTCGTGCCGCAGGGGCCGCGAGCGTGGAGCTTGTCGGTGGAGATGCCGATTTCGGCGCCGAGGCCGAGCTCGCCGCCGTCGTTGAACCGGGTGCTGGCATTCACCATCACCACGGCCGTGTCGACCCGCGAGGTGAAGCGGTCGGCCGCCGCCTTGTTGGCCGTCACGATCGAATCGGTGTGCCGCGAGCCGTAGCGGTTCACATGGTCGATCGCGGCGTCCACAGAATCCACCACCGCCACGGAGATCTTGGGCCCGAGATACTCGGTGGCCCAGTCGGCCTCGGTGGCCGGGCCGGCTGTCGGTACGATCCGCCGCGTGGCCTCATCGCCCACGATCTCCACGTGGAAGTCGGCCAGCGCCCCGGCCACCTCCGGCAGAAATCGGTCGGCCACGTCCCGATGCACGAGCAGCGACTCGGCGGCGTTGCACACGCCCATCCGCTGGCACTTGGCGTTCACCGTGATCGCCTTCGCCATGGCGAGGTCGGCCGCCTTGTCCACGTAGACATGGCAGTTGCCGGTGAAGTGCTTGAGGACCGGCATCCGCGCCTCAGTGCAGACGCGGCGGATGAGGGCCTCTCCGCCGCGGGGAATGACGATGTCGATGAGGTCGTCCATCTTCAAGAACTCCCCCACCGCCTCGCGGTCGGGTGTGTCCACGAGCTGCACGCAATCGGCGGGCAGGCCGCTGTCGGCGATGGCCGCCCGCATGCTCTCGACGATCCGGGCGCTCGAGTGAGCCGCCTCCTTGCCGCCGCGGAGGATGATCGCATTGCCGGCGGCGAGGGCCACGGCCGCTGCGTCGGCCGTGACGTTGGGCCGCGACTCGTAGATGAAAAACACCACTCCCAGCGGCACGCGGATTTTTTTTACCACGAGGCCATTCGGCCGCGTGGTTTCTTCGAGCACCTCGCCGATGGGGTCGGGCAGATCCGCCACGGCCTCGACGCCTGCGGCGATGCCCTCGACGCGTTTGGCGTCGAGCGTGAGCCGGTCGATGGCCGCGGC
>JBAXUY010000301.1:0-1073 GCA_037129475.1 Planctomycetia bacterium | reverse complement strand
TTCTGGTGCCGCCGCTGCGTGGAGCAGTCGCGCTCCCAGAGGTGGAACACGTTGCCGTGCTGGTCGCCCAGGATCTGGATTTCGACGTGCCGCGGCCGTTCGATGTATTTTTCGATGTAGATGCCTGGATTGCCGAACGCGGCCTGGGCCTCGGCCGACGCCTGCTGCCAGGCGCTCGCGAGCGCGAGGTCGTT
This sequence comes from Planctomycetia bacterium, assembly GCA_037129475.1. Lineage (GTDB taxonomy): Bacteria > Planctomycetota > Planctomycetia > Pirellulales > UBA1268 > RGVT01. The sequence goes on along the minus strand of JBAXUY010000301.1, from coordinate 879 downwards.
GGCAGCCACGCGCATTCCCTTGCCGCCGCCGCCGGCGGTCGCCTTGAGCAGCACCGGGAAGCCGATCTCCCGGGCGACCTTCACCGCCTCCTGCTCGCTACCGATGATCCCGTCGCTGCCAGGCACCGTCGGCACGCCCGCCTCGCGGGCGAGCGCGCGGGCCGAATTCTTGTCGCCCACCCGCTCCATCGCCTCGGGCGTCGGGCCAATGAAGCCGATGTCGCACGAGCGGCAGACCTCTGCGAAGTGGGAGTTCTCCGAGAGGAACCCGTAGCCCGGATGGATCGCCTGCACGTTGCCGATCTCGGCGGCGCTGATCACCCGGTCGATGCGCAGGTAGCTGTCGGCGGATCGGGCTGGGCCCACGCAGATGGCCTCGTCGGCCAGTTCCAGGTAGGGCGCGCCGCGGTCAGCCTCGCTGAAGATGGCGACGGTCTCCACGCCGAGCTCGCGGCAGGCGCGAATCACCCGAAGCGCGATCTCTCCGCGGTTGGCGATCAGGATCCGTTTGAACATGGCAATGGCTTCGTCGGAGGCTCAGGCGTCGGGGTCGACCTTGATGAGAGGCTGGCCGAATTCGACCGGGGCCCCATTCTCCACCAGGATCGCCACGACCTGGCCGGACACGCCGGCCGGGATCTCGTTGAACACCTTCATCGCCTCGACGATGCAGACCGTCTTTTCGGGACCGATACGGTCGCCCACCTTCACGAACGCCGGCGAATCGGGACCGCTCGCCCGGTAGAAGGTGCCCACCATCGGGCTCTTGATGACGAGCATCCGGGCGTCGGCGGCCTCGGTCGCCGCGGAAGCCGGCCCGGGGGCGGCGGCCGCCGGTGCACGAGGTGCGGCCGACGTGGCTGCCGACACGGCCACCAC
>JBAXUY010000300.1:0-1178 GCA_037129475.1 Planctomycetia bacterium | reverse complement strand
CACTCGCCCGAGTGGCGGAATTGGCAGACGCGCAAGATTCAGGTTCTTGTCCAGGTAACTGGGTGGAGGTTCAAGTCCTCTCTCGGGCACTTCTCACGGCCGTCCTGACGCCCGTCATCGCCCGACGGGCACGAGCCGGATCTGGCGGATGTCGCAGGCTGCCGTCTTTGCGATCTTTCGCGGCTGCACGCGGAGCACGTGCTCGCCGGCTGAATCGATCGTCACGCGGCCTACGGTGCGGGGCTTGAAGGCCTGGAACCCGCCGGTGTCTTCGACGGTGAAGGTCACGGCCGACGCCTGCGGACGACCGGCATCGACATCGATCGCCATCTCGCTGCCGCCCTGGCCTGTTCCGCAGCCCTGGAGCACTTCGACGTCGAACGTGCCCGGCGTGTCGAGCGTGAACGTCCATTCGGCGGCGTCGGTCGCGCGGGTCCAGAAGCCGAGCGTCTGCTTCTTCTCGGCGGGCTCCCAGCGAAGCATCGTGCCGCGGACGGTGGCGTCGCGGCCGTGGAGCGTGACCGTGCCGTCAGCCGACTGCCGCGGGGGCGTGCCCTCGCACGTCGGTGTGAGCGTGATCGCCTCGAGATTCATGACGGCCTCCCCCACGAGCTTCGTGCACCGGACCCGGACCATGAGTTCGCCGGTGGTGGGGATCGTGACGCGGCCGAGCGGGAGCGTGGTGGAACGATACCAGTTGCCGGTGGATTCGAGGCGGCAGGTGAGCGGCGCGTCGCCCACGGTGACCTCGATCTCGCTGCCCGACGGTGAGGCGGTCGCGTAGGTGAGGCGGACGTCGTAGGCCCCCCAACGCGTGGGCTTCCAGGTCCACGCCACCGTGTCCGCCGGGTTCGTCCACGATCCGATCCGGTGATTGCCGGAGTCCGACTCGAGTTTCGCCGTCGTGCCCTCGACCGTGGCGGTGCGGGCCGCGAGCACGATCCGGCCATCGTCGTACTGGCGGGTTTCGGTGGGGGTCGAGGGCTGGTCGGCGTGCAGGATGGCCGTCGTGACCACCGCCACGATCATCGCGACAACGCGTCTGAGGGAATCATGGTGCATGGCGAACGTCCGTATCTCCATGGTCGTGTTGCCCGGCGGAACACCGGCGGTAGGATACACGCGAGGCTGTAGCTCAGTCGGTAGAGCATCGGACTTTTAATCCGTTGGTCCTGGGT
>JBAXUY010000030.1:0-29747 GCA_037129475.1 Planctomycetia bacterium | reverse complement strand
ATGATCACCGCCACTATGCGTGGCCGCTGATCATGTGCCTGTGCGGCGTCGACTATTTCAGCACCCTCGGCTACCAGCCGTCGATCGCCTTCGAGGGGGCGGGCACGCTCGCTCCCCTGGCCACGCTCGTGCTCGTGCTCGTGACGCTCTTCGGGGCGCTGCCGATCTATCGGCACGTGGCGGAGGAGACGCCCGACGGCGTCGGGTCGATCGGCATGATCGAGCGCATGTTTCGCGGCTGGGGTGCCAAACTCGTGGTGCTCGTGCTGATCGGCTTCGCTGCGACCGACTTCGTGATCACGAAGACACTCTCCGCGGCCGACGCGGCGGCCCACCTCATCAGCAATCCGATCTATGCCGGCCATGCGCCTGCGTGGATGCAGGCCCAGATGCCCGTGACGATGTTCCTGCTCGTGATGCTGGGGGCGATGTTCCTCAAGGGCTACAGCGAGGTGGTGGGGCTGGCGACGGTGCTTGTGGGCGCGTTTCTCAGCTTGTCGTTGATCATCATTGCGGCAGGCCTCTTGTATCTCGTCAGCCACCCCACGCTCCTGCCCCACTGGATCGGCGAGATCACGTCTGGACAGTACCACCTCGAACACGCGCCCCTCGCAGGCAGCGGCCCCTGGGTGGCGATCGGGATCTCGCTTCTCGTGTTTCCCAAGCTCGCGCTCGGACTCTCGGGCTTCGAGACGGGCGTGCTCCAGATCCATCTCGTGAAGGGCACCGACGCCGACCCGGCCGACGAGCACGCACGGGTCGCCAACACGCGGAAGTTACTCCTCGTGGCCGCGCTCATCATGTCGTTCTTTTTGATCGGGTCGTCGCTGCTCACCGGCACCGACACACTGATCCCGGCCGATGAGTTGCGGCTCGAGCCAGTGAAGGGCAAGGCGATGGACCGGGCGCTCGCCTACCTCGCCCATGGCGAAAGCCCGCATCCGATCTGCCCGCTGTTCGGCAGCGTCTTCGGCACGGCCTACGACGTGAGCACGATCCTGATCCTGTGGTTCGCGGGCGCCTCGGCGATGGCGGGCCTGCTCAACATGGTGCCGCGATACCTGCCCCGCTACGGCATGGCTCCCGAATGGGCCGGCGCCTATCGGCCGCTCGTGATCGCCTTCACCGTCATCAATCTGGTCGTGACGCTCGCCTTCCGGGCGGACGTCTCGGCCCAGGGCGGTGCCTACGCCACCGGCGTGCTGGTGCTCATGACGAGCGCCTGCATCGCCTCGCTCATTCACATCCACCACAAGTTGACGACGACACACGGTCACATGGTGTCGCTGTGGCTCAAGCAGGCCGGCTTCGTGCTGATCACGCTCGTCTTCGTGTACACCACGATCGCCAACATCATGGAGCGGCCCGACGGCATCATCATCGCCTCGATCTTCATCGGCTGCGTGATGGCGATCTCGTTTACGTCGCGGTTCTGGCGAAGTGACGAACTGCGATTGAAGGAGTTTCGCTTCGCCGACGATGCCGACCGGATGCTCTGGACCGACATCCTGCTCGAGGGGGCCTTCCGTGTGCTCGTGCCCCATCGGCCCGGCAGCCGGTCGCTCGCCGACAAGGAAGCGGAGATCCGCCGCAAGCACCGCATCCCCGACACCGTGCCGCTCGTCTTCCTCGAGGTGCACTACGGCGACGTGAGCGAGTTTCAGAACGCGCCGATCGTTTCGGCCCGCCAGGAGGGGACGCGGTTCGTGATCGTGACGAAAGACGTCGTCTCCGTCTCGCACACGATCGCCCAGGTGGCGATGGAGATGACCAAAGGCGGCGCCCCGCTCGACATCATCTTCGGGTGGAGCAAGGGAGGCAGTCTGAAGCTCGCGCTCGACTACGTCCTCTTCGGGCAGGGCGACATTCCCAATCTGGTGGTCGACCTGCTCGACAAGGCGATTCCCGATCCCGACAAGCGGCCGACGGTGATCGTGGGCTAGCCTGCTTGCCGCCAGAGCATGGCTGCTGCCAGAATCACTGAAATCTCGACCCACCAGATCCAGGGAGCTGCTCGATGCCAGCCGACGACATTCTGCTCGACGCCGAGGAACGGATGGAAAAGGCCGTCGACGTGTTCCGCCATTCGCTCGCCGGCATCCGGACCGGGCGGGCCAATCCCGGGCTCGTCGACTCGCTCAGGGTCGACGTCTACGGCTCGCCGACGCCCATCAAGGCGCTGGCGAGCGTCGGCGCCCCGGAGCCGAACCAGATCGTGGTGCGGCCGTTCGACCCGGGCACGATCAAGGACATCGAGAAGGCGATCCAAGCGAGCGACCTGGGCTTGAATCCGCAGAGCGACGGGCGGCTCATCCGGATCACGATCCCGGCGCTGTCCACCGACGTCCGCAAGAAGCTGACGGCGCGGATCAAGGAACTCGCCGAGGAGGGCCGAGTGGCCATCCGCAACGTGCGCCGCGACGGCAACAAGGCGGCCGACACGGAGAAGGAAGACGGCACGCTCACCGAGGACGAGCGCGACCTGACGCACGAGAAGGTGCAGGAGCTGACCAAGAAATACGAGGCCAGGGTGGGCGACCTCGCCAAAGCGAAGGAAGCCGAGGTCATGGAGCAGTAGCGTGCCGCCCGAGCCCACGATCGACGTGGCCGAGCTGGTGAAGCACTACCGCGCCAGCGACGGCACCGTCATCAGGGCCGTGAACGGTGTGTCGCTCTCGGTCGATGCCGGCGAGATGGTCGGGCTCCTCGGGGCCAACGGGGCCGGCAAGACCACGACGCTGCGGATGCTCGCGACGCTCCTCGAGCCGACGGCAGGCACGGCCCGCGTCGCGGGCTGCGATATCCGCCACGATCCGGTCGGCGTCCGCCGTCGACTCGGGTACGTGTCGGCAACGACGGGTGTTGCCGACCGGCTCTCGGCCCGGGAGATCTTCACGTCCTTCGGCCGCCTGCATGGCATCCCGGCGGAGACGCTGCCGCACCGTGTCGAAACGCTGCTCGCACAACTCGATCTCGAAGGCTGTGCCGACCGCCCTGCAGGCCGGCTTTCCTCCGGACAACGGCAGCGCATCTCGCTCGGCAGGGCCCTCGTGCACGCCCCGCCGGCGCTCGTTCTCGATGAGCCGACGAACGCGCTCGACGTCATCGGAGCCCGCGACCTGCTCGAACTGCTCGGTCGGCTCCGGGGTGAGGGACACGCCATCCTCCTGTCGACGCACCGGCTGCACGAGATCGAAAACCGCTGCGATCGCTTCGTGATCATCCACGGCGGCCGCGTGGTGGCGGCCGGCACCCGCGACAGCCTCGTCGCCGAGTGGATCCCGAACGGCGAGGGTGAACTCGAGGACGCATTCTTCGCGGCGATCCGATCGCGCACGGCGATTCCGGAAACCCTTCCATGAACCCCAGCGGCCGGCCGTCGTCCCTCGTGGCAGCGCTCGCCATCGCGCGGCGCGACCTGCTCGAGTTCGTGCGCGACCGCCGGACGCTCGTGATCACGCTCCTGCTTCCGATGGCGACCTACCCGATCCTCGCCCTGGCAACGGCGCTCGGCCTCCGCACGGCAACCCAGGAGATCGAAGCCCGCACGGCTCCTGCCCCCATTCATCTGGGCCTGTCGGGCCCGGAGGCCCCACAATTCGCGGCGCTCGTGCAGCGCACGCTCGCGACGACGCCCAGGAGCGAACAGGCCGGCTGGCCCGCCGACGTGGCCCTGGCCGACGTGTCGGCCGCCGACGCCGAGTCGCTGCTCGACCGCGGCGCGATCGACGTGTGGATCATCACCCGGCCGGGACTCGTCGCCGAACTCCGGTCGAAAGGAACCGTTCACATCCCGGTGCGGGTCTCCGCCAGGCGGCCAGCGAGCGTTGCGCTTCGCGAGCAGTTCCTGGCATTCGTGCGAACCCTCGGCGGCGACGTGGCCCGCGACCGTGTGGCTGCGGCTGGCCTGCCGACCACGCTGCTCGAGCCGATCGACGTGGTGTTCGAGGGTGACCCGGAAGCCGGGCCGCCGCCTCTGGAACACAACGTCGTTTCGACGCTCGCCGGCGGCGTGCTCGTGCTCCTGACCGTCCTCACGCTGACGGGCGCCTTCTACCCCGCCATCGACGCGATCGCCGGCGAGAAGGAACGAGGCACGATCGAGACGCTCCTCATCGCTCCCTGTCGGATCAGCGACATCGTGTTTGGCAAGTTTCTGGGCGTGCTCGCGATCACGCTCGCGACGCTCGTGGCCAACGTCGTGTCGATCGCCGCGACGGCAGCCGTCGCCGTGCGCTACCTGCCGCAGGGTGTCGTCGCGGCGCTGCCCGACGGGGCGCTGGCCGTGGCGGTGATCGCGACGGTGCTCGCGTTCTGCGGTATGGCGGCCGTCGCGGCCGCCACGTGCCTGGCCGTCACGACCGCCTCGAAGAGCGGCAAGGAAGCGCAGAACACGCTCACGCCGGTCATCCTGCTCGTGAGCGCCGTCGCCGGCAGTGCGCTCCTGCCCGGCGTGCACGCCGGCCCGCTCCTGGCCGCCGTTCCGTTCGCCGGCCAGGTGTTCGTTGCCCGGTCCGCCCTGGGCACGGGAGCCGAGCAACCGGCCGATGGCATCACCGTCGCGACCGCCGTCGCCGTGTCGCTTCTGTCATCGGTCGCGGTCACGTGGCTGCTCCTGCAACTCACGGCGCTGACGCTCGCCGATGAGGACGTGCTCTTCCGCGGCCCCGACGTCGCCGGCGCTCCGCTCCACCGCCCGGCCCGCCGGCAGCGGCCGAACGCAGTCCAGGCCCTGCTCCCGCTCGTCGCCGGCTTTGCAGGCCTGTGGTACACGCAGGGCGTCGTGCCGGCCGATTTGCGGTGGGCTATCCCCGTGCAGCAGGTGCTGGCGGTGCTCGCCCCCCTCGCGGTCGTTGCCTGGTGGCAGCGGGTCGATATGTGCGAGACGTTCGCTCTGTGCTGGCCGGAGACCGGCGGTGGCGTTCGTGCGGCGAACCTGACGGGAATCGTCGTGGGCGCGATCCTGCTCGGAGGGGGCCTGTTTCTGCTCGGGGCCGCGGTGCTCCTCGGCGTGCAAGACGGTGCGACTTCGGCCGAGACCCGCCAGTTGTCGTCACGGCTCGTCGCGCTCATCCAGGCACGCCCCCGATGGCTCGCCTGGGTGCTCATCGCGCTGGTGCCGGCGGTGTGCGAGGAACTGCTGTTTCGGGGCTGGGTGCTCTCCGGACTCCACGGCCGCCTGCAGCTGCCTCGGGGAGCATGGGCCGCGGTCGGTATCCAGGCGGCGGCCTTCGCCCTGTTTCATCTGTTGCCGGAGCGGATGCCACAGACGTTCGTACTCGGGCTCGTGCTCGGGGCGCTCGTCGTCGTCACCCGGAGCCTGCTGCCGGCCGTGGTCTGCCATCTCGCACACAACAGCATGCCCGTCGCGATCCTCGCGCTCGCCGGCGACGTGCCCGGCCTGGCCGGAGCGGTGGAGGCGGGTGATTCGTCAGCAGAGATGCTGCCGAACTGGATCGTATTCGCGGCAGCAGGAGCAGCGGCAGCCGGCATCTGCCTCGTCGCAATCGGTGTCCGGCCATGGAAACGACACAGGGAGCATCTCCTATGAAACGACGAGTACCCGGACTATCGATCGTCGCGGCCATGGTGGCCGTTGCCTGCCATCTCCACGCGGCGGACCTGGCCGACGCACCGAACGCTTCGAATCCACCCAACCGGCTGCGGGTGGCGGTGACGCCGCTTGCCGCGGCCGTCGAATGGACCGGTGACCGGCCCACCGGCATGATGACCGACATCTGGGAGGATCTCGCCGGCCGGCTCGGTGTGGCGACCGATTTCGTTCGCGAGGACACGTTCGCCCAGCTCATGGAATGCCTGCCGGCCGGCCGTGCCGACGTGGCCCTGGGCCCGATGGCGATCACCGAAGAGCGCGAACGAATTCTCGATCTCACCCACTCGATCTTCCATTCCGGGATGCGGATCGCGGTGCGGCAGCGAGAGAGCACGGGCTTCATGTCGGCGCTCCAGTCGCTGCTTTCCTGGCGACTGCTCGAATTGCTCGGACTCGGACTCGGGCTGGCCCTGCTCTCGGGGCATGTGCTCTGGTTGCTCGAGCGGCGGCACAACCACCAGTCGTTTCCACCGAGCTATCCCCGGGGCGTCTGGGAAGCCACCTGGTGGATCGCCTCGACGATCGTCACAGGGGGCTGCGACGACAAGCACGTCGACAGCGTGCTCGGTCGCACCCTGGCGTTCATGTGGATGATCGGCGGCATCGTGCTCGTGGCCGCCTTCACGAGCGCGCTCACCGCCACGATGACGGCGGAACGGGTCACCGGCACGATCCACGGCCCCCGTGACCTGGCCGGCCGCACCGTCGGCTGTCAGGCCGGAGGCGTGGCCGTGCCCCTGGTCAGGCAACGGGGCGGGATCACCCAGGAGTTCCAGTCCATCCACGAGGCGCTCGATGCCCTCCAGCTTGGCATGGTGGAGGCCGTCGTGGCCGACAACCAACAGCTCATGTTCCTGGTGTCGCAGGCCAACCGGCAGGACATCCACCTGGTCGGGCCGATTTTCGAGTCGTTCGACTACGGCATCGCCCTGGCGGCCGGCAGTCCGTTGCGGGAAGACCTCAACACCGCGATTCTGCGGATGCGCGAAGACGGCACGCTCGACCGGATCAAGGACGCGTGGCTCGGCAAGCACGATTAGGGAACACCCTACGAACCGTAGCATGGGCTTCAGCCCGTCACGCTTCGGTCTCTTGTGCTTCGGACAGTCACCTCGGCCTGACCGTCCGCTTGCGGCCCACCTTCGTCGCCGGCACTTCCGGGCACGATTCCGCCACGAGCCGCGTCATCGTATTGAGCGACACGCCGAGCAGTTCCGCCGCCCGGCCGCGATGCCCTTTCGTGACCCGCATCGCCTGCCGCACCGCCAGCCGGCGCAGTTCGCCGAGGTTGAGCAGCGGTACAGCAGGCTCGGCACCGAGCAAAGCCGCGTCGTCGACCGTGCCTGTCTCGCCGAGATTCTCACCTCCGACGACAGCACCGAGCGAAACGCCGGTGATGTCCCCCTGCGCCGCCTCCGTCCTGAACAGGTCGGAGAGTACCGTCTCCTCGCGCCCCTCGAAGACGTACATCCGCTGGATCGTCTGGGCGAGCTGCCGGACATTGCCGGGCCACGAGTGGGCGATCAATCGCTCGAGCACCTGCGGCTCCGGCCGCCAGTAAGGCCGGCCGTAGAGCCTGGCGAAGTGGCTCACGAAATGTCTAATAAAGAGCGGAATGTCTTCCCGTCGCTCGCGCAGCGGGGGCACGGCGATATGGATCGTGTTAAGCCTGTAAAACAGATCCTCGCGAAACTGCCCTGTTGCAACGGCCGCTTCGAGGTCGCGATTCGTGGCGGCGATCACCTGCACGTCGACGTGCTGGCTCTGGCTCGAGCCGACGGGCGTCACCTCCAGCCGCTGCACAACATGCAGGAGTTTCGGCTGCAGGTCGATCGGCATCTCGCCGATCTCGTCGAGGAACACGACGCCGCCATCGGCCGCGCGAAACGCGCCGAGTGAAGGGCCGAAAGCCCCGGTGAACGCTCCCTTCTCGTGGCCGAAAAGCTGGCTTTCCGCGAGCGTCGACACAAGTCCGCCACAGTTCACCGTCAAGAACGGCTTCCCCGCCCGCGGGCTTGCCGCGTGGATCGCCCGAGCGACCTCCTCCTTGCCGCAGCCGGTCTCGCCGGTGAGCAGCACCGGGCAGTCGAACTGTGCCGCCCGGTCGATCGACTCCTCGATACGGCCCATCGCCGCCGAGATTCCAGGCAGGCGTGGCCAGTGCCGGTTGGCCCGCCTGGAGCTCAGACTGGGAGATCCGGGTTCGAGCTGCGGTGCGGCAGAGACCAGAGGGGCTGGCGTGCTTGCCATGGCGAGAATCCTGGGAATCACATCCGACAGCCTGGCCGCCGGAACACCAGCGGCGAGCGGGATGTAGGGAAGAGCATATCCTGATTCGCGAGTATTGCGAATCAATTCGCACGAATATAGAATCCAATTCGCTGAAACGTGGATTTGCGGCAGGTTTCGCGGCATCAACCTTCGCTGCTTGAGGAGTGGATTTCCCAAATCACGACCATGCAAAAATAGCCAAAATTAAGCCCAGCAGGACACTTGAGGGACGCTTTGCCGACTCCTCCCAGATTTCCGTGGGGCTTTCGGCACGGAATTCGCTGTTAACTATTGAGTTTTCCCCAACTTTTCATAAACTTTTCGTTATCCGATTCTTCCCCGTACACGAAGTAAATTTTATGGCCAATCACCGCTTCTCCCCAGTCGCCCCGGTGGTGCTCGCTGCGTTCCTCGCGATCTCCCAAACTGGCGTCCATGCAGCAGTTTTGAGCGTGTTCGGGAATCTGGGAACGAACGGCACCGGCAACCTTTCGGCGACCAGCACGACCTTAGGTACGGGGACCAACGAGAAGTTGCTTGCCCAGGGATTTCAGACGAGCGGCACGAGCAGTTTCAGTCTCAATAGCATCTTTTTGGGCTTGGCTTCGACCGGCGGTGGTACAAGTTCGGCGACCGTCAGTCTGTTTGCGAATGTTGGCACTGCGCCTTCGGGTTCTGCCTTGTGGACTTCCAGCCCTGTGTCGGTGACCACCGCCAACCGATATTTTTTCACAGGCCCGGCTTTCACGCTTTCTTCTGGATCGTCCTACTGGGTGATTCCATCAGCTGGGGTGGACTGGTATACGGATGCATCATTCTCGACCCCGACTGCCCAAAACTCATCCGGCTTCGGGTACGTTGGCACCGTTCAATCCACCGACGGCATTAATTGGACAACTTTTGGCCTGCAAAGCGAGGCGATTTCGGTGCAGGCAGTCGCCGTGCCCGAGCCCACCACCTACGCGATGGCGGCCGCTGCTGCTGGCCTCCTCGGCTTCGCGAAGTGGCGTCGGCGCCAGGCTTGATCCGGCCCTTCGACAGTGAGCAAATCTTCAGGCGACTCGCTCCCGAGGGGGGCGGGTTGCCTGATTTTTTGGCCTGTTTTCAGGGCCAGGCCGTTCCCCGGGGCCCCCGCATGGCTCGTTGACGCCCCACGGCGATGCCCGTAGATTCTGGCGAGTTTCCCGCGTAAACCGCCTTGCTTCCGTTCCCCTCCCCCCAGGAAAGGTTTCCCCACCGCCCATGGCCTCCACGCTCAAGAAGAAGTCTGCCGCCAAGAAGTCGTCGAAGCCCGAGGGCAAGGCCGGGAAGGCCGGGCGGATGATTTATTACTTCGGGGAGAAGCGGTGCGACGGCGACGGCTCGATGAAGCCTCTCCTCGGCGGCAAGGGAGCGAACCTCGCCCAGATGACGAAGATCGGCCTGCCGGTGCCCCCGGGCTTCACGATCACGACCCAGGTCTGCATCGACTACTACGACAACAAGAAGAAGTTTCCCAAGGGCCTCGAAGACGAGGTCGCCGCCGCCATGAAGCTCATGGAGAAGGAGACGGGGCGGAAGTTCGGCGATCCCGCCAGGGCCCTGCTCGTGAGCGTGCGGAGCGGCGCCCGCGACAGCATGCCGGGGATGATGGACACGATCCTGAATCTCGGCCTCAACGACGAGACGGTGAAGGGCCTGGCCGAGGCCACCGGCAACCCGCGGTTTGCCTACGACTCCTACCGCCGGTTCATCCAGATGTATGGCGACGTGGTGATGGGGGTGCAGAAGCGGCACGAGAACGAGCACGACCCCTTCGAGGAGACGATGGAGGGGCTCAAGCACCAGCTCGGCATCCACCACGACACCGACCTCACCGACTCCCACCTCCGCGAGCTCATCAAGCGGTATCTCCAGCTGATCAAGGAGCGCACCGGGAAGAGCTTCCCGCAGGATCCGTTCGAGCAGCTCCTGGGGGCCGTCGGCGCCGTGTTCGGCAGCTGGATGAACGAGCGGGCCATCCTCTACCGCCGCAAGTACAAGATCCCCGACGAGTGGGGCACCGCCGTCAACGTGCAGAGCATGGTGTTCGGCAACATGGGCGACGACTGCGCCACCGGCGTGGCCTTCACCCGCGATCCCGCCACGGGTGAGGACGTGTTCTACGGCGAGTATCTCGTGAACGCCCAGGGTGAAGACGTGGTGGCCGGCGTGCGCACGCCGAAGCCTGTCGCCGAGATGAAGCACGACCCGATGTTCGCCGGCACCTACAAGCAGCTGGAAAAGGTCCGCCAGACGCTCGAGAAGAAGTTTGGCGACGTCCAGGACTTCGAGTTCACGGTCGAGAAGAAGAAGCTCTACATGCTGCAGACGCGGCACGGCAAGCGGACGGCGCTGGCCTACGTGAAGATCGCCCACGACATGGTGAAGCAGAAGCTGATGTCGCAGGAGCACGCCATCCAGTCGGCCGATCCCGACGCCCTCTCGCAGCTCCTCGCCCCCATCTTCGACCGCCACGACTACGAGGCGGCCAGGAAGAGCAGCCGGCTCATGACCTCGGGCCTCCCGGCCGGCCCGGGCGCCGCCACGGGCCAGCTCGTGTTCTCCGCCGCCAAGGCCGAGGAGCTCGCGCATGCCGGCAAGAAGGTGGTGCTCGCGCGCGTCGAAACGAGCCCGGAAGACCTTCGCGGCATGATCGCCGCCGAGGGCATCCTCACGAGCCGCGGCGGCGTGTCGAGCCACGCGGCGCTCGTGGCCCGGCAGATGGGCAAGGTGTGCGTCGCCGGCGCCGGCGCCGTCCAGATCGACTATGCCAAGGGCACGCTCACCTGCGCCGGGCAGACGCTCCGTGAAGGCGATGCGATCTCGATCAATGGATCGACCGGCGAGGTCTTCTCCGGCGCGATCAAGACGGCCGACAGCGAACTGAAGCAGGTGCTCATCGCCCAGACGATGAAGCCGGCCGATTCCGAGGTGTTTCAGTACTACGACTTCATCATGAAGCTCGCCGACAAGCACCGCACGCTCGGGATCCGCACCAACGCCGACACGCCGGAGCAGGTCCGCCACGCGATCGCCTTCGGTGCCGAGGGGATCGGCCTGACCCGCACGGAGCACATGTTCTTCGAGGGCGACCGCATCGACGCGATGCGGGAAATGATCCTCGCCGACTCGATCGAGGCCCGGCGCGAGGCCCTCGCCAAGCTCCTGCCCTACCAGCGGGAAGACTTCGAGGGCATCTTCCGGGCGCTCGACGGCCGCCCGGCCACGATTCGCTTCCTCGACCCGCCGCTGCACGAGTTCGTGCCCCACGACGAGAAGGCTCAGGCTGATCTTGCCGCCAAGCTCCGGCTTCCGGTCGAGACGGTGAAGGCCCGCGTCCACGCTCTGCACGAGTTCAACCCGATGCTCGGCCACCGCGGCTGCCGCCTCGGGGTGAGCTATCCGGAAATCTCCGAGATGCAGGCCCGGGCCGTGTTCGAGGCCGCTGCGAAAGTGCAGAAGGACGGCATCAAGGTGAAGCCCGAGATCATGATCCCGCTCGTCGGCTTCAAGAAGGAGCTCGACAATCAGGTGGAGATCGTGCACGCCGTCGCCGAGCAGGTGCAGAAGGAGACCGGGCAGAAGATCAAGTATCTCGTCGGCACGATGATCGAGATCCCGCGCGGCGCCCTCACGGCCGACGAGATCGCCGAGACGGCCGAGTTTTTCTCGTTCGGAACGAACGATCTCACGCAGACCTGCCTCGGCATGAGCCGCGACGACATGGGGTCGTTCCTCCAGAAGTACACCGACGCCGGCATCTTCAAGGCCAACCCCTTCGCCTCGATCGACGTCTCGGGCGTGGGCCAACTGATGAAGGTGGCCGTCGAGAAGGGTCGCAAGACCCGCAAGGACATCAAGCTCGGCATCTGCGGCGAGCACGGTGGCGATCCCCACTCGGTGGTGTTCTGCCACCACGTGGGCCTCGACTACGTGAGCTGCTCGCCGTTCCGCCTCCCGGTCGCCCGCCTGGCCGCCGCCCAGGCATCGCTCGGCAAGACCTACTGAAGACACGCGGCACGGAAACCCACTCGCCCAACGCGCCCAAGCCGGCTCGGGGTTACCCCGTACCGTCTCGCCGGACGTTCACTCCGGCCCTCCAGGCCTCCGTTCACTCGGATTTGCCTGCGCTGCGCCATCCATGGCTCCGCTGGTCAAATACGCCGTCTCAACGGTAGGGGCAACCCCTCGCCTCCCGTATGTGGGGACAGACCTCCAGGTCTGTCCATCCGACAGGCCTGGAGGCCTGTCGCTACGGTTGAAGAGGCTTCGGGCTCCCCGTGTCCCGGGAGCCGGCGTAGCTGACCAGCGCAGGCAGGTCCGAGCGAGTGAAGCCCAGGATGGGCGCAGCGAGCGTCCGGCGACGGGATATGGGGAGCCCGAAGCCGGCTTGGGCCCATGCGGGTAGACTCCCGCCATGGACCTCTCACCCGAAGCGCAAGCGCTGGCGCCGATTCTCGTCGCGGTGGTCGTGCTCTGGGTCACCGAGGCGCTGCCGCTGGCCGTGACGGCGCTCCTCGGGGCGGTGGCCTGCGTGGTGGCGGGGGTGGCGCCGGCGAAGGAGGTGTTTCGCCCGTTCGCCGACCCGCTCATCTTTCTGTTCATCGGCTCGTTTCTCCTCGCCGAGGGGATCAAGCGGCACGGCCTCGACCGGAGGCTGGCCTACGGCGTGCTGTCGGTGCCGTGGGTCGGTGAGCGGCCGCGGCGGATCCTGGCGGCGGTGGCGGTGGTCTCCGTCTTGATCAGCGCGTTCATCTCGAACACCTGCACCGCAGCCATGATGCTCGCGATCGTGGTTGGGATCCTCGGCACGGTCGAAACGGCCGCCGGCACGTCGGAGCGACGTCCAAGCGATGGCTTCGCCACGAGCCTGTTCCTGTGCGTGGCCTTCGCCGCGTCGATCGGTGGCCTCGCGACTCCGATCGGCACGCCGCCCAATCTCATCGGCCTGGCATTCATCCGCGACCAGGCCGGCGTTGCCGTGTCGTTTCTCGGCTGGTGCGCGATCGGCATCCCGCTCGTCGTCGTGATGGTGACGGTGGCGGTGGGCGTGCTCGCGCGGCTGTTTCCGGCCGGCGTTGAACGGCTCGAGGGTGTCTCGGCCTACGTGGCCGTCGAGCGGGCACGACTGGGCCCGTGGACCACGGGCCAATGGTCCACCGCGGCGGCTTTCGCGATCACGGTCGCGCTCTGGATCATGCCGGGCGTGCTGCTCGTGGCGCTGGGGGCGAACCATCCCGTCTGCGGCTGGCTCTCACGGAGGCTTCCCGAGGGCGTCGCCGCGCTCATCGGGGCGATCCTGCTGTTCCTGCTGCCGGGCGATCGCGAGGCACCGACCGGCGTGCGGCAACGGGCGCTCTCGTGGCGTGAAACGCGGATCGATTGGGATATCGTGCTGCTCTACGGTGGCGGCATGGCGCTGGGCGAGCTCTGTTTCTCGACGGGTCTGGCCGCGGCACTCGGCAAGTCGATCACCACGCTGATTCCGGCGGGGGACTGGAGCGGCACGGTGCTCGTGGCGGTGGCGGCCGTGGTGGCGGTGGTCACGAGCGAGTTCACGAGCAATACGGCGAGCGCGAACATGGTCGTGCCGGTCGTGATCGCACTCGCCCGGGCCACCGGCAACGACCCGCTGACGGCCGCGCTCGCCGCCACCTTCGCGGCGAGTCTCGGCTTCATGATGCCGGTAAGCACGCCCTGCAACGCGCTCGTCTATGGCTCGGGCCGCGTGCCGCTGCGCGCCATGATGGCGAGCGGCGCGGTCATCGACGTGGCTGGCACGCTCGTCGTCACGGCGGCCATGCTGATCGCAGGCAGATTCTGGATCGGTCCGTGATCCAGACGGACTGCCGCGGGCTCAGAATCCTCCTTCGATGACCGCGCCGCATTGGTGGCAGCGGGGCGTGGACGGCGGCGGGGGCGTGGGCATCTGCCCCTCCGCGAGCCAGCCATGCAGCCGCGGGAAACACGGCGGCAGCGTCATGCAATGCTCCCGGGCGTAGCGACGCAGATGCAACTGGCCGCACGGGTTGGCATGGAAAACGCCGCCATGGCCGGTGCCACACGCGGGGCCACATGCCGCGCCCTGCACGTTGCCATGCCAGGGAGGACGCTGCGCATTGCGGCAGCCACAACCTTCCGCAGAGCCCATCTCGAGGCTCGCCGCACCGGGATCCTCCGTGACGATGATCGTCTCGGCCGCGGGGGCGACGGCACAGTCCCAGAGCGGCAGCAGGGTGGCGGCGAGTGCAACGATGATTGGCAGCGATCGCATGGCTGGTGACTTCCTCTTCCCACGGGCGACGGTGGCGGCTGGCCATCCGACCCACGGCTCGTATTCGGCGGAGCGCGGCAGCTGGGTTCACCGACGGCGTAAAACGGTGGAAAAATGCCGGTCGTAGCGATGGGAGTGCCGTCCGGAACGGCATCCCCATACGATGTCGATCATGCATCGCATCGCACTCTCCTACGGCGCTGCCGAACCGCTCAGGCTCGACGTGGGTCCCGCGTCACTCGTGGCCAACCTTGCCGGCCCCGTGGGCTCGACGGGCGCTGCCGCCGCCACCGTCGTCGCCGCTGCGACGTCAGCGCCGCCAGACGGTCCGCCGCTCTCGGCCTTCGCCGTGCCCGGCGATCGCGTGGTGATCGCCATCGCCGGAGCAGTGCCGCAGGCGCCGCACGTGGTGGCGACGGTCATGGAGCAGCTCGCCGCCGCCGGCGTCGACCCGGCCGGCATCTCGGTGCTCCATGCGGGGCCTCCGGTGACCGGCCTCGGCAATGCACAGGAATTTCATTCCGATACGGTGTCGGAAACCGCATACCTGGCGGCCGACGAGGCGGGGCGGCCGCTCCACGTGGCGCGGGCGCTCGTCGACGCCGATGTCGTGGTGACGGTGGGCGAATGGGCGTACGACGCCCGTCTCGGTGGCCGCGCCGTTGCGGGCGAGCTCTGGCCCGCCTTCGGCCGTGCCGAATGCGATGCCACCCTGATGCTCGATCTCGCCCGCCGGGGCCGGCGGGCGCTCCGACCGTGGTCTCGGAACGTACAGACGCTCACCTGGCAGTTGGGAGTGACGTCGTGCCTGCGTCTCGTCGCCGGTCGCGACGGCACGCTCGCGTTCGCCGCGTTCGGTACGGCCGACGCTGCCGCCCGGCACGCCCGGAAGGCGGCCGCTGCTTGGGCACCCACGGTCGCCACGCCGGCCGATCTCGCCATCTGTTCGGTGTCGCAGCCGACTGCCGGGTTTGACGCGATCGCCCGGGCCGTCGCAGCCGCCGCCCGGATCACCCCGCCCACAGGCACGATCTGCGTCGCCACCACGACGGCTGAAGCCCCGGGCCCGGTCGTCACGCGGTGGCGGCAGGGCGCCCCCCTCCAACCACTCGTCAGGGAGGCATGTGCGTCGGGCGACCCGCGCCTCGTGGCCGATGCCGTGGTGGCCCGATTCCTCGCCCGCGCTCTCGAAGACCGCCGGCTCGTGCTGCTCTCGAATCTCGACGAAGCCATGGTCGAGGACCTCGAGTTTGGCTTCGCCGCCAACCCCGACACGGTGCACCGGCTGATCCGCCGCTCGGATGGCGTCGCCATCCTCCACGAAGCCGACCTCCTGTTCCCCCACCTCGACTAAAAACGAACAGGGCCGCTTGCGCGGCCCTGCCGTGAACTCCATCCACCACCACGCGGACGGTTGTATTGCGACCGATACGAGGCCTCGGTCGAGGGCGTCAATCGTGGGCGATCAAGCCGTGAGGGCGATCGCACCGTCGTCGTCACCGGTCACCACCGACTCGCTCGCCGACTGCCGCAGCTTGCGGCGGCGGTAGCCGTGGCCGACGGCCGCGGCGGCCCCGAGGCCGGCGAGGACCAGCGTCGGCGGTTCGGGCACGGCGATCGGCTCGACCGGGTTGATCGCGTTGAAGTTCGTGAGCGTCGTCCGGGCATTCCCGTAGACACCAGCCGCGGCGATGTCGGCCGTGAACTGGATCGACAGCTCCGTGATGTAGTCACCACTGCCGATACCGGCGGCGACCCGCACGTCGTTCCAATCGATCGCCGAGGTGCCCGACCAGTTGCCGGTCGTCGCGCTGTTCTGCGGCCCCGTGACGGTGACGTCACTCGGCACGATCGTCATCGACCGATTGATCGCCGTGCCACCGGAGTACGGCAGCCAATTCACGCCGGTGACCTGGATCGTGTAGTTCCCCGCCATCGTCACCTTGGCGATCGACGCCGGGCTGCCGGCACCCATGTCACCTGCCCCGAACGGAGCCCAGACACTGTAGGTGCCAGCCACGTTCAGCGTGTTGCCAGTCATCGCAAAGCCCACGTAGTCGGGATCCCCGACGAGGGGCTTGGCAGCCACGGCGAACGCCAGCAGGGCCGACTTGTGCTTGAGATCGAAAATCACGTTCTGGTCGGTCTCCACGAAGTTCGAGGGCAGGAACGTCAACTGTGGATTCGGATTCTCCGTATAGGACGGGGTCTGCGGAACGAACAGGCCCGTTGCGGGCGGAACGACGTCCTGACCGCTCTCGGTGACGTTCTTGTATTCAGCCTTGACGCCGCCGAAGGTGCCCCAGTTGATCGTGCCGGCCGTTGCCGGGCCTGCGATCAGGGCTGCGGCGCCGAGAAGCGCCGTCTGGAACTGCTTGAACATGGTTTGGGATCCTGGTTTCGTGATGGAGTTCGTTGCGTTCGGAAGCGAATGACTTCCTGCCGAGGTGGCCTCCGGCGGGTGTGAGCCCGACGAATCCCGTGGCGTGGAGGCAGTCGAAAAGTGGTGGTGACTGCATTCCGGCCGACGGCCTGGTGAGTGCTTCAAGAGGGATGGACGTGACGTGCCTGCCTGCATCTCCGGGGCGAAGTGGTGCATCCACACCCGTCGCCGCCGTGACCGTCGGGCCACGCGCCGTCGGGTGTGCCGCGACAGCGGGCCCCGCAGACGTCGGGACGTCGTGCGAAGGCGAAGCCGGGAAGGCCTGCTGGCTCGGGTTGGACGGGAACGAGGCATGGGATCACTCGGAGAACGGACGCTGGGGATGAGGATCAGGGCCGAAGGACAGGGGCGGGCTACCAGGCGAACCGCTTGTTGCGGCGGCGATGGATGCCGTTTGTCTGGGTGGGACCGCGGCTCGACCGGGCGTACCGGGGCTGGGCGGTGCGACGCGACTCGTGGTCGCTTTCACGACGATCGCGAATCCGAAGCGACGAGTAATCGATCGCGGCGTCGTCGGCGTAGTTCGGGGCTGACATGGCAAGCTACTCCTTGAAAAACAGGCTGGGTTGAGAAAAAAACCGGAAGGAAACAGACCGCATGGAAGCAGGGGCTCAACGGACTCCCGCGAATACGGAGGAACCGTCACGCAGGCGGCGGGCCTCGACGCACAGGCTCGTCAGGCTGTCGCCATCACACACACCGGGCAGATAGAGCCAGGCGCCCAACTGACGGGCCCAGAGCTCCTCGTCGACGTTGTCTTCCGATCCGCAGATCACGAGCAGCGTGCCCGGACGGGCGGCAAGCTCCTCGGCGATCTCGACCGAGTCGTTCACGCGGTCGCCGAGTGGCGAGGCGATATCGACGATCACCAACTGGAAGTCGCGATCGACGGCCTGGCGGAGTTCGCCGGACGTCTCGGGCGACGCACACTCGAGCCACCCGGCGAGTTCGACGGCCGCTTCGAAGCGACGCCGACGAGCCGAGTCACCCGACACGACGAGGCAGTCGAGCATCGCGGTCCGCCGCGTCGAACGCGGCAGCACACCACTCATGGCCTCGGGGGCGAGCACTTCGGAAGTGATCCCCACTGCAGCAACCATCATCATCTTGCACCTCCTTTGAAACTGATCTGCGTCGCGTGGCTGAGTGACACTCGCGTGTTCACTCGCCCGCAACGTCAGGAAGGAAATGCACGGCTCGTGCCAAAGCCCGCACGGGCTCTCGATATGCTCGCGCAACACCCGACCGGGGCTCGGGTTACGCGCGTGAAAAGTTTTTCAGAACGCCCTGCGCACGACTTTTCAGCGCTCACCACGATGGTGTGACGATTGAGGGCAACGTCGTCGCGGAGAGACGAAAACGCCTTGTTTTCATGGCTCCAACGCGTCTCTCATCACGCCGGTGAGCGGCTCACCAGAACGGTGCGTCACCGCAGAGACGTCGCGAGGCGATGATGGAACCGGCCGGAGTCGACAGGACCCCACTGCCGGGAGTCGCGACTGCCCCCGGGAGAATCACCGAGCACGAACCATTCATTGCTGCCAAGCGGCCAGCAGATCGATCCTGACGCGGGCGGCAGGTGATGGACGTCGCGCCAGGCGACCACGTCCGCAATCCTGGCTCCATCCGTGCGCGACGCCGATCCGACGACGCGCACCTCGAGCGACGTCACGGGCTCGGACCCATGCCACGGACGCTGCATCGTCCACACGGGCGGACAACCGGGCGGCAGGCACGACCGCGGGCAGACGGACGACGACAGCGGCCACGCGGCCGCCACGAACGCCCCGTCGAGCCGGCCGGCCACCACCGCATGACGGCCTGGCCGTCGGAGTGAGACCTGCGCCGCGCGGTCGGCCACGCTGATCTCGACCAATGCCGGTGCGCCCCCGTGATCGCGGCCGACGACATCGATCACGGCCGCTACTCCCACGTCGCGCACCGGCACGAGGACGCGACGCTCGTCGGGAGCGAACGGCACGTCGTCAAACACGGGATCGGGGAGCGTGAGACGCACCGCACCGGCAGACTCATGGCGGAAGACAGAGGCCACCGGCAAGGCCACATCGGCCAACACGTCGGGAGGCTTCACCAGCACCTCACCATCGACGACGAGATCGCCGTCGACGATCTCGAGTTTCTCACCCGGCAATCCCCAGACGCGCTTGATGGCCAGCGCCCCGTCCGGTGCAGCGAACGTCCAGCGTTCGAGCCGGCGCGGCCGACGCCAGCGATCGAGCAGCGGAAAAGCCGCGCTTTGGGCCACGTCCCCGGGCAAGAGCCCCGGCGCCATCGACAGCCCCTCCACCTCCCAGCGTGCCGGCCGAGCCAGCCAGCCGCAGGCGATGCAGAGGGAAAGGATGGCCGAGAGGAGGAGTTGTTTCACGGGACTACTATCGTACGGACGGGGGTGATTGCGCCTCCGTAGCGCCGCCGCCAGGCCTGTCGCTGGACAGGGCTTGAGCCCCGTCCCTACGAAGACGGGAGGCGAGGGGTGACCCCTGCCGTTGAGACGGCGTATGTGACCCACTTCACGGGAAACATGGCATCCTGCCATTTTCCCTGGGCCGACCTCCGTCGTCCGGAATTGACCCGGGCCTCCGGCCCTGACGCCGAAGGCGTGGGAGCCGGGCTGTGCACGGCGACCGGAAGCCGGAGACGACGCCGGGACGGCGGCGACGGCGCGACAGCAAGCCCGCAGCGAACGTCCGGTGACGGAGCGTGGGCTGCCCCGAACCGGATTGGGCTGGGCGAATCGACAGGCTGAAGCCTGTCCCACAAACCGGACGACGCCAGGCCCGGAGGGCTGGGTTGTTGCCAGCCGACGGAGGTCGGCCAAGGTACGGACGGCAGGATGCCGTGCCGTGCCGTGAAGCTAGGGCCGAATTTCGAGGAGCACGCTCTCGTTGTCGCTGCCACGGAGCGGCCACGACGCGATCCGGCGCACGACCACCTGCTTGGCGTAGCCCTTGTGCCTGGCCTCGCCCTTCTCCTCCTCCCACCGCGGCCCCTTCACGACCAGCATCCGGCCATACTGCGCGGCGATCGGTTCGAACCACGAGAGCAGCTTCACCAGCGGCGCCACGGCCCGAACGACGAGCGTATCGAACCGCTCACCCCGGGCTGCCGCCGCCGTGACGACGGCCTGCCCGGCCGCCTCGTGCACAGGCAACGAAAGCGCCGCCGCCTCGACGATCGCACCGACGGCCCGGGCTTTCTTCCCGACGCTGTCGCAGAGCTCGACCTGAAGGTCGGGCCGCAGGATGGCCAAGAGCACGCCCGGCACGCCCCCGCCGGTGCCCACGTCGAGGACATGCTCACCGCGGGCGAGATGCGGGCCGATCGCCGCCGCGTCGGCCACGTCGCGGGACACGAATTTCGCCACGTCGGTATGCCGCGTGAGATTCAGCCGCTCGTTCCAAGACCAGAGGCTCGCCGCGTAGGCGGCGAGCCTCTGGCTTGCATCGGCGGGCAGCACGAGCCCCAGTCGCTCCGCTTCTTCGGCGATTGACCGGGCGAGCGACTCGGGCATCACTTGATGAACAGCATCTCGCGGTAGGTGGGCAGCGGCCAGAGATCGTCCGGCAGGATCGTCTCCATCTGGTCGGCCGTCTCACGCAGACCCAACATCGCCGGAATCACGTCGGCATAAAAGTGCTTCACCTCGGCCCGCAGGTCGGCGGCACCGTGGTGGGCGAGCGCCTTTTCGAGCGCCTCGATCCGGCCCTCGAACTCACCGACGAGTTTCGTGAGCTTGTCGAGTGTGCCCATGTGCACCGTCTGGCCGAGGCTCTTGAGCTTCGTCGCGGTATCGACGAGTTCGCCCTGATAGCGGTACCCGGCCGGCAGGATCATCGTCTTGGCGATCTGCAGGGCGGCCTGGGCCTCGGTGTTGATGTCCTTGCAATACCGCTCCATGTAGATGTCGTAGCGGCTGCGGACCTCGCGCTCCGAGAGCACGCCATACTTCTCGAAGAGCGCGATGTTCTTCGGTGCCACGAGCACGTCGAGCGCCTCCGGCGTGGCCTTGAGGTTCGGCAGGCCCCGCTTCTTTGCCTCGTCGTGCCACTCCTGCGAGTAGCCGTTGCCGTTGAAGATCACCGCCTTGTGCTCCGCGATGATCTTTTGGAGGAGCTTCTCGACCGCTCCCGCGAGCTTCGATTGGTCGCCCCCGGTGGCCTTTTCGAGCTCCGTGGCGATGTAATCGAGGCTCTCCGCCATGATCGTGTTGAGGGCCACGAGCGGCCCCGCGATCGACTGGCTCGCACCCACCGCCCGGAATTCGAACTTGTTGCCGGTGAACGCGAATGGGCTCGTGCGGTTGCGGTCGCCGGCGTGCTTCGGCAGGGACGGCAGCGTGTCGACACCCACGGTCAGCGTGCCGGTCGACTTCGAGCTCGTGGCCTTGCCCTTCTCGATCTGCTCGAACACGTCGGCGAGCTGGTCGCCGAGGAAGATCGAGATGATCGCCGGCGGGGCCTCGTTGGCGCCCAGGCGATGATCGTTGCCGCTGGCGGCGACCACGGCCCGCAGCAGGTCGGCATGCAGGTGCACCGCGCGGATCACCGCGGCACAAAACACGAGGAACTGCATGTTGGCGTGCGGCGTCTCGCCAGGTTCGAGCAGGTTGCCGAGCTTGCAGCCGAGCGACCAGTTGACGTGCTTGCCCGAGCCGTTGATGCCGGCGAACGGCTTCTCGTGGAGCAGGCAGGTCATGCCGTACTTCTGCGCGACGCGCGTCAGCATCTGCATGATCGACTGCTGGTGGTCGGTCGCGATGTTGGCGTTTTCGTACAAGGGCGCGATTTCGTACTGGCTCGGGGCCACTTCGTTGTGCCGTGTTTTCACCGGCACGCCCAACTTGAAGAGTTCACGCTCCGCGTCGAGCATGAAGGCGAGCACCCGTTCGGGAATCGCCCCGAAGTACTGATCCTCGAACTCCTGCCCCTTCGGGGGCTTGGCGCCGAACAGCGTTCGGCCGGCCATCACGAGGTCGGGGCGGGCGAAATAGAAGTTGCGGTCGATGAGGAAGTATTCCTGCTCCGGACCGCACGACGCCGACACCTGGCCCACGTCCTTGTGGCCAAACAGGGCGAGCACGCGGCGGGCCTGCTTGTCGACCGCCTGCATCGAGCGCAAGAGCGGTGTCTTCTTGTCGAGCGCCTCGCCCGTCCACGAGCAGAAGGCCGTGGGGATGCAGAGCGTGGTGCCGTTGGGATTGTCGAGAATGTAGGCCGGGCTCGTCGGATCCCACGCGGTGTAGCCGCGCGCCTCGAACGTGGCGCGCAGCCCGCCCGACGGGAAGCTCGATGCGTCGGGCTCGCCCTGGATCAATTCCTTGCCCGAGAATTCGGCGATCGCATCGCCGTCGCCGGTGGGCGTGAGGAAACTGTCGTGCTTCTCGGCGGTGAGGCCGGTGAGTGGATAGAAGACGTGGGCGTAGTGCGTGGCGCCCTTCTCGATCGCCCAGTCCTTCATGGCCAACGCCACCGCGTCGGCGATGCCCGGGTCGATCGGCTTGCCCTGCTTGATCGTGGCCTGCAGCGCCTTGTAAACGCTCTTCGGCAGACGGTCTTTCATGACCGTCTCGCTGAACACGTTGGCCCCGAAGATTTCGCTCGTCGGCGTCTCGCGGAAATTCCACGCATGGCCGTTCGACTTGTAGTTGTTGATGGCGGCGACGGCACTGGCACGGGCGATGGTCATGGATAGGTCCTTCTACGCTGAGGCGCGGGGGGCGCCGGAGAAAAGGGTTGGCGGGATGGATGCCCCTGCCGCAGCCAGAAGGAAGATTTCTGCGGCATGGACAGACCGAAACAGTCGTCGCGCAAGGTACAGGCGCGTCGAAGCCAGTTCAAGTAGCGACGGCGAGCCGCGGCGGCTCGGGCTACCGGGACACGGTCGTCCGCGACTGGGGCCGCGCTGCCGGACGCTGAATCGAACGGCGGGCTGCATCGACGGCCGTTTCGAGGAAGGGGTCCGCAGCCGGGGCGGCGGCCGTCCCGACGAGAGCCACACCGCCAACGGGACGGGCGACGGAGTGCACGGCCAGATGCGGCTCGACCCCGATACCGCTGTAGGGGTGGCCGTTGGGGGAGTAGAACTTCGCCGTGGTCAGCCGCATCCCGACACCGGCCGAATCGAGCGGGAAGATGCCCTGGATCGAACCCTTGCCGTAGCTGCGGGTGCCCACGATCGTGCCGCGGGCATGGTCGCGGATCGCACCGGCGAAGATCTCGCTCGAACTCGCCGACTCCCCGTCGATCACCACCACGAGCGGCATCCGCCAGGTGCCCGGCCGGCTGGCGGTGTAGTTGAAGTCTTCTTCGGGGCTGCGGCCGCGGGTCGCCACGACGAGGCCCCGCTCGAGGAACAGATCGGCCACGTCCACGGCGGCGGAAAGCAGGCCGCCGGGGTTGCCGCGCAGGTCGACCACGAGCGATCGCATCCCGGCTGCGTCGAGCCGGCGCAGGGCGGCCTCGAGGTCGGCAGCCGTCGTTTTCTGGAACGAGCTGATCTTGAGATACGCCACGCCGGCGGCCGCATCCACCATCCGCACGTCTTCGATGCTCGGCACCTCCACGTGCTCGCGACGCACCGTGACGGCCCGGGCTGGCGACGGGCCGCGGAGCACGGCGAGCGTCACGGGCGAGCCAGGCGGGCCTTGGAGCAACTGGGCGGCCTGATCCACGCCCATGCCTCCGATCGACCGTCCGCCCACGCCCACGAGGTGGTCGCCGGCGCGGATGCCGGAACGCTCCGCCGGGCTGCCAGGAATCACGTGGACCACGAGCAGACCGTCGCTCGCCGCCTTCAGTTCGACGCCGAGCCCGACGAAGTTGCCCTCGATCTGGGCGTAGAGGTCGTCGAGTTGGCCGGTCGTCAGGAAGGCCGAGTACTCGTCGAGGCTCCCCATCGCGGCCGCAGTCATCTCCAGGAGCGTCACGGTCCCCGGCACGCCGAGCGTCGCCTGCGCGATGTTCGCCACCCAGGCGGCGAACGTTTCGGCCTCGACTTGGGATGCCACCGTCCTGCCCGAGGCCAGCGCGGCGATCTGCTCGCGGTAGGTGCTGCGAGCCGACACATCGGCTGCCTTCACGTGCTGGGCGGCGAAGACGGGCTCGTCGATCGCCACATCCATCGCCAGCATGCCACGCGACACGATGCGGGCGAAATTCGGCGCCTCGACGTGGTGCGACGCGATGCGTGCCAGCACCTCGGCATAGAGCCGGCGAGCATCCGATTCGGTGAGCTTGCCAAGTTGCGTGCGGTAGGCGGTCTCATTGTGCCGCCGGGCAAGATCGCAGTGAATTTTCGCGAGGTCGTACCGCTGCTGGAGTTCCGTGGCGAGCGTGCCCTTGCGGGCTGCCAATTCGCAGGCGCTGACGATGTCGGCCCAGCGGCCCTCACGTTCGAAACGCGACGCCTTGGCGGCCAGATCCTCGTGCGGATCGCCGGCCGGGCTGGCGGCCGGGGACGACCATCCCAGGGCGGGCTGGTCGGCGGCGTGCAGCCGGGGCAGGCCGGCCAGTGCCACGCAGATCGCCAGCAGTCCGAGCAGACCGTCGCGCAGCATCCGACAGGCTGGGCACGTCGAGGGGCTGACGACGTTCACGAGGGCAATCCGTTCGCGTGAGGCCGCATCCTGTCGCGGCAGGCAGCGGTTTCTCCGTCAACCGCCAGCGATTATGGATCACGATTTCCCCATGGTCAAAAAATCCCGCACCGCGATCGGAAAAATTCCGGGCGCCGTGCCGGACAATTGGAACAACCGGCAGACCTTGCCCGATCGGCCGTGCCGCGGCGGTCAGGCCGCGGATCGCGCGTGCAGCGCGAGCACGCGGTCGGCGAAGGCTTCTGGCGTGCAGACGTCGGCCATGCGGAGCCGCGCCGACGCACCCAAGTCGGCCAGCTGCACGCGGTCGGCATGCAATGCGCGAATGGCGGCGGCGAGTGCGTCCACGTTCTCCCGCGGGACCACCAGCCCGTCGCGGCCGTGACGCACCATCTCCTTCATGCCGCCGGCGTCGCTCACCACCGGACACGTGCCCGCAGCCATCGCCTCGAGCAGGGCCCGGCAGAGCCCCTCGTGCCGCGACGGCATCGCGAAGATGTCGAACGCCCCGGCGATGCCCCCCGCCCCGTCGACCCGCCCCGGCATGTGCAGCCGTCCCTCCCAGCGTGGATCGCGGGCAAGCCGCTCGACCCGCCGGTCGGCCACTTCGCCGATGACGAGCCAATGCACGTCGGCCAGGTCACGGCATTCGAGTCCCGCCCTCAGGAGCAGGTCGGTTCCCTTCACGGGCCGGACATGGGCGATCGTGCCGACCACGAAGGCATCGGCGGGGACGCCGAAGCGACCACGGATCTCCGCGCGGGCCGCAGCCGTGAGCCGATCAGGCTGGCTCACGCAGTTGTAGATCGTGTGGCAGCAATCGGCCGGGACGCCGGCCGCGACGAGCCCTCCGGCCACGGCGTTTGATTCGCAGGCGTGGGCCCGCACGCGGCGGGAGAGGAACGTGAGATGGTTGGCCGGATCGAGCCGCGACGGGGGCGTCGAGATGCCCCGAAACGACACGATCACCGGCGCCCGACCCAGGCCGAGCGTGGCGAGGACCGCGGCTGCGAGCGCCTTGGGTGAAAAGGCGTGCACGACGTCGGGACGATGCATGGCGATCAACCTGCGCAGCCTGGCCGCCGCGCGGAAGTCGAGTTTGGCACGCGGATCGAACGACTCGCTCGCCCGGAGTCGGTCGCGCACCGGATCCGCCGGCTGAAACCAGGGGTAGTGGAGGGCCACGACGTCGATGCCCCGGCGGGCGAGCTCGGCGACGAGCAGCGGCGGCGCGTGGATGACGAGACGTTTCATGGCCGGCCTGGGGCGACAACGGGTCGACCGGGAGAAATACCCGTTTCGATGCGGAAAACGCAATGGAGCTTTGCCCGCGAGGTAGACTTGAGGCATGCCTCTTCCGCCCGTGCGTCCGGACGACCCTCGAGCGACCGATCCCCAGCCCACGCAGGTGCTGCTCAACCGTGTTCGCGACGGCGACGAGGCCGCGATCAACGGGCTGCTCGCGCGGCATCGCGAGGCGATCAAGCGGATGATCGACCGCCGCATGGACCGCGTCGTCCAGCACCGCGTCGACGCCAGCGACATCGTGCAGGACGTGATGCTCGAGGCGAACCGCCGGCTCGGTGACTACCTCGCCAATCCCACCATGCCCTTCCAGCTGTGGCTGCGGCACATGGCCCGCGATCGACTGATCGACGCACACCGCCGCCATCGGGTCGCAGCGAGTCGCAGCGTCGACCGGGAGGTGTCCGTTGCAGCGCCGGCCGATGGCGACGCATCCGGAGCCGACGTCGTCGCCCGGATCGCCGATCGCGAGTTGACACCGGCCGCCGCGGCCACGTGGCACGAGCTCGAACGCCGGTTCGCGGCGGCGGTCGAACAGCTCGACGAGGCCGACCGGCAGATCGTGCTCCTGCGGCACTTCGAGCACCTCTCCACGGCCGACGCGGCCGCGGCGCTGGGGATGTCTAAGCCAGCCGCCGGCATGCGCTACCTGCGGGCCATGCGGCGGCTGCGCGTACTTCTCGAAGGCGGCGGCTGACCCCGGGATGCCAGTGCCCTCGCCGCGCCTATCATGACGGAGTCGGATGTTTCCCGGCTGATCGACCCGCCCTCACCTGACTGACCCATGTCGCCCAGCGTTTCCAGCACCGTGACCTCCGGCCGGCAGTTGGCCGTGGAAACGCCCCTCGGTGCCGCGCAGGAAGAACGGCTGGCGACGCTCGTCGACGAACTGTCCGAAGCGCCGACCGGCGTCGCCCAGGAGCACCTCGAACGTCTGGCAGCCGATCATCCCGATCTGGCCGGGCACCTCCGCGAACTCTTCGCCACGATGCTCGTGACCGACGCGGTGGCCGAGCAGTCGACAGTGTTCGACCGCCGCCCGGGCGGTGACGAGCCGTTGGTCGTGGGCGAGGCCGCCGTCTGGTCGAGTGCGACAGGATTCGTGCCCGGCGTGACGCCGCTTCCGGCGACGCTCGGCGACTACGAACTGATCGAGGAGATCGGCCGCGGTGGAATGGGGGTCGTGTACCGCGCCACGCAAAAGAGCCTCGGCCGCACCGTGGCCCTCAAGATGCTCTTGCGCCGCGACCTTGCGAGCGGGGCCGACCTGGCCCGATTCCGCAGCGAGGCCGAAGCGGCGGCGCGGCTCGACCATCCGGGGATCGTGTCGATCTTCGAGGTTGGCGAGAGCGACGGCCTGCCCTTCTACAGCATGCGCTACATCGAGGGCACGACGCTCGCCAGGCAACTGGCGGCCGGGCCCCTGCCGCCCCGCGAGGCGGCCGCGCTGCTCGCGAAAGTGGCTGACGCGGTGCAGGCCGCCCACGATCGGGGCATCCTGCATCGCGATCTGAAGCCGTCGAACATCCTCATCGACGTGACGGGGCGTCCGCATGTCTCCGACTTCGGCCTGGCGAAGCGGCTGGAAGACGACCAGTCGGTGACGCACACCGGCGCGATCCTCGGCACACCGTGCTACATGTCGCCGGAACAGGCGGCCGGCAGCCGCGGCGACGTGGGCCCCACGAGCGACGTCTGGAGCCTGGGCGCGATCCTCTACCAGATGCTCACCGGCCGGCCGCCGTTCCAGGCGGCGAGCCCGATGGACACGCTCCTGGCCGTGCTCGAGACCGACCCTCCCGCACCCCGCACCGTGGCGGCGGGAGTCGACCGCGATCTCGAGATGATCGCGCTCAAGAGCCTGCAGAAGCCGCAGGAACTGCGCTACGCGTCGGCCGGCAGCCTCGCCGCCGACCTGCGGGCTTTCCTCACCGGCGAAACGATCGCGGCCCGTCGTGGCGGGCTCGCCGACATCGCGGCACGGCTGTTCCGCGAAACGCACCACGCCGTCGTGCTCGAGAACTGGGGCCTCCTCTGGATGTGGCACTCGGTCGTGATCCTGGCCCTGTCGGTGATCACCGACGTGTTGGCATGGCAGGGCGTGACCAACCGCTGGCCGTATCTCGCGCTGTGGGGCGGCGGGCTCGCCCTCTGGGCGCCGATCTTCTGGGCGCTGCGGCATCGCACCGGGCCGGTGACGGCCGTCGAGCGGCAGATCGCCCACGTCTGGGGCGGCAGCGTGATCGCCAGCGTCCTGCTCTTCTGGGTCGAGGGGCTCCTGCACCTCGACGTGCTCACGCTCTCCCCAGTGCTCGCGCTGCTCGCCGGACTCGTCTTCTTCGCGAAGGCCGGCATCCTCTCGGGCGCCTTCTACGTGCAGGCCGCGGTGCTCTTCGTGACGGCCCTCGTGATGTGCGTGGTGCCCGGCTACCAGCACGTGATCTTCGGCCTCGTGAGCGCCGCCTGTTTCTTCGTGCCCGGCTACAAGTACTTCCGGCAACGCCTCCGGGCGGAGTGAAGGTCAGTAGCGCAGTTGTTGCGTGAGTTGGCGAGATGCGAACTGCGCCGGCTCGGGGCTGCCCCATCCGTCTCGCCGGACGTTCACTACGGCCCTCCAGGCCTCCGCTCACTCGGATCTGCCTGCGCTGCGCCATCCATGGCTCCGCTGGTCAGATACGCCGGCTCAACGGCAGGGGCAGCCCCTCACCTCCCCCGTAGCGACAGAGCTCCAGCTCTGTCGATCGACAGGCCTGGAGGCCTGTCGCTACAGCGCCAGGAACTTTTGGCGGAGTCGGGAAGGTGGGCACGCGCAGAAGGAGGGAGTCGTTGAGGACGAAACAGCGCCCGGCCTGGAAGGCCGGGTCATCACCAGCCGACGACGGCCTCCGACGAGCTACGACGCATCGAACTCGAAGGGCTTCGGAAGGAAGTCGGCGAGGCGGAACGTGCCGCGGCCGTCGATCATGATCGCCGTGTCGGGGCCGCCGAACTCGGCGATCACCTGCAGGCACGCGCCGCAGGGCGCGATCTTCGCGACGAGACTGCCATCGCGGTCGCGGCACGTGAGGGCGACACGGGAGAGTCGGCGGCCGCCGGCGACCACGCCGGCGAAGATCGCCGATCGCTCGGCGCAGATCGTGAGGCCGTAGGAACCGTTTTCGACGTTCGCCCCGACGTGGGGTGCCTGTGTCTCGGTGAACACGACCGCGGCGCCCACGTGCCAGCCGGAGTAAGGGGCATAGGCCCGCCCGGCGGCGAGCCGTGCCGCGGCCAGCAGGTCGTCGTCGGGGGGATTCGCCATGGGGCAGGGTACTCCGCGGGATGATTCGACAAGGCTGGGTCAAAGAATATGATCAGCCGCCACAGGATACACGGAGCCGCATCCGCCGGGACGCACGAGAACGGAAGAGGGCATGGGCAGCCTGCACGTATCGACACACCCGCTCGTCGCCCACCACACGCTGGTGCTCCGTGACCCCGCCACCGAACCGCCGGCGTTTCGGCGCGTGGTGCGACAGCTCACCCGCCTCCTGGCCTACGAGGCGACGGCCTCGCTCCCCACGACCGACGTGACGCAGCGCACACCGCTGGCCGAGGCCCGGGGACGACGGCTGGCCGACCGGATCGCGATCGTGCCGATCCTGCGGGCCGGCCTCGGCATGGCCGACGGCCTGCTCGAGATCATTCCCGACGCCGAGGTCTGGCACGTCGGCCTGTATCGCGACGAGCGCACGCTCCAGCCACAGGAGTATTACAACAAACTCCCGCGCAACTGCGCGGCGACGCTCGCGCTCGTCGTCGACCCGATGCTCGCCACCGGCGGCTCGGCGGTGCGCACCTGCGAGATCCTGCGCGACGCCGGAATCGGCCGCATCGCATTCCTCTCGCTGATCGCCTCGCCGCAGGGTGTGGCCACGCTCGAACGCAGCATGCCCGACGTCGCGATCCACGTCGCGGCCCTCGACGAGGGGCTCAACGACGTCGGCTTCATCGTGCCGGGTCTCGGTGACGCCGGCGACCGCCAGTTCGGCACGTCGCCGCACTGACCGCCCGTCCCCGGGGAGCGACCTCCATGCGGGCCGTCGACCTGATTCGGAAGAAGCGCGATGGCGGCAGCCTCACGGCGGCTGAAATCCGCTTCCTGGTGGGCGGCATCGCCACCGGCGCGGTGCCCGACTACCAGTGGGCCGCCTTCCTGATGGCC
>JBAXUY010000003.1:0-105009 GCA_037129475.1 Planctomycetia bacterium | reverse complement strand
CGCCCAGTACGGCGAGAGCGGCGCCTGGATCAGCGAACTGCTGCCCCACACGGCGAAGGTCGCCGACCGGCTGTGCTTCATCCGCACGATGTTCACTGAGAGCATCAACCATGGGCCTGGCGTGACGTTCATGCAGAGCGGCAACCAGATCCCCGGCCGGCCGAGCATCGGCGCCTGGCTCGACTACGGCCTCGGCAACGAGCACGACGACCTGCCTTCGTTCGTCGTCTTGATCACGAAGAACAAGGGCGGCCAGCCGCTCATGAGCCATCTCTGGGGTGCCGGGTTCCTGCCGACGAAGCACCAGGCCGTGCGGTTCCGCTCCGGCGCTGATCCCGTGCTCTACGTGAACAATCCGCCGGGCGTCTCCACGGAAAACCGCCGGCAACTGCTCGACGGCCTGCGCGAACTGCACGAGCACCAGTTCGCCAGCACGCCCGACGCCGAGATCACGGCCCGCATCGCCAACTACGAGATGGCCTTCCGGATGCAGGCCAGCGTGCCCGACGTGACGAACTTCGCCGACGAGCCACAGCATGTGCTCGACATGTATGGCCCCGACGCCAAGGATCCCGGCACGTTCGCGGCGAACTGCCTGCTCGCGCGGCGGCTTGCAGAGCGGGGCGTGCGGTTCATCCAGCTCTACCATCAAGACTGGGACCACCACGGCGGCCTCAAGGGGGGCATCGCCCGCGAGGCGAAGCAGACCGACCAGCCCGCCGCGGCGCTCGTGCAGGATCTGGCCGCCCGCGGCATGCTCGACGACACGCTCGTGGTGTGGGGCGGCGAGTTCGGCCGCACGAACTACTGCCAGGGACTCTACAAGCCGGGGCAGGACTTCGGCCGCGACCACCATCCGCGCTGCTTCACGATCTGGATGGCCGGTGGCGGCATCAAGCCCGGCACGACCTACGGCGAGACCGACGACTACGGCTACAACATCGTCAAGGACGGCGTGCACGTGCACGATTTTCACGCCACGCTGCTGCACCTCCTCGGCATCGACCACGAGCGGCTGACGTACAAGTTCCAAGGCCGTCGGTATCGGTTGACCGACGTGCATGGCAAGATCGTGAAGGGCATCCTCGCCTGACGGCCGTAGCGACGGAGCTTCAGCTCTGTCGGCCGACAGGCCTGGAGGCCTGTCGCTACAGCACGTACACGGCGATCGCGGCGGTCATCAGGCACGCCGCGCCGATGCGGCGCACGAGCGTGGCACGGTCCACCTGCTGCTCGAGTTCGTGCCAGCCGAGATGGGCGAGCACGGCGCCGATCACAACCGACATGATGCCCCGGGTCGACTGCACGACGTTGCCGAACACGGCGCCCACGAGCCCAAAGCAGATGTAGAGGCCGGCCATCGCCAGGAGCCAGGTGCCGGCATACGTGGCAGCCGTCCGCCAGGCCGGCCATGCGAGACGGGCTGGCGGGCGGAATCGGCCGGTGAGCAATACCACGCCGCACGACGCGCCGCAGGCGACGTAGGTGAGGAGCATCCCCAGCACGGCCGCCGTGAGCCGCCGCGAGTTGCCAACGGTCGACAGGTCGAGCACGTCGATCAGGCGCACGATGAACAGATCGGAGACCGCGAAGCAGAGGCAGACGAGCAAAATCCGGCCGAGTGCCCGCGCCGGCAGGCCGCCGGCGGTGCCCTGCAAGAGCGCCGTGGCCGCCACGCTCAGGGTCACTGCCGTCCACTGGGTCGCCGTGAGTGGCCGGCCGAGGAACACGGCCACGATCACGGCGAGCATGAACACCTTGAGCCCGAGGAACGGCGTGAGCCGCGAGGCCTCGACGCGGCGCAAGAGCCCGAAGAGCAGGATGTTGCCGAGAAAGTAGAGGCCGGCGGCAGCGAGGAGCGGCAGGATATAGCGGTCGACGGAGGGCATGCCCGCGGGCCAGAGCCATGCGACCGCAGGCAGGGCGATGAGTCCCATCACCACGTGTGAGCGGAAGAGCAGCCCGATCGCCGCCTCCGGACGGTCCTCCGCCGGGTAGCCGAGGGCGTGGTGCCGCGACAGCAGGTAGGAGAACGACATGCATGCGCCCGAGAGCAGGCCCGCGGCGATGCCGAGTGTCACCGATCCGGTAGGCAGGCTCATCGTCATGGGCGTTGCCTGCCGGAGCGCTGCGGCTCCGTGCGCCCGCCGCGCAGCGAATCCTTGAGGCTGATGAAGTCGGAGAGCAGGAAGATCACGGTGAAAAACGCGAGCGTCACTTCCATGAGCGTCACCAGCTTCGCGGGAATCGACTGCGGCGTGATGTCGCCGAAGCCAAAGAACGTGAAGTTGAGCACGCTGTAAAAAAAGCAGTCGAACAGGATCCTGGGCTCCGTGAGGCCCGCCACGAAGCCGCTCAAACTCCCCTCTGCCGCCGTCTCCAGCAGGAAGAAGTCGAGCGCAAACGACATCGTGATCTGGGCCATATTCACGCCCATGAGCCCCAAAAACCGGTGGTACGGAATCTCGTGAGCGGTCGCGAGGAGGATGTGCTGGAGATTCTCGGCGAAGAAGAAGGCGGTCTTCAGAAGAGCGAGGCCGCACACGAGCCAGCAGAGGGTGGACGGTGGCAGCAGGCCCCGCTGCCAGATTTCATGCACGATTCCCGCCACCACGAGAATGACGACCGTCTCGATGGCTTGGCGTGCAGTCTGGCTGGTGATGAAGCGGGGCATCGGGGGTGGCTCGCGGCGGGAGCACGAGGATACCGTACGCGCGGCATATCCGGCATGGCCGTCACAGGCGGAGTCTGCAACAGGCCAGACGCTCGAAGGCCATGCACCGCCAGCCGCCCCCCGCGGAATCGGCCTGTAGAGTTCAGGAGGAAAGGATTCCCCCATGGCCTCGATCGACCGCTCGTTCGAATCGTCGTTTCCCGCCAGCCGCTTTGGAGCGGCGAAGAACCGGATTGCCGCTGCAGAGGCAACGCCTGCACGGGAGGCGGCCCGCGACCGGCTGCGCGACCTGACCGCGCTCGCGTTGCTCGCCGGCATCGTGTTCCTCGTCGCGTCGCTCGCCACCTACCATCCTGCCGATCCGCCAGGCGTCCGAGCCTTCCCGCCGCATGCGCGCGCCGTGAACGCATGCGGCTTCATCGGGTCGGCTGCCGCCGGGACGCTCTACGAATGGCTGGGCCTCGGCGCCTGGTTCGTCGCCGCTTTGGTCGCAGGGCTCGACGTCGCCCTGCTCCGCCGCCGCACAATGGCCGATCTACCCCTCAAGGCCATCGGCGCGGTACTCGCGACGGTGGGGGCGTGTACGCTGCTCACGATGTTTTTGCCGGCCTGGGTGGCGCGGCCGCTGTGGGGCCCGGGTGGCTCCGTGGGCGCGCTTGGACGAATCCTTGCCGAGGGATACCTTGCGACCGCCGGGGCCGCGATCGTGGCCGCCGGCGTCACCGCCGCTGGGCTGTTTCTGGCATGTGATGCCCTGCTCGTGAAGCTCGGGGGCGTCTGCCTGTCGGCGGTGGCAGCCCTGGCCGCCTTCCCGGGGACGGCGCGGGAGGCGATCGGAGGCCGGCACGTCGGCCGTTCGGTGTCCGAAACGCTCGCAGGTGAACACGACGACCAGGGCCTCTTCGCCGGCCGCCTCCGTGGCTCGCTCCCCGCCGCCCTTCCCGGCTCTGATGACGATCACGAAGCGGACGAGGACGGCCCCACGATCAAGGTGCGTCGCCGCGAGATCGATCCAGTCGACCTCGACGACGACTCGTCGTTCGAAGCCGACGCCGAAGCGAGCGATGCCGACGAATCCGATGCCAGCGACGCGTCGGCCGACGACGAGGCTCCGGCCGAGCGCCCCGTGCCGATCCGCTCACTGGCGAATCGGCGCCGGCCCGGCTCCGTGCTCGAACTGGCCCCCGACCCCACGGCCGACTACGAAATGCCCTCGATCGATCTCCTGCTCCCGGCCGAACAACTGCAGCTCGAAGCCCAGGAGCAGGAAGTGCGCGAGCGGGCCAAGGTGCTCGAGAAGACGTTCGCCGATTTCGGCTTCAAGGTGCGCGTGGTCGAGGTCGAAACCGGCCCGGTCATCTCGCAATACGAGATCGAGCTCGAAGCCGGCCTGCGGCTGGCCAAGATCGCGAACCTCGCCGACGACCTGGCGATCGCCCTCCGCGTGCCGAGCGTGCGGATCGTGGCCCCGATCCCCGGCAAAAACTCCGTGGGCATCGAAGTGCCCAACACCGACCGGCAGATGGTGCGCCTCCGCGAGGTGATCGAGGAGACGCAGGCCAAGAGCCGCACGATGAAGATCCCGATCTTCCTCGGCAAGGACGTGGCGGGCAATCCGATGGTCGTGGACATGGCGAGCATGCCCCACCTGCTGATCGCAGGCCGGACGGGCACGGGCAAGAGCGTGTGCTTGAACTCGCTGATCGTGTCGATGCTCATGACGCGCCGGCCCGACGAGGTGCGCATGCTGATGATCGACCCCAAAATGGTCGAACTCACGCCCTACAAGTCGCTGCCGCATCTCATGCATCCGGTGGTCACCGACATGCGGAAGGCGGAGGCGATCCTCGCGTGGGCCGTCGAGAAGATGGAAGAGCGCTACGCCCTCCTTGCCAAGGTGGGCGTGCGGCATCTGTCGCAATACAACGCCCTCGGCCGCGACACGATCCTCGAACGGATGCAGCCCGAGAGCGAGGAGGAGGCGGCCGCCATCCCCGCCACGATGCCCTACATCGTGATCATCGCCGACGAGATCGCCGACATGATGATGACGGCGGGCAAGGAGATCGAGCAGCACATCATCCGGCTCGCCCAGAAGAGCCGGGCCGTGGGCATCCACCTCGTGCTCGCCACGCAGAAGCCGACGGTCGACGTGATCACCGGCCTCATCAAGAGCAACCTGCCGGCGCGGATCGCCTTCCAGGTGGCCAGCCGCACCGACAGCCGCGTGGTGCTCGACGAAATGGGTGCGGAACGGCTCCTCGGCAATGGCGACATGCTCTTCCTCTCGCCGGGCACGAGCCAGATCCTGCGTGGCCAAGGCACGTATCTCTCCGATGACGAGATCGGCCGCGTGATGGCAGTCGTCGGCACCGACAAGCCCCAGTACGCGGAGGAACTCGTCAATCTCCAGCCCGCCCCGTCGGGCGACACGGCCAAGGGCGGCCCCAGCCCGAAGGACAAGGACGAGCTGTACGAAGCGGCGGTCGAGGTGGTGATCCGCGAAGGCCGTGGCAGCGTGTCGCTCCTCCAGCGGGCGCTCGGCGTGGGCTACGGCCGCGGGGCCCGCCTGATCGACTTCATGGCCGAAGACGGCGTGGTGGGGCAATATGCCGGCTCGCAGGCCCGCGAGGTCCTCCTCACGATGGAGCAATGGGCCGAACGCAACGGCACGCAGCCCGTGCCGGCCGACCCCGCCCCGCGTGGCAAGCTCAAGATCCATCCGCATGCGGAGCTCGCTGCGGCCGAGACGGTCATCGACGCTGACGACGAGATCGACCGCGAGGAAGCGTTTGCCGACGACTTCGACGACGAAGAGGACGTCTACGACGAAGAGGACGACGAAGCTCTGTAGGTGCAGGTTGTTCAATCTGCACCAAAACGGACCCCCGGGCCGGATTCCGCAAAGTGCCCCCCTGCGGCTACAGAGGATACGTCGCCATGACCGAGTGCTCGGTCGCCCCGTCGAGTCTGCGACTTTCGTAGAGATGGAACCGGTCGACTACCAGGCCATCCACTTCGAGCCCCGCCGTTTCGTGGAGCACTCGGGCCGCCCACGCCCGTGGCACAGCCGGCGTGAGACGAGCGAGCGTGATGTGCGGCACGTATGTCCGTCGCTCGACCTCCAGCCCGCACGACTCGATCGCCGTGCCGATGGCGGCATGCAGCTCCGCGAGCCGCGCGGATTCCGCCACGCCCGCCCACAGGACGGTCGGCCGGCCCCGCGGCGGAAACACGCCCGTGCCCCGGATCGCGATCAAGAACGGCTCGTAACGCACCTGGGCGAGCGACTTGCACAGGGACGCCTGGCCCTCGTCGTCGACTTCGCCGAGGAAGTGAAGCGTGAGGTGGACCTGTGCCGGCCGGACCGGCCGCACGCCGCGTGGCGGATCCGCCACCAATCGGCACAGTTCCCAGCCGACGGGCTTGGGCAGGTCGATCGCGATGAACATCCGGCGGCTCACGGACGGATCCCCCGAGTGAGGCGAGGCAAACCGGCGTCGATTTCCGGCATCCCAAATTCCGACTAGGCTAGCAGCATGCGCACGATCGAAATCTACGACACCACGCTCCGCGACGGCAGCCAGGGGGAAGGCGTCAACTTTTCCCTGGAGGACAAGCTCGCCATCACGAGGCGGCTCGACGAGGCGGGCGTGGACTTCATCGAGGGAGGCTATCCGCTCTCGAACCCGAAGGACGCCAAGTTTTTCGAACGGGTGCGGGGACTGAACCTCCGGCAGTCACGGGTGTGCGCGTTCGGCATGACCCGGCGTCGCGGGATGACGGCCGCCGAGGATCCGGGAATGAAGGCTCTGCTCGACGCCGGCACGTCGGTCGTGACGATCGTCGGCAAGACGTCGGCCTTCCACGTGAGCGAGGTGCTCGGTGTGTCGCGCGAGGAAAATCTCGCCATGATCGCCGACACGGTGGGCTACCTCACCCAAGCCGGCCGCGAGGTGTTTTACGATGCCGAGCACTTCTTCGACGGCTGGAAGCTCGACCGCGAATATGCGGCCGCCACGATCGTCGAGGCCGCCCGGGCGGGGGCCACGCGGATCGTCTGCTGCGACACCAACGGTGGCACGCTCCCCGACGAAATCGGCCGGATCGTCCATGAGGCGGCCGCCGCCCTCGACTCCGCCGGCTGTGCCCGGGCTCTCGCCATCCACTGTCACAACGACTGCGATCTCGCCGTCGCCAACTCGCTGGCCGCCGTCACCGCCGGAGCGGTGCAGGTGCAGGGCACGATCAACGGGATCGGCGAGCGGTGCGGCAATGCCGATCTGATCTCGGTGGTGGCGAACCTCGCCCTCAAACTGCCCGGGTTCGGCGTGCTCGGGGGCAACGGTGCGGCGCACCTCACCGAGCTCTCGCGTTTCGTCTACGAGACGGCCAACATGAGCTATCGCCCCGGCCAGCCGTTCGTCGGTTCGAGCGCCTTCGCCCACAAGGGTGGCATGCACGTCCACGCAGTGGCCAAGGCGACCGAGTCATACGAGCACATCGCCCCCGAGGCGGTGGGTAACTCGCGCCGGATTCTCGTCAGCGAGCTCTCCGGCCGCTCGAACATCGCGGCCCTCGTGACGCGGGCCGACGTGAAGAACGACCGGACGCTGCTCGACACGGTGCTGGCCGAGGTCTGCCGGCTCGAGAACGAGGGCTGGCAATTCGAGGCGGCGGGTGCGTCGTTCGACCTGCTCGTCGACCGCATCGCGGGCACATTTACGCCGGCGTTTGTCCGCGAGAGCTACAACGTCGACGTGGAGAGCCGGGGAGACGGCGACATTCGTACGCTCGCCACCGTGAAGCTCCACGTGGCTGACGGGCTGCGTCACGAGGTGGCGGAGGGGGACGGCCCCGTGAATGCCCTCGACGCGGCCCTGCGCAAGGCGCTTGCCGCCACCTATCCGGCCGTCGAACGGATGCACCTGCTCGACTACAAGGTGCGAGTGATCAATGCCCAGGAAGGCACGGCGGCCAAGGTGCGCGTGTCGATTGAGAGCACCGACGGTGACCGTGTGTGGGGCACCGTCGGCGTCAGCGAAAACGTGATCGAGGCAAGCTGGCTCGCGCTCGCCGACTCGTTCCACTACGTGTTGCGCTCGTAGGAACGGGGCTCCAGCCCTGTCCATCGAAACCCGTAGGGACGGGGCTCCAGCCCTGTCCATCGAAACCCGTAGGGACGGGGCTCCAGCCCTGTCCATCGACACCCGTAGGGACGGGGCTCCAGCCCTGTCCATCGACAGGCCTAGAGGCCTGTCGCTACACCAGCCGCAGCGTGTCCTCAAACGAGCGTAGTCCCGCCGTGGCACCCACTCCCGTCACGCAACACGCCGCCGTGGCCGCCCCGAGCCGGCCGGCCTGCTCGAGCGGCATCCCGCGCAGAATGCCGGTGATCAACCCGGCGAGCAGCGAATCGCCGGCACCGGTCGTGTCGGCCACGGGGCCGGGCGCCGGGATGCACGGGATCTCGAGAAACTCCCCTGCCCGCGGGCTCAGCAGCGTGCCGCGCGACCCCAGCTTCACGCCCACGATGCCCCCTGCCCCGTGCGCGCGGTAGCAGTCGATGATCGCTCGCGGGTCGGTGAGGCCCGTCTGGTGCACAGCCTCGTCGAGGCTCGGCACGTAGAGATCCACGTGCGGCAGCGCCGGAGCGATCGCGGAAAGCGTGCCCCCGCTCCCGCCTGTTTCGAGCGCCACCTGGCAGCCGAGGCCCCGCAGGAAGGCCACTGCCTCCCCGATCG
Source organism: Planctomycetia bacterium (assembly GCA_037129475.1). Lineage (GTDB taxonomy): Bacteria > Planctomycetota > Planctomycetia > Pirellulales > UBA1268 > RGVT01. The sequence continues at coordinate 96,591 of JBAXUY010000003.1, read as the reverse complement.
TCGGTTCGAGTGCGGGCAGCAGTCCGAAGTAGCCTACGAGTGCGAATCGAGCTTGGGCGAAGTGCGCTTCCTGGCGAAGGAGATACGCGGCGTCGAGCGCTCCGCAGACCCCTACATGATGGGCAAAGCTGCGCTCGCCGCCCGGATCAATGAGCACCGCCGTGGAACTCGTGGCGAGCGACGGGTGTGCTTCAACCGCCTGGGTGGCGATCCCCTCGGCGTCGAGGTGGCGCCGGACGACACCGCCCCACACGTCGTCGCCGACGATCGCCGCGGCCGCGACCCGCATGCCAAGCCGGCGCATCGCAATCCCGGAGTTGCAGACGATCCCACCGGTCGTAACGTCGATCGGATCGACGTGAAACAGCCGGCCGCCACCGATCGGTGCCGACAGGCCCACGGGCTTCACGAGAATGTCGGCAGTGCAGGTGCCGCAGACGATGCAGTCGACGGGCAGGTGAGGCATGACGTTGCGTCGGGATGGCTTGGATGATCTCTCGGTCAACAGTATCCAGCGCGGCGGCAGCGGGCGGGAATGGGCCCAGCGTGGCGAAACTTGTACGTTTTATCATTCGGCCGGCGAGCGTTCGCCCCCGTCTTCAAAACCCCGCAGGAACTTGCTGCCGGCAGTCCGCTGTACCTCGACATGACGCTGTGGCGGATCGTGCTCATCGACCGCGCTGGCATGCTCGAGGCGTTTCTCGAGGGACTGCGCGAACGGATGCAGGCGCTGGGATCAAGGCGAGTGCCCTTCAAGGGGGGCGCCTTCTGGGACTACAAGCCCGACTTCCGGCCGGGTGAGGTGGTCGAGCTGTGAGGACCAATGATCTCGCAGCCGGCTACCATCGAATGGAAAGAACTGCGGAACGAGCGGGAATTCAGGTTCTACGGCGACATCGACTTCATTCCGACCGATGAGTACGACGCCGATGACGCCGACACGGCCCTCGGCCAGGCGCGGCTCGCCACGGCCTGCCTCGGTCGGCTGCTTGGCCGGTAACGGGGTATCACTCAACGTGTCGCAGGACGGGGCCGGCGCTGGCCGGCGCTCGGCGTCACGTCAGGATTGGCTTGATCACGTGGCCGTGGACGTCGGTGAGGCGAAAGTCGCGGCCCTGAAAGCGATACGTAAGCCGTTCGTGGTCTATTCCAAGCAGGTGCAGGAGTGTGGCCTGGAAGTCATGCACATGCACCCCGTCCTGTGCCACGTTGAACCCCAGATCGTCGCTCTCCCCGTGGCAATGGCCCGACTTCACCCCGGCGCCGGCGACCCAGACTGTGAAGGCGTAGGGATGATGGTCTCGGCCCCAGCGCGTACGCTCGTTGAAATTGCCCTGAATGAATGGGGTGCGGCCGAATTCTCCTGCCCAGATCACGAGCGTGTCGTCGAGCAAGCCGCGGCGCTTGAGGTCGCGAATGAGGCCGGCTGCAGCCTGGTCGGTGTCGCGGCACTGCGCATAAAGTTCCGTCGTGAGACTGCTGTGCTGGTCCCAGCCGGCATGCATGAGTTGAACGAATCGCACGCCCCGTTCCGCCAGCCGGCGGGCCATCAGGCAGTTGTAGGCAAACGTGCCCGGCTCCTTGACCTGCGGACCGTACAGGGCGAGCGTTTCCTCCGACTCGTCGCGTAGATCGGTCAGCTCCGGCACGCTCGCTTGCATCTTGAAGGCCATTTCATACTGTGCGATTCGGGTCGCGATTTCGGGGTCGCCATAGTCGGCGAGCTTCTTCTCGTTGAGCATCGCGATGTCATCGAGCCAGCGGCGGCGCATCGCTCGACTGATCCCCGCGGGATTCGTCAGGTAGAGCACCGGATCGCTGCTCCCCCGGAATTTCACCCCCTGATACCGGGAAGGAAGGAAGCCGCTGCCCCAGTAGAAGTCGTAGAAAATCTGCCCGCACGACGTTCCCTTCGTCACGCTGGTCATCACGCAGAACGTGGGAAGCGTTTCGTTTTCCGTGCCGAGCCCATAGCTGAGCCAGGCTCCCGTCGTCGGCCGCCCCGGCAACTCCGCTCCACTCAGCAGAAACTGCACGGCAGGCGCATGGTTGACCGAGTCGGTGTGCATGCTCTTGATGAAGCAGAGGTCGTCGACGATCGATGCGGTATGCGGCATCAGGTCGCTCACCCAGGCCCCACATTGGCCATATTGGGCGAACGGCTCGAGCGGCGCGAGTATGAGCTTTCCGTCAGCGCTGCCCGTCATCGTGCTAAACCGCTTGCCGCCGATGTACTCCTCCGGCACTGGCTGGCCGTGGAGTTCGCGGAGACGGGGCTTGTAGTCGAACAGATCGACGTGCGTCGGCCCGCCGTTCTGAAAAAGGTAGATCACCCGCTTGGCCTTGGGAGCGAAGTGGGGCAGTCCGGCGAGCGCCGGGCTGGCCGTCACGGCATGGCCGTCCCGGCCGAGAATCGCACTCAAGGCCGCCGTACCGATGCCCATCGCCGAGCGACCGAAAAACTCCCTTCGCGTGACATGCAGCGCGTTTGCGAGGAGTGGATTGGTCATGACCGGAGGTACTCCAGGGTGGTTCATTCCTTGGTGACCGCTTCGTCGAGATTCATCACCGCCAGGACGAGGCACGTCCACGCAGCGTGCTCTTCCAACGCGATCCGCTCATCCCGTTTGGATTCCCCGATGGACAACAATTGCCGCGCGGCCTCGGGGTCGCCTTCGAATTCATGCCGGCTGCGGGCAATCGCGGAGAGCAGCACATGCTGCTCGTCTGCAGCGGCCGACCGGGCGAGGAGCCTTTGGTAGATCTCATCGAGCCGGCGTTCATCGTCGGTGCCTTCGAGCAGTAACGCTCGTTCCGCGAGCGCCCTCGCCGCCTCGACAAACGTCACGTCGTTGAGCGTGAGGAGCGCGTGCAGGGGCGTATTGGTGCGGAGGACTTTGACGGAGCACGTCTGCCGGGACGCATTGTCGAAGAACATCGTCGGCGCCACGATCCGTCGCCAGAAGGTGTAGAGGCTGCGGCGGTGAAGATCGTCTCCATGCCCCTGTGGATAGCTTTTTTTGCCGAATGTCGCCTCTTCCCAAACGCCAGGCGGCTGGTATCCGTTGACGGGGGGGCCGCCGAGGTGCGTCACGAGTAGCCCGCTGGCGGCAAGGGCCTGGTCGCGCAGCATGGGGGCGGGAAGACGAAACCGCGGGCCACGGGCAAGGAGCCTGTTTTCCGGATCGAGTTCCACGAGCACGGGCGTCACCCGCGACGACTGTCTGTAAGTGTGGCTCACGACAATTTGGCGGATGAGCCGCTTCACGTCCCAGCCGTGATCGCGGAAGTCCGCCGCCATCCAGTCGACGAGTTCCTTGTGGGGCGGCAGTTCCCCCTGAACTCCGAAGTCTTCGCTCGTCTTCACGAGGCCAACGCCGAAGAGCTGCTGCCAGAATCGGTTGACCGCGACACGGGCTGTGAGCGGATTGTCGTCCGCAACGAGCCAGCGGGCGAAGGCGAGCCGATTCGGCTGGGAGTCCGCCGGTAGCTGCGGGAGCGCCGCGGGCACCCCCGCTGTGACCTCCACTCCGGGGCTCGTGTAAAGGCCGCGGTCAAGGACGAAGGTCTTGCGCGTCGTCGGCAGATCGGCCATCACCATCACGCCGGGCGCGCTCTGCCGGAGGCGATCGACTTCCTCGAGCGTGGTGTCACGTTCGGCCTCCAGCCGCTCCCGGGTGGAGCCATCATCTGCAGCCGTCGCGGGCTGAGCGGCAAGCTGCTTCAGCCTCGCTTCGATCGATTCGAGGCGAGCCTCCAACTCGTCGAGCTGCTGACGCTGGGCGGCCGTCGCCGTATCGAGCACCGGCGGCGTCCACGGGTTTCCGCCTCCACCGCTCACTGGCGTCTGGTTGAAGAATGCGAACAGTCGATAGTAGTCGCGTTGGGTGAGTGGATCGAACTTGTGGTCGTGGCAACGGCAGCAGTTCAGCGTCAGCCCGAGCCATACCGTGCCGGCCGTCTCCGCCATGTCCATCACGTATTCGACGCGATTTTCCTCGGGAATGCGGCCGCCTTCGCCATTGATCATGTGGTTTCTGCAGAAGCCCGTGGCAAGCTTCTGCGTGAAACTCGCTTCCGGAAGCTGGTCGCCCGCGAGTTGCCAGATGGTGAAAGAGTCGTACGGTAGGTTGCGATTGAATGCGTCGATCACCCAGTCGCGCCACGGCCACATCGTCCGATCTGCGTCGCCCTGATACCCGTTGGAATCGGCGTATCTCGCCGCATCGAGCCATGGCCAGGCCATGCGCTCGCCATAGGCGGGCGTCGCCAAGAGCCGGTTGACGACCTTCTCGAACGCTTCGGGGGCCTCATCGGCAACAAACGCATCCACTTCTTCCGGCGTCGGTGGCAGGCCGGTGAGATCGAGCGTCACTCGGCGAAGGAGCGTATGGCGCTCAGCCTCCGGCGATGGCTCGAGTCCACGGCTTTCAAGCTGGGCCTGGACGAACGCGTCGATCGGCGTCCGCACAGGGGCGAAGGGGTGCGTTGGCGGCGTGGGCACGGGAGGTGCCTCGAGCGACTCGAATGCCCAATGCCTTCCCCATGACGCTCCGCCTGCCACCCAGCGTTCGAGGAGCACGATCTGCTCGGGCCGCAGTGGCTTTTTCGTCGCAGGCGGCGGCATCACGACGTCCGGATCGTGGCTCTTCACCCGGACGATCAGCTTCGCCACGCCATTCTCGGGTTCGACAGCCGCGCGAACGCCCGATTCAGTGTCGAGCCGCAGGTCAGCTTCGCGTGAGCCGGCATCGGGACCATGGCAGTGAAAGCAGTGGGTGGCGAGAATCGGCCGGATGTCTCGGTCAAAGCTGGGAACACTCTCCGCAGCGGCTCCTCGCACGGACCATACCGCGATCGCACAGGCAACCGATGCACTCCGGAGCGAGCGTAGCCACGTGGATGCTTCGACCTGTCGCGTTGGAACCTGCACTCACAACCTCCGAACGTTGCTGTCCGACCGTACTCCGCTCATGCCTTTGCCAGACGGACGGGCAGACTTCAGTCGGCGAACACGTTGGGGCACGGCGGCGGCGCGTAGGCCCGCCCGGCCGGCGTGGTATGAAAACTGACGTAGTCGCGCCGCCGCACGAGCTGCCCGTCTGACAGTGTCTGGTCGGTATCGCCGAAATTGACGACCACGCCGCGTCCGCTGGAAAACTCGGTTTCCTGCACGAGCCGATCAGTCGTGACGCACCTGTGTGTCGTCATCGCGTCGAAGGCTACGTCGCGGACGAAACTCCCGACGTAGAGGTCGGTCCGACCGATCTCCTCCTTCCACTTCTCGAGTTCGGGTGCGAAGATGCGATACATCGGTGCCGCACCGTAGAGCACGGTCCACAGATTCTTCCACTGCCAATAGACTGGCTGTTGTTCCATCCCGTCCTCCCACCGCCAGGTCTGAATGACCTCGTCATGATGGCAGAGTGAGTAGAAGGGAATCCGATAGCGCGTGCTGATGCTGACGGTGCGCGGTGGCGTCGCGTTCGGCGGCAGCTTGCGAATCTCTTCGAGCACGGCCGACGCCTTCATGCCACCGGCTGCGTTGATGGAGTCGTTCTCTGGCGACTGCCGGCGCTCGAGCGAACCAACCCAGCGGACGAGGGTCGTGCCGCCCTCGACCCAGTGCAGGTGGGGCAGCAGATAGTCGATGCCGCATTCGGTGCTCGCGAGCTTGCCGCGGCGGTTGACCTCGGCAAGCAACGCGATCCGCTCCCGGCGGGTGTCGTAGCGATCGCAGGGGTGCCCAGGGGCATGGCACTCGGCCTCGGCATTGAATCCGACCGAGCCAAGGCAGTCGAGGAACCAGGCCGAGTAATCGAAGTCGTTGAATGTATCGTCGAAGTGCTTCCGCGCCAGCGGTAGAAAGAAGTCGGAGCAGACCACGCCACTTTCAGGACCGAACGCGGATATCATCGACCCGTTTTCACGGCGCACGATCATGTCGGGCCAGGCGTCGGTGTTGAGCTGGAAGTGATGCCCTTTCGTGGGATCGAGCTTGAAGGCATCGCGATATTGATCGTATTGATAGACCTGGTAGCCGAGGCCGCGCACATGCTTGACGGTGGCGGCCATCTCTGTGCGGTATTCCGGACCAGGCTTGGGGCCGCCGACCTCGATGATGCCGAAGAGGCAACGGCTTACACCGTTGGCCGCGAGGGTGTCGGCCATCTGCCGGGTCTGCTCCGGCGACCGAGATGCGGCCCAGACAATCGGCGCTCCCGCGATCGTGGCGAGCGCCGGGTTCGCAGCGGCTTTCTCCACAAGCGTCGTGTGGAGCCCCTGTTGCGCAAAAAACTCGCGGTAACGGCTCGCAAGCGCCACGTAGCCCCCTGCGTTGCTGAAGCAGAACGTCATCTGCAGCGGCCTGTCGAACACACCCTTGTTCGCCACGTCGATCACTTGCGGAACCACGATCGTCTGATCCGTCTTGAGGACCTCGCGCCATCGCAGGTTCGTGGCCTCGATGTCCGGCGCAAGCGTCAGCAGCCCCTCCCCGGTCGACTCGTCGACAAGCCCGAGGCACATGAGATACGAATGCACTCCGCCGTACAGCGCGCCATCCGGCAGCGCTATCCAATCCGGATCGTTTTTGCGCACCGGAACGAGCATTCCTTCGCCGTGAGGGAAAAGGTTGGAGACCCTTTCGCCGTCGCAAGCAAAGGCGTAGGGATAGGCCGCCTGCCGCCACGTGCCTGACTTCGTCGGTTCGATCGAGACCTCCACATCGGGCTGCGTTGGATGCAGTTTCATGCTGACGCGTGCAGAAATCAGGCCCGACTTGCCGTCTGCGGAGATGCCTGCAAGCCCGCACTCGAGCGTGAGAACGCGTTCCTTGGCGTCGAGCGAGACGAGCCGGTGTTGGAGCGAGATGTCCTTCTCGAGCCATGCCTGTTGCCAGACTTTCTTCGTGCGGAGGTCGGTCACGACGAGGCCGCCGTGCTCCGGCGAGAGCTCGATCTGGAGCACCTTGTTCGTGAGCCGCGTCGCAGACGGAATTGCGACAGCGAGCGGCCAGTCATCGGTACGAAAGGGAGACGCCGGAAGGCCGGCAGCGTTCGTGAGATTGCATCCGGTGGGATTGTCCGCCCAGGCATACCGCACCGCCGCTGGCTCAGCCACGGCCGGTGACGAGACACGGAGCTTTTCCCCCTCGACGGTCGCGGTCGCCCAGTGGAACACGCGGTCCTCCCCCGCGATCGCGAACTGCTTGAGCGGACCGCCGCCGGCCGCTACGAGGCCGCCCGTTGTCTGGCTGAACGAGAGCACGAGGCTCGCCCCATCGCGTGCCGCTGACTCGTACACGGGACCCGAGCACTCGATCGATCGGCCATAGGTCTTCGCGAGCGCCCCCTTCGCCAGCCGTCCTCCTATCTTCGACTTTTCCCGGGGATGGATGTCGCCGTCGCCGTCGATGGCCAGCGCGAGGCCAGCGTTGGGCAGCGTGCGGGATATCTTCAATTGGGCCTCACGAACTTGCGCGAGCCGGCTCTCCGTCGGCTGCTCCGGCGAGCGGCCGTAGTTGGAGATCTGGACGATGTAGAACGGAAACTCATCGCCAGTTTTCGCGTCACCAATTTTCGCCCCCTCTCTCCAGCGATTCCTCCATTCGTTGATAAGCGTCGCAAGGAGATTCCCGTACCGTTCGGCATTGACGGCGTTGCTTTCGCCCTGATACCAGATCGCACCGCGGATGGCGAAGGGGATCAGCGGCTCGATCGCGGCCTTGAAGTGCGCGCCGACCGGCCGGCCGAACAGCGGGGGCCCCGGCGGCAGCCATGTCTCCACCGGCGTTCCGGACGCAGCTGCCAGCACGAGGCCAACCGGCACGTCGAGCGCGGCCCGCAGGTCCAGACCGAAGGCATAGGCGACGGCCGAAAAGTCGCCCACGACGTCAGGTGAGGTCACGAACCACGGCGACTTGCGGTCGGCGGCTGCGAGCGCGCAGCGCGAGTCACCGGCAATGTAGGCGAGCCTGATCAGGGGCTGAGAGGCTTGCTTGGTGATGGCTTCCGAGTCGGCCGAGCGATGAACGGGCCAGACCATGTTCGACTGGCCTGAACAGATCCAGACCTCGCCCACGACCACATCGCGGATCGTGACGGTGTCGGGGCCCGACTTCACGACGAGCTCGCGTGGCTCGGCGGAAGCCATCAGCGGGTCAAGTGTTGCCTGCCAGCGGCCCGCCGCGTTCGCAATGACCGATTTTGTCTGGCCTGCAAACGTCACGGTCACCTCGGTGTTTGTCCCGGCGGTGCCCCACACTGGCACCGGTTTATCTCGCTGGAGGACCATATGGTCGGCAAAGATGGGGGCACACCTCATGCCGCCCGCCCACGCCGTTGGACCGCCGCTGCAAAACAGTCCGGCCAACAAAAGCGCCATGCGGAGACTGAAATGGGAATGCGACATTGCTCGAGGTGCGGACGGTTGACGGCGCGAGGAACGAAACGATGTCTTCAGCTAGAACAGTATAGCTTCCGTGCCGAACTGTCTGTGCCAATCGAGCGCGTCCGTACACAACGTAAAACTTTTACCAAAGAATGTATGGCCCACGCGATCACGTCGGGGGCATACTGCCGCGTCTCGTCGCCCGGCCCCGGGAGTCCGCCGATGCCTCTGCGAGTTGTCGTACTCTGGCTCTGCGGCATTCTTCATGCCGCCGCGCAGCATCCGAGCCTGAGCCCGCCCCCGGGGATCGAGATTCCGCAGCAGGACCGCCAGGAACTGCTCGCTGAAAGTACGCGACTGCAGGCCGACGTCGACGCCTTGGCCGGTTCAGCGACGCTGTCGTCGGAGCTTCGCGAGCGGCTGCCCGACGTCGAGATCTTTCCCAAGGCCGTGTCATGGGCCCTCGAACTCAACGAGATCTACGACCTCAAGGAACTCGTTTTCGCGCGGGGGGTGCTCGCCGAGGGCCGAAAGCGCCTCGAGTCGCTGCAGGCCGGGACGGCGCCGTGGACCACTGCCACCGGACCTATTGTCCGCGGCTATCGCTCCCGGATCGATGGTTCGGTGCAGCCATACGGCGTGATCGTTCCCAAGAACCGGCCGGCTTCCGGTGGCCGGCTCGATATTTTTTTGCACGGTCGCAGCGACACATACACGGAACTGGTGTTCGTCCACGAGCGCATGGTCTACCCGGCACCGATCCGGCCTGCAGAGGGAATCGTGCTGCGGCCCTACGGCCGATTCTGCAATGCCTTCAAATTCGCCGGGGAAGTCGACGTGCTCGAAGCTCTCGACGACGCGATGAAGCACTATCGAATCAGCCCGGAGCATGTGAGCGTACGGGGATTCTCCATGGGCGGAGCGGGGAGTTGGCATCTCGGCGGCCATCACACCACCCGCTGGGCGGCGATCGCCCCGGGCGCGGGCTTCGTGGAAACGGCGAACTACGCCAAGGTTTTCGCGCCTGGCAAGGTGCCGCCGTCGGAGTGGGAGCAGATTCTCTGGCGGCTCTACGATGTGCCGGGCTATGCCGTGAACATGACGAATCGACCGGTGATCGTCTTCTCCGGCGAGAAAGATCCGCAGAAGAATGCCGCCGACGTCATGGAGGTGGCCATCAAGGCGGTCGGTGGCGACATGCGGCATCTCGTCGCCCCGAACACGGGCCATGGCTACGATCGGGAGACCAAGGCCGTATACGATACGATCGTCGACGAGGCGGTCATGAAGGGGCGGCCGCGCGATCCCTCCCTCGTGCGGTGCGCCACCTATACTCTTCGTTACAACTCGTTTGACTGGGTCGAGGTGACCGCGCTCGACAAGCACTGGGACGAGGCCACCGTCGACGCCAGCCGTACGGCGCCTGGCGTGCTCGACGTGCAGACGAAAAATGTCGCCGGACTCACGCTCCGGCCGAAGGCGGCCGGCGATTCCGGCGTGTGGAAGGCCACGATCGACGGCGACGCTGTCGAGTGCCTGGCTGCGTCCGAAGGCCTCCAGTTCCACAAGGTCGACGGCCACTGGGTGACCGGCGCGGTCACCGCGGGTGGACTGCGGAAGCGACACGGACTCCAGGGGCCGATCGATGACGCCTTTCTGGAGAGCTTCACATTCGTGCGGCCCACGGGCGAGTTTGCCAATCCGTTCGTCAAGCAGTGGGTCGAATCTGAATTCGAGCGTGCACAAACGGCATGGCGGCTGACGTTTCGCGGCGTGGCCCGCGTGATCGACGACACGGCCGTCACGCCCGAGATCGCCCGGACCACGAACCTCGTCCTCTGGGGCGACCCGCGATCAAACGCAGTTCTGGCGAAGATCCTGCCGCAGCTGCCGCTCGAGTGGGACGCCGATACGGTTTCGATCGCCGGTAGGTCGTACGACGCGAAGATGCACGTGCCGTTGATGATTCATCCCAATCCGCTCGCGCCGGACCGCTACGTCGTGCTCAACAGCAGCTACACGTTCCGTCGCGGCAGCGGGCAGACCAACGCCCTCATGACGCCGAAGCTTCCCGACTGGGCCGTGATCGACCTCACCACGCCCCCGAGCCTCGACGGCCCGGGCCGGCTCGCGGCCGCAGGTTTCTGCGACGAGCGGTGGCAGGTGCCCGTGAGCCCGTGATCGAGTTCCATCCGACAGCAGACTTTCCATGATCCGTATCGCGTTTCGCGTCCTGTTCTTCCCGATGATTGCCGTGCTCGCCTCGCCAACGCGGGCCGACACGGTATCGGCCCGTGCACGTCTGGAGGCGATGCACAAGCAGTTTCTCGCCACCCACTGCACGAAGTGCCACACTGCCGCCGATGCCAATGGCGGCGTCCGCCTCGATAACATCCCGCTCGAGATCGGCACTGTCGAGGCAGCAGAGCGGTGGGCGAAGGTGCTTGCCGTCCTCAACTCCGGTGATATGCCTCCGGAGGACGAGACCCAGCCTGCGGACGACGCAAAAGCGGCGTTTCTGGAAACGCTCTCGAGGCAGATGGTGATCGCCCGCAAGGCTCTTGCCGACACAGGCGGCGAAATCGCAATGCGGCGGCTGAACCGCCGTGAATACGTCAACACGATCCGCGAGCTGCTCGACGTGTCTGTGGATGCCCGCGATCTCCCTGCCGATGACGACGGCGGCACGTTCGACACGATTGGCTCGAGCCTGTTCTTTTCGAGCGACCAGTTCGAACACTACCTGAAGCTCGGCCGGGCGGCACTCGACGAGGCGATCGTCACCGGCCCGAAGCCGCTCGTGCGGCGCGGTCGGTTTGAAGCGGAGGCCGTCTGGACGCGGCGATTCGAGGAATTGCAACACCGGCTCGCGGCCGACAACGCCCGTGCCGAGGAATGGAAGAAGTCTGGCAGGCCTGCGACAGACCACGGCTTCAACGACGAGGAGGATGCCCGCATCCACCAGCAGTTGTACCGTGAATATTCAGCCTCGCTGCAGGCCTATCTCGACGATCCGCTCACGGCCACGGGCGCGATGGTGCAATACATCTACGGGGCCACGTTCAGCCTCGATACGGTGATTCCGCACGACGCCGCGCCCGGACGATACATCCTTCGCGCCCGGGTGGGGGGAAGCGAGCCCGAACCGGGCAGGCACCGGTGGCTCGAATATGGAGTCATCGGGAAGGCGGCGTCGATCGCCGAGCTTTCCGACATCGGCTGTGTTGCGGTGCGAGCGCCCATTGATGCCGCCGAGGTTCTCGAACTCCCGATCACCGTCAGCAGGAACGGCCCGCGTACGTTCGGCATCCGTGAGCGCCGTCACAATCTCGAATCGAGCGCGGCAGCGGTGCTGAGGAGCCGCCAGCAGGGCTACTGCACGAGCGGCTACCAGCGCTCACTGTGGGTTGACTGGATCGAGTGGGAAGGCCCGTTCATCGACCACTGGCCACCGCGGTCGCACGAGCTCGCGATCGGCGGCATCGATCTCGCCGTGAATCCGGGTGACGAGGAGGTGCGGGCCGTGATCGAACGGTTCGCCGCGCGGGCCTTCCGCGGCCGGCCGGTGAAGCCGGCCTATGTCGACGGCCTCATGACGCAGTTCACCCGCCGCCGTGCAGCCGGCGAGCCCTTCGTCGAAGCGATCAAGACGCCGCTGGCGATCGTGCTCGCCTCGCCGAGCTTCCTCTATATGGCAGAGCCGGTGGGCAGCGTGGCGGCCGATGCGTCGGGTTCGGCCAAGGGCCTGCCGCTCACCGCCGTGGAGCTCGCCAACCGGTTGTCTTATTTTCTCTGGAGCAGCCCGCCGGACGACCGGCTGTTGGGGCTCGCGACCGCGGGCACGCTCGGCGATCCGGACGTGGTGGCCGTGGAGGTCGACCGGATGCTCGCCGATGAGCGGGCGATGCGGTTCATCTCGGGCTTCACGCACCAGTGGCTCCACATGATCCGCCTCGATTTCTTTCAGTTCAACGAAAAGCTCTACCCTGAGTTTGATGCGAGCGTGAAGGAGGCGGCCCGCCGCGAGGTCTACGAGACGATCCGTTTAGTGCTCGCGAACGACCTGCCGCTCCGCACCCTGCTCGAGAGCGATTTCATCGTGGTGAACGACCTGCTCGCCGACTATTACCGTCTGCCGGCCGTGCAGGGCGGTACTTTTCGCCGGATTCCGGTGCCCGCCGGCCAGCCGCGGGGCGGCCTTCTCGGGATGGCGGCGATCCTGGCGATGGGCAGCGATGGAGAGCGTTCGTCGCCGGTCGAGCGGGGCGCGTGGGTGCTGCGGAAACTTCTCCACGATCCGCCGCCCCCAGCCCCAGCGAATGTGCCGCAGTTGTCGCGATTCGTCGGCAAGGCGCTTCCGGCTCGGGCGCTCATGACGGCCCATCAGGAACAGCCGCAGTGCGCCCAATGCCACCGTCGGATCGATCCGATCGGCTACGGCCTCGAGCACTTCAACGCGGCGGGCTCGTGGCGGTCGGAGGAGCGGATCGAGCCTAACGCCACCAACAAACTGCCGAAAGCGGAAGTGTTTCCGATCGACGCCACGGGTGCACTTCCCGATGGCAGCACGTTCGACGGCTTCGAGAGCCTCCGCGCCGCGGTGGCTCGGCACGAGACCGATTTCGCCCGCGGTCTCACCGAGCACCTGATCGAATACGCACTCGGCCGCCCCGTGGGCTTCTCCGACGAGGAACTCGTGGCGACGGTTCTCGCGAGCGCGAAGCAGAAGCACTTCACGCCCCGCGCCCTGATCCAGGCGATCGTTGCCAGCCCGGCATTCCGCTCGAAATGACGCTTTGCCCCCGGCCGCCGCTGCCCCGTCACTTTGGAATCCGGTGGACCGTGTACCAAGCCTCGTTGTGCTCGAGCGTCTCACTTGATGACGCCGTTAGTCCATCGAGCTTGAACGCGTAGACCATGCCGATCGGGTAGGTCTCGACGGGAAGCGTCAGCTCGATCTCGGTGCGGTCGCTCGACAGGTCGGCCCGCTCCACCGGTATCGTTTTGAGGTCGGCCGCCGGCGAGCCGTAATAGTCGGAATAGAGGTAGTGCCACCGCTTCACGGAAAACTGTTTCGGCTCAACCGTACACGACTCCGCCAGCGGCTTCGTGAGCCGAACCTTGAAGCCCTTGCCCTCGGGCCGGATGGCGACGGAGTGGATCGCCAGCGGAAGCCTGCCGTTGAACGTGGCCCGCACGATCCCGTCGGTGAGCGTCGCCATGTAGAGCCGCCGGTCGGGACCGAATTTCATCCGCTCGCATCCGCGCGGCTGGTTCTTGATGAACGGGATGCAGGCCCCCTGGTACTCGCCATCCACCTTCTCGAGCGCGATCCGCATGATGCCGCCGTTCGCACCATAGCCCACGTCGCCCACGAAGATCTGGTCGGCGAACGGGCCAAATGCCCCGGCCGTGTCGTCATGGACCGGGCCCGAGGAACTGCGGCTCATGTCGTGCGGCAGCCAGACCGCGGACCGGCCGTCCGGATAGACATCCTTCGCCAGCACTTTTTCACGGGTCTCCGGATGGCCGTAGAACCTGCCGGGCACGATATGTGCCAGCTTGCACGACTGGATCCAGTCCCCCTGATTGTCGGTGAAGAACATGTTGCCATCGGGGCCGGGAGCGATGCCGTTGGGCACCCGGCAGCCCGTCGCGACCTCCGTGAGCCGTTCCGTGCCGTGGTCGATGCGGAGGATCGAGCCGCGGAGGCGACCCGCGTTGGCCAGGCCCGGGCCGACGTTCCAGAAGAAGCCCGTGTTCAGCGCGAACCACAAGTTTTTCCCGGCATCGACGGCCAGGCCGAAGCAGTATTCGTGCCATCCGTTCGAGAGCCCCCAGCCGGTGGCCACCGTGCGCTGCCGCTCGACGGTGCCGTCGCCATCGCCGTCGATGAGTTCGGTGATCTCCGGTTTCTGGGCGACGTACAGCCGCCCGTCGACGACCGCGAGTCCGATCGGGTGAAAGAGGCCCGTCGCGTAGCGTTGCCAGGAGACCTGTTCCCGCTTGCCGGGCGGAGGGATCCGGGTCCGCCACACCTGCCCTTCGGTCATCGCGAGGCAGTAGAGAACACCATCGTCACCGAAGGCGATGTCCGACGGACGACAGCCCGCGAACGGAACCGGAATCGTCTCCAGGTCGTAGCCCTGCGCGGCGTCGCGGATGGCGGTAAAACTCGCTGCGACCGCTCCCTTGCGGCCCTCCTGCGTTCCCACGGTCGTCCAATTCACGCCGTCGTTCGAGACGGCTATGCGGTAGCCGATGACGAGCCGATCGCGGCTCGAGCCGGTGCGATCGCGGCCCCAGACGACCTTTTGCACCTCGCTCGGCTCGGGGAATTCGATCTGGATCCACCCCCGCCCTCCCTCGGCACCGATCCAGCTGTGGGCGTTGCCAAACTTGCCGTCGTTGAGGTGCGCGATCTGATGGATCGCGTAGTTCGGGATCACCGATGAGGCCGTGGCTGTTCCGGTACGGGCCAGATTGACGTCCGGCTCGGCGCCGTAGACCTCGAGTTCGTCGATGCCGGGGGACGATTCATGCTCGGTACGCGTGATCGTGAAGCGGAGAAATTTCGCCCGCGTGGGAGCGAATTCGTCGACGTTCTGCCGGAAGTCCACCGCCGGCCGTTCGGGCGCGAGCTTCACGTCGGCCGTCGCCGTGGCCTCCGTCGCTTTCGCAGCCACCACCCGCGGCTCCGGCGGCAGTGGGGTCGGCTTCCGCGTTTCGGGGAACGTGTCGTCGAGAACCGGCGGCCGGGCGGCGAGTGCGGCGATCTCGGCGGCCGAGGGCTCCGCCGTCGTGCCGCGGCGCACCCACTGGTCGACGCGGAGGGCGGCGGATCCGTCCCCTTCGGCTTTCATGGAAACGGCCAGCACCTCCGGCCCCGCCCCGTCCGTGGCAGGCAGCCATGCCGCGATGCCTCCGCTTCCAGCAATCACGAGGCGGTAGCCGCGCGGTGAGGCGAAGCCGATCGCGGCGGCTTTGGCGAGATCGCTTTTGTCGGCGAGCGGCGAACCGTCGGCGGCGAAGAGCCGGGCCTGTTTCTCAGCGGAAACGGCTACGGCCGCCTCGCTGCCGGACGGAAGGCCCGTGAACCGAAATTCGCGGACCACTCCCAGTACCCCTGAGCGGTCTTCGACCCGAATGTCTTCGCTGATGCCGATCCGCTGGCCGCCGACGCGCCCGCGGTAGCGTAGCCGCACGGCAGAGCGGCCGACCTGGTAGCCGTCGAACCGCGAACCCGCGTTCGGATCGCTCGTGGTCGCGGGCTCGAAGCCCCGCCAGCCGGCATCGCCCTCCCGGAAGCGGAGGGGCCCGGGAAGGAATTCGTGGGTGTCGGCGGACGTGCCCACCCGATTCCAGGAGACGCCGAAGTAGGCCTGCCCAGAGTGCTTCACGAATCCTCCGCTCCAGGCGGCAGCGGTTGCGAGTTCGTGGGCGTCGAACACCACGCTGCCGCCGGCGAATCCGATCGCGATGCCATTGGTGCAGCGGACGTTGCGGTCTCCGAAGGCCGGGCCGACGTTCATGTCTCCGCGTTGCACGACCGGCTGCCATGGCTGCGGATCGGCCGGGTATTTTTCCGCGGTCGTATCGGGCGGGGGCTCGAGCTCGCGAGCCCGCGCCGCGCCGCCGTCGCGGACCTCGAGCACGTACTTCACGAGGTCGAGGAATTGCCCACGGTTCTCGAGCTGGTTCACCTGTCCGGCCGGCATGATCGACTGCGCAGCCTGCTGGCGGCTTTCGATGTCGGAGACAGCGAATGGGAGGAGCTTGTCGGGCTGCGCACCGTCGCGGAGCACGATGCGTTCGGCCGTCTCCTCCACGACGAGGCCGGTGACGACCCGACCATCGTCGAGCTGCAGCGTCACGGGAGCATAGGCCGGGGCGATCACCTTCGAGGGCTCAAGGATCGACTCGACGACGGCCGCGTCGCCCGCCTTGGGATCGATCGAGGTAAGGCTGGGGCCGATCCCCTTGCCGTCGGTGGTTCCGGAGGCCGCGGCATGGCAGGCCGAGCAGGCGACGAGGCGACCATGAAAGACCGCGGCCCCTCGCCGAGCGTCGCCCGACTGCCGTGCCTCCGCGGCGAGCGCGGCATGCCCCTCGGCGAGCAGCCTCGCTTCGAGCGTCTGCGGAGCGTCGGCCTGCGCGGACGGGAAGCCGCCCGCGGCCGTGATCCAGGCGCACGTGATCATCGCGACCAGCGTCAGGCGAGCGTGAACCGATGGTGGCATGAGAGTCGATCCTTTCAGCGTGCAGGGTAGAGGCCCCGACGATCAGCGTTTCGCGCCGGGATGGTGGGCGTCTGGGGCGGCAGGCGACTGGAGAAATCTGATCAGGTCAACGACATCGGTATCGGACAGGTTTGCAAGAAGTCCCTCCGGCATGAGCGATGTGCTCGCGATCTCACGGGATTCGATGCGGGCGACGGGGATCGCGACGGTATCGGGCTGCTGCGCCACCCGGAGCCTGATTCGCTGCTCGTCCTCCTCGGCGGGGATGCCGGAATACACGCGGCCGTCGTCGAGCAGGATGACGTGCATCCTGTAGGCATCCTGAATCACGTCGTTCGGCGCCAGGATGTTGCCCAGCAGATACTCGAGGTTGCCGCGGTTCGCCCCCGTGAGGTCGGGGCCGACGTCGCCCCCCTTGCCATGGAGCACGTGGCAGCCCGCGCACACCCGCCCGAAGACGGCCGCACCCTTCGCCGGATCGCCCGCGGCGAGAGCGGCGTCGGAGAGCAGCCCGCGGTATTTCTTGAAGGCCGCCTCACGATCGGCCGGTAGCACGTCCACCGGCCCCCAGACGTCGACGAACGTCGGACCCACGATCCTGCGCAACTGCCGGGCGAGATGGGCCGGTACGTGTTGCCTGGCGACGCGGCCCGCGCGAATGGCATCGGTCAAAGCCCGCGCATGCCCCGGCAGTGAGGCCAGGGTGTTGACGGCCTCCAGGCGCTCGTCGTCCGTGAATGACGCCCAGCGATCGAGCATCGCGGCGGTGATCGCAGGCTCGTCGTAGGCCGCTGCTGCACGGATCGCCTGCCGCCGCACCGCCACGTCGTCGAAAAGCCGCACGATGCGGCCCCGGAGTGCGGCGGATTTTCGTGCGGCGAGCGCCTCGATCGCCTGCCCGCGGTCGGTGGCGGTTGCATCCGGCCGGTCGAGCGTCCCCACGAGCGCGGCGAGCGCGGCCGCGTCCCCGAACTGCCGCGACAATTCGGCGGTGATCGCCGCCGTTCGGCCACCGAATGCGACGAGCCGGTCGCGGGCCTGCTCCCAGCCGGGGGGCGGCTGCATGTCGGACCGGCCGTCGACTGCGTCCCGCACGCCGAGCAGCATCTCCTCCCGCCGCCCCGCCGCGGCCGAAGCGATCGCCCCGAGGAGCGGCTCGAACCGTCCGGCAGCGGCGAGCCGCCTGGCGACGTGCCGCGACAGGAGCGGAATGTCGGTCGCCGTCGCGAGCCGCGCGGCCCGCTCGATGTCGCCGAGCACGAGCGGCTCGAGGCCGAACCAGATGAGTTTCGGAATGTTGTGGTCGGCGCGATCCTCGGCATGCGCGGCCAGAGCGTCGATAACCGGCCACGCCGCCCCGGCCGCCAGCCGCTGGATCGCGGAGGCGAGATGGCGCCGCACGACCGGCGACGATTCCCGTTCGGCCAGCCGCGCGAGGGCGGCAGCCTCCGTGTCGGTGACGTCGCGGTCTTCGCACAACAGTTGCACCGCCCATCCGCGGACGAATTCCTCCGGGTCATCCAGGGCTGCGAGCAGCGAGTCGCGGCCGATTGAATCGGTCACGTGCAGGGCCCAGAGTACCCGCAGCCGCAGATCGACGTCGGCCGAGTCGCGGAACATCCGCGCGAGCCGCTCGACCGCACGAGGGTCGACGGGCGGCTGCCCGGCCGCGTCGCGTCGTCGCGTCGCCGCGCGGTGCTGCAGAATCGTCCGCGCCCGGGTGGCATGCCAGGTGCTCGGGGCCTCTTGCATCTCGGCCAGCGCGACGTCGTCGAGCGTTTCCAGGTCGGTATGACGATGCGGGAACGCGGCGGCTGCAGGCCGCGTGGCGGCGATCCGGTAGACGCGGCCGGTATCCGGATGCATCACCGTGGCGCCGCAGATGTCGGCGTCGTGCCAGTCGAGTGCATACACCGATCCGTCGGGGCCGACATCGATGCTGAAGCCCACCCAGTGCGCGTTGTTGGCGAGCAGGAAGTCGTCGCCGTGCCGGCCGACATAGCCGCTCCCCTTGCGCTCGAGCACGTCGGTGAGGATCGCGTGCTGGTGGATGTTCGCCATGAAGATCCGCCCCCGGTAGGGATCGGGAAACGCGTCAGACTGGTAGATCCGGGCGCCGCCGTGCGCCGATGCGTGGGCGTGGTCGGCGATCGTGCGGATGTCGGCGTAGACGTGCGGGTTGAGGTGACTGCCGCCCTGCCGGTGGTAGATGCCGCCCGGGATCACGTGCCAGAGGTGCGGAATCACGCACGCGGTGATGAACAGTTGCCCCTTGGCGTCGTAGTCGATGCCCCAGGGATTGCTGAACCCGTGGGCCACGACCTCGAATCGCTCCTTCACCGGGTGGTAGCGCCACACGCCGCCGTCGATCGTGACGCTCGCGCCGGCAAACTCGTGCTGCCGGGGAAACGGGTCCCCGTGCCTGAAGATGCGCCCCTTGCCCGCTGGCCGCCCGACCTTCGACGGCGTGGCGAAGCCCTGCAGCCCGTAGAGCCAACCGTCGGGCCCCCAGATGAAGCTGTTGAGGGTCTCATGCCGGTCGGCGATGCCCCAGCCCGTGAGCCGCACCTCGATCGATTCGACGTCGGCCCGGTCGTCACCGTCGCGGTCGGGCACGAAGAGCAGGTTCGGGGGCGCACCGAGCCACAATCCCCCGAACCCGACAGCAATCGCCGAGGGAAACGGGATGCCTTCGAGGAAAACCGTTCGAACGTCGGCCCTGCCGTCCCGATCGGTGTCCTCGAGGATCACGATCCTGCTGCGGCCGTCGTTGGAAAAGCCGCCCCCTCGGCTCTCGTAATCCCGGTTCTCGGCGATCCACATTCGCCCTCTGGCGTCGAAACAGAACGCGAACGGCTGGCTGATCATCGGTTCGGCGGCGAAGAGATCCACGCGGAAGCCGGGCGGCACCGTCATCGCCGCGACCGCCTCTTCGGGCGCGAGGAAACGTGCCGCCCGTGCCTGGGCCTGGGCCTTCGCCCAGTCGGCCGGCCCGGGCACCTCGACCTCGTGTGCGCCAGCCGCGACGCACCATACGGCGGCGAAGATCGCGAACCGCGATCGCGGCTTCAGCCGCAGGCGAACCGATGGCATGAGAGATGGTCCTTTCAGCATGGGGCAGCCGTCGCGACCACTTCAGCCTGTCACACGTTCATGCATCAGCGGATGGCCGCGGGAGAAACGCCACATCGCTCGATCGCAGCCCGGATTTTTTCAGCACACGCCGCCCGCTCGGCTCGCTGACCATCGGTCGCAGGCTGCCGCGAATCGCCAATCGCAAAGCCCCGGAGTCGAGCGCCAATCCGGAAGCCTTCCGGAAAATCGCTGACGCGAAACGCCGTGTCGAACAGCTCGGTGAGCTGGCGCTGCTTTTCGAAGGCAGTGTCGATACGGCCCGACCGCACATCGTCGGAGATCGCCCGCGTGAATTCCGGCACGATCCCGCTCGTCGCGTGCGTGCCGCCGTCGCAGCCTGCCAGCAGCATCGGCACGAGCGCCGAGTCCCAGCCGTTCAGGAACGTGAAATCCGGTCGGACCGGCCGGACAGCAGCGATGAGCCGCATCATGTGCGAGATGTCGCCGCTCGAATCCTTGATGCCGATCACTCGTGGGCACTCTTCGGCGAGCCGGCGAACCGTATCCACGTCGATCGGCGACGCCAGCATCGGGATGTTGTAGAGCGTGATGTCGATGGGACTGTGACGCGCGATCTCATGAAAATAGGCATACACGCTCTCCGGCGAGAGCCTGTAATAGAATGGAGCGACGATCGCCACCGCCCGCACCCCGACCTCGAGGCAATGCTCGCATGCGGCGATGGTTTCTGCCACATTCGCCTCTGCCGCGCCGGCCACGACGGGCACGCGACCCCGGGCCGTCTGACAGACGATGCTCACGATGCGCCGCCGTTCCTCCACGGAAAAACGGAGGAACTCCCCGGTGGAGCCGTTGGGATACAGCCCGTGCACTCCCTTATCGACGAGCCACGAGACGTAGCGCGCGAGCTCCGCTTCGTCGATTCGCCCCTGCGCGTCGAGCGGCACCATGTGGGGCACCAGGATGCCGGTGATCGGAGAGTGTGTCGTGGCCATGCTTGTCGGGTCTCGAGGTGAAGGTCGTTATGGCACCGCGACGCAGTCGATCGCGTCCCACGTGAACCAGCCGGCGTTCTTCACCTGGATGGCGATCACGTTGTTCCCTGTCTGGAGCACACCGGGCGGGATCTCGAGCTCCGCCGTGGCGGGATCGGCCAGATGCGCCGGATCGGTCTGCTGGATTCCGAACCCCTCCGCCAGCCGCAGTTCGAATTTGCGCCCGTTGACCGTCACCGCCAACTGGGCAGCGGCTTCCTGCGACTGGTCGGACGTGTGCAGCCGCAACCGCGCCCCGTGCTTCGCGGCGGCCTCGCCGGCCGAAAAATCGAACCGCGCTGCCTGCCCCTGCTCCAGTCGATACGGCAGCGTCGCCGGATCGGGCCGCGTGCCCTGGAGCGTCGCCGACGCGGTTCCGGACACCGCTCCCGGATCGAAATACCCGGCAAACTCCCGGCACATCTGGTCGCGCCTGCCGACCGCGAGGAGCACCTCCGCGCTCGGCGCGAGCGTCACCCGATCGGCGTTCCAGCAGGAGAGCGACCAGCCGGTCTGCGCCAGGCTCAAGCCGCAGGCCGGCTTCCGATCCGTGCGGATCGTGATCGTGCGGCTCTCCCCCGGGGGAACGAAACAGTGGTTGTTGTCGATGAACAGTTCGGTGCGGTAGCTGATCAGTGGGTGGATCTCGCAGGGAAACGCCGTCATCGGGCCGGTGTTTTTCACCTGGATCTCGAGCACCTCCTGGTCGCCTTCAAAGCGCACCGGCGCGGCGGTGGCCTCGAGCGTCGTCCGCCGCGTGGGCCGCCAGGCCTCGGGCCGATCGAGCACCGTGACCGCGGGCAGTTCGGCCGCGGGCCGGTCCGAGGCCGCGTAAACCTGGAACTCGTCGATCACCGGGAACGGCCCCTTCCCGTCCGAGCCCGGTGGCATCACCGTCACCTTCACATACTGCGCCTCGACGGGCGGGATCTCGATCTCCACGGTCTTGAACGGGCTAAAGCCAGGGAGCTTGGTGAGCTGATCCCGCTCGAACACTGTGGTCCATTGCTCACCGTCGGCCGAAAGTTCGATCTTGAGGTAGTCGGCGCACCGGTCGGCCAGCACGCCGGTGCGGTCGCGACCGAAGAGAAAACGGCCGAGCTTCGTCTTGTTGCGAAGCTTGTATTGAAACCATCCGTCGCTCCATCCGTAGTCGTCGCCATACAGGCCGTCGTTAACCTTGAGCATTCCGTGAAACTGCGGAGGCACGTTCGACGGCGGAGGCGTCATCGACTCGCCCAGCATGTGGAACAGGAGATTGCGAACGTCCGCCGGACGTTCGGCGGTTCTCGTGATCTGGCTCGCATCGTCATCCGGGTCAGCTGCCCGGTTTTTGACGAGCTGCGCAAACGGTGTGGAGAGCTCGGCCGGCGCGAAGATGTGCAAACGCTCGGCGACGAGCCTGCCGGAAGAATCCTCCAGCCGCAATTCCATGAAGATCGGCCCGAAGCTGGTCTGGGCCGGGGGCATGAGCGTGATGGCGCCGAGCGACGTGGACTCGATCGGCGCGATCGAAGCGGTTCCTTCGTCGCGGGCGAACACCGTGCCGCGGCGGTCGCGGGCGATCCAACTCCAGCGGAGGTTCTCCGCCGGCTCGGGCGCGTCGCTGGTCAGGAACAGCTCGGTCTTCATTCCCTCGTGCAGCGGGTAAAAAACCGACTCGTACTTGAGCGACAGGCTGAGCGGCGCGATGGCCTGCTTGAGGAACGAGTGGTTCATCCGGGGACGGCCGTCGAAGTCGATCAGGTAGCTGCCGGCGCCGTTGGGCCAGGGCTCGTTGAGGTCCCACGTCGTGATGCCGCCGATGCGCTTTCCCGTGCGTCGCAGGGCATCCATGGCATAGCGCAGGCCCTCGGCCCCGCAGAACTGGCCGGCCTCGATCAGTTCGGCGAGATCGTCCGCCGGGCCGAACGCGCCTTCGATCATGTTTTTCTGCAGCCAGTTGTAGGGTCCGATCGCCCGCACCGTGCGCTTGCGGTGCAGGACCTTGTTGTCGAGGCCGATGATCGGCCATTGATCCTTCACCGGGATCTCACGATGCCACACTTCGAGATTCGCCGGCGACCCGCTGCCGAACTCCCCGGCCCGCATGCTCCACACCTGGATCCGCTTGCCATCGTGATCCACCGACGTTTTCAGGTCGTCGTACCAGCGGCACCCGGTCTTGCCGGGCCAGAGATAGAAATCCCAGGCGCCGTGCGTCGCGCCGGCGTCGGGGCAGGTGGCACGAAAGATCCGCCCGTCCTCTTCCGCGACCACTCGCCGCAGCAGATGGATCACCGGGTGGACGGTCGCCGAAGTCCAGCGGATCTCGTTGCCGCCGCTGAACTCCATGATCGACGGGTGATTCCGCACCTGGCGGAGAATGTTCCGCGCGGTGGCCTCCAGCATTGCGAGATATTCGGGCGACGTCGGGAACTGGGCGACCGGGATGTTCGCCAACGTGAACTCCTGCATGATCAGGATCCCCAGTTCGTCGGCCAGGTCGTAGAAGGCGTCGTGGAAGACGACGCCGCCGCCCCAGCACCGCAGGGTGTTCATGCCGGCGGCCTTGGCCTGATGAAGCAGGTTGAGAGCCCGTGGCAGCATCCGCCCGTAGTAGAGATCGGCCGGCACGATGTTGGATCCGATGGTCCGCACCGGCCTGCCGTTGATGAGCAGTTGATAGCGGCTGATGAAATTCTCCGGCGCATCCTGCGTGTGCACCCAGCGCACGTCGCGCACGCCAAACCGCGTCGTGCGGCGGTCCTGGGCCACGCCGTCGGCGGCGGTGAGCGTGCTTTCGAGCGTGTAGAGCGGCTGGTCACCCTGCCCCGCCGGCCACCAGAGCGCTGGACGATCGAGCGGCAGTTCGGCCTCGACGACATTGCGGCCCTTCTTTAGGTCCACGTTGACCACCACGTCGGCCGCCTGTCCCTCACGGCTGACGCGGAACGCGACCTTGGCGGCCATGTCCGACGTGCTGTCGATCTCGAGGGCCACGAGCACCTTCGCCGCGGCATGGTCTGGGCTCAGATCCGTCCGCACCCGCGTCCAGTCGATCCGCGCCGCGCCGGTCGCCTCCAGCCGCACGTCTTTCCAGATGCCCAGCGTGCGAATCGGCGTACCCCAGTCCCAGCCTGCGTTCGTGGCACTCTTCAATTCCAGACTTTGCTGCGCCCAGTCTGGTGCCTTGGGATTGGGATACCGGGCGATCCGTACGGCGAGTTGATTCACCTCGCCCGGCTTGGCCGCGTCGGTCACGTCGAGCCAGAATCGCTTGAACATGCCGGTGTGAGAGCCGATCTTCTGGCCGTTGAGCCAGACATCGGCGTGCTGATCCACGCCGTCGAAGACGAGTGTCAGCCGCCTGCCGGCACATGAGGCGGGCAGGGTGAAATCCTTGCGATACCACCAGTCGCTGGCGGCTGCGGCCTGCAGCCGCGGATCGCCCGCCCCGTACGACAGCGGCATCAGCCGATGGGCTGCCTCCAGGTCGGCCTGGACATTGCCGGGCACGGTGGCAGGAATCCAGCCCGCCGAGGCCGGGTCGGCGACGAACATCCGCTCCTGCACCCCAGTGGCTTTGTTGTCGTCGTGAAGCCGCCAGTCCCTGCCCGAGAGGATGATCGCCTCATGCTCCTCCGCACCACCGGCGAATGCTCCCTGGAGGGCATGCACTGGCACGAAGTACAAAACGGCGCAGCAGAGCGCTTTGCCAAGGGGAAAAGGGCTATTCACCGCGTGAGTCTCTCTCAGGAACCCCCGTGGTGGGGGGCAGGGCCGGCCGATAAGGCACGTCACGATGCTTGGGAGTACCCGCGAGCCTACTCCTGGCCGCATCAGAAGCCACGAACGACCGGCGAAGCGTTATACTTTCATATAAAATATAAAATGCTATCGTTTGCATGTTTTCTAGCCAGGCGGTACCGTAACGGGGTAGCTTGGGGTTGAAAAGGCTACGGGGGATCGAGATTCCTGCTTCCACGGCTTGAGACCGAACCGCGGGAAATCGAACAACCCGTAGGCTAAATCATAAAAAACGATCCTGACGCGGGAGAAAGGCTGTTGCTAGACTGGGGTAGCACGTGCTTTATGGGTTGGCGGGGCGAGAGGCCATGAGGAGTTTTCCATGCGACTGATCCAGCGATGGCAGCGGCATACCCGTGCGAGGCAATTCGTCATGTGGTTCGCGACGGCCGCGCTCGTGGCCTTCGGCGGAGGCACCGCGTTCGCCCAATCGACGTGGACGTGGAACGCCCTCGGATCCGGCTCCGGCCCGTCCGACGGCGTCGGCACGTGGAGCACGAGCAATTCGAACTGGTGGACCGGCAGCGGCACGGCAGCGTGGAATAATGCCGCCTCACCGCTGAACATCGCCGCCTTCGGCACGCCCACGGGCACCGGCACGACGGTCACGGTGAGCGGCAGCGTCGGCACGAGCGGCCTGATCTTCAACACGCTCTCCGTGAGCGGCACCACTGCTCCCGGCGCCCGCTACACCCTCACGGGCGGCACGATCGGCATCGGCACCGGCAACAAGATCCTCGTCGCCGGAACGTCGGCCTCTACATCCAACACTTTCGGTCCGGGGGCTCCCCTGATCAATTCGACGCTGGTCGGATCAAACCTCACGCTCGATCGAATCACGGGTGCCACGGGAACGCCGGGCATCAATCTCACCGGCACCAACAACAACCTCACGGGCACGCTCACGGTGACGGGCTCGCTCGAATTCAATGCCACTCCTTCGGCCATCGCCAACGTGACGCTCGATCTGAAGAATGGCACCATCTGGCAGATGAACACGGGCACGTATACGAACAACATCGTGCTCAACTCAAACACCAACCTCCAGCCTCGGCAGGGAAGTCCGACGCTCACCGGCACGATCACCCTGGCCGCGGACGGGGGCATCACGGCAAACTCGAGTCAGACGATCACGATCACGAAGGGGATTGTGGAGTCGGGCGGGGCGAGGAGTCTCTTTTTGGGAAATCGGGGCACGACGGTCCTTCTGGGCCAGTCCACCTATACCGGCACGACAACTCTGGGTTTGGTTGGTGGCTTAGACGCGAGCGTAATCCTCGACGGTGGCAACGATCGGCTGCCGACCAGCACGGTCGTACAGATGAATGCCACCACAACCCAGAATGGACTCGTGCTGGGCGGCACGTACTCCGGCTCTTCCGCAGCGTCGAACCAGACGATCGCCGGCCTGATTTCATCGGCGACAAACGTCTTCGTCCGCGGCGGCGCAACGGGCACGAGCACACTCACCGTCAACCTCGCCTCCGGCACGAACACGTTCGCCGGTATCCTCGGCGGCACCGCCGCGAACGCAAATAATGTAGCCCTCACGAAGTCGGGGAGCGGCACGTTGTCGCTCACGGGCACCAACACCTACACCGGCCCCACGACGATCAACGCCGGCACGCTGAGCATCGGCGGCGCCGGCGTGCTCGGTGGCGGCGCATATGGCCAGCAGATTTCGATGGTCGGCACCTCGGCGGCGCTGGTCGTCAGTTCGTCCGCCAACCAGACGCTGTCCGGCGCGATCTCAGGCAGCGGATCGCTGGTCAAGTCGAGCGTGGGAACGCTCCTCCTTTCAGGGTCAAATAGCTACTCCGGCGCCACGACGATCAGCGGCGGCATTCTGCAGGTCGGAGTCGCCACGTCAGCGCTTGGGAGTAATTCCGCCGTTACGGTGGGGGCGGGGAGCACACTTCGTCTCGCCGGCTTCAACACGACCGCGGGCTCGCTGGCCGGCGCGGGCGGCACCGTGGAAAACGCAAACGCCTCGGCTGCATCGTTCACGGTCGGAGGCGACAACACGACCACGACGTTCAGCGGTACGCTGGCGGATGGCGCGGGTGGGGGCGGCCTCGCGCTGGTCAAGAACGGCAGCGGCGGACTCACGCTGTCCAGCAGCAATTCGTTTACCGGCGGCGTGACGCTCAACTCGGGAACGCTCACAATTGGCAGTTTCAATGCTTTGGGGTCGGGTACGCTGACGACCAACGGAGGAACGCTGAACTCGAGTTCGCTGGGCGTCGGCTCCGTTACCAATCCGATCGCGGTCAATGGGCCGTTGACCATCGCCTACGGTTATCCGAACACCTATTCCGGCGCGTTGAGCGGAAGTGCGGACGTCAGCTTCGTGGGAACGAATGCCTTGTTTTTGAGCCAGAACGTCGCCAGTTACAGCGGCACGATCATCCTGAATGCCTCGAGTAGCGCGGATGCCGTGCGGCTCGCCTCAGGAGGCCCAAATTGGCAAAACCAGAAGATCGACCTGCGGGGAAATACGGTGGCCACACGAGAGGGCCTCAATGGGACGCAGCAACTGGGGGCGGTGTCCGGTTCGGCTGGCACGACGCTCCGCACGGGCAATGGCACGGTGACCTTTGACGTTGGGTATGCCAACACGAATGCAGTCTTCGCGGGCACGATCACGAACAATGGCACCTCTACCGCCACGAGCATCCAAAAATCCGGATCCGGCACGTGGACGCTCTCCGGCAGCAACTCCTACACCGGTACGACGACCGCGGCCAACGGCGTGTTGCGGCTCGACTCGGCGTTCGCCCTGCCCGGAGGCATCGGAGCGAGCAGTGGGTCGAGCGGCCTGACGATCAATGGCGGCATGGTCGGCCTCGGCAACGGCGACTTCCTGAGGCCGCTCGGCACGGGATCGTCCGCGGTGCAGTGGACGGGAGCCGGCGGTTTCGCAGCCTACACCGCCGATCGTGCGGTCAACCTCGGCGGCTCCTCGGCCACCGTCACGTGGGCTTCCGGAAATTTCGTGCCGAACGGCTCCGCACTCGTGCTTGGCGCCACAACCGCAGACCGGACGATCACGCTGCAAAACCCGATCGATTTGAACGGCGCCGTGCGGACGGTACAGGTCGACGACGGCACGGCGGCGGTGGATGCATCGCTCGGCGGCGCAGTCGCCGGCTCGTCCGGGGGGCTCACGAAGACGGGCGCTGGAACGCTCCGGCTGGCGGTCGCCAATTCGTTCGGCGGCACCACGACGGTGAGCGCGGGCACGCTCTTGCTTTCCGACGCCAATGCACTGCAAAACAGCACGCTGGCGACCGGCGGGGTCGCCTTCGACAGCGCGGTCGGCGGAAATGCCTTCACGCTTGGCGGGCTGAGCGGCAGCGGAGCGATCAGCCTGCTCAACAACGCCGGAAGCCCGGCGGCAATCGCTCTCACCGTGGGTGGCAATGGCGGCTCGACCTCGTTCTCCGGACTCCTGTCCGGGGCTGGCAGCCTCACGAAGGCCGGCGCCGGAAATCTGACGCTTTCCAGCAGCAACTCGTTCACCGGCGGCGTGACGCTCAGCTCGGGCACGATCACGCTCGGCAATGCGCGGGCGCTTGGCACCGGAACCACGACGCTCGCCGGCGGCCGGCTCAACCTGGCGAATCTCGTCGTTGCGAACACGCTCAACGTGACCGGCTCTACGCAGATCGGATTCAGTGGCAATAACCTGTCCAGCGCTGCCCCAGTGATCGGATCCGGCACGCTGACGATCACTTCGGCGGATGCCTCGCCCGGAGCGATTCTCCTCGGCTCGTTCGACAGCTTCAGT
The DNA here is from genome assembly GCA_037129475.1 of Planctomycetia bacterium. Taxonomy (GTDB): domain Bacteria; phylum Planctomycetota; class Planctomycetia; order Pirellulales; family UBA1268; genus RGVT01. Next base: position 68,251 of record JBAXUY010000003.1, on the reverse strand, counting down.
GGCCAGGTCAACGTGACGGCCGGCGAATTTCGGCCCGCGACCCAGATGACCAACGCCCGCGTCAATCTCGTGGGCACGTCAACGAGTTCGCTGGCGGCATACCTGCAGGATGGCTACGTCGGCAACGCGGCCATCGGCGAGCTTTCCGGCAACCAGTTCAGTGCGCTCCGCGGCGGAAATGGAGCCGTCACGTACGTCGTCGGCGGCCTGAATACGTCGACCGAGTTTGCCGGGTCCATCGTCACGACGTCGGCCACGACTTCTTTCACGAAAGTGGGAACGGGTGTCTTCACCCTCTCGGGCTCGAATGGCTACACCGGCGCGACCTTGATCTCCGGCGGTCGCCTTGACATCGGCTCGACCGGCAGGATCAACAGCACGAGCGGCATCACGATCAACGGCGGCGACTTCAAATACAACTCGGCCACGACGCTGTCGTCGGGGATCACGTTCAGCGGGTCCGGAGGCACGCTCTCCGGCACGGGCACGATCGGCTCGAGCGTCGCCGTCGGCACCAACGCCATCCTGTCCCCCGGCAATTCGCCCGGCACACAAGCGTTTTCCGCCGGCCTCGCCTTCAATCCGGGCGGCACCTACGTGTGGGAGCTCAATGCCCTCACGGGAACGGCCGGCACGAACTGGGATCTCCTCAACGTCACGGGCGGCGTGCTCGATCTCTCGGGCCTGTCGAGTGCGAGCAGGTTCAACCTCGACCTCACCACGCTGACCGCGGGAAATATCCCGGGGCCGTTGGCAAGTGAATATATTCAGGGCTCGACCTACCAGTTTCTCATCGCGAGTTTCGCGGGTGCCACGGGGTTCTCGACCGCCGCGGGCACCGACCTCACCAATCTGTTCACGCTCAATCTTGCCAACTGGCAGGGCGCGAAGCCTTCCGTGAGCGACATGTCGGTGAAGGTCAACAGCGCGGGCACTGGCCTCGAACTCATCATTGTTCCCGAACCAGGGGCGATCGGTCTCGCGGGCATCGGCGCTGCGATGGCTGGCTGGACCGCCTGGAGACAGCGACAACGCGATCGCATGACCGCCGTTGCCCGGTAGCATGCTTCCGTGGAAAGCGAATCTCCGCCTGCGAAGCAGGCGGGCGGCCGCACCAACTCGGATGAACGCCGTGGAACACCGCCGTGGTTTTACGCTGATCGAGTTGCTCGTGGTGATCGGGATCATCGGCTTGCTGGTCGCGATTCTCCTGCCTGCGGTCCAGTCGGTGCGCGAGTCATCGCGTCGTGCGCACTGCCAGAACAACCTCAAGCAAATCGGCATCGGGCTGCACGGGTACGCCCATTCCAGAAAGGATTCCTTCCCGGGCGGTGAAACCTCGGTCGTGGGTACCAACGGAAACTCCTTCTCCCACGGCTCGACGACGATGTACCTGCTGCCCTATATCGAACAGCAGCGAGTGTACGACTACTACAACATGTCGGAGCCCGTGTTTGCGTATGACTCGGTTCCGGCTTTTAACCAGGACCAGGCTGTCGTGCCGGGAACCACCAAGCGTGTCAGCAGCCTGTCGATACCGACCTATGTTTGCCCTTCAGACCAGGCGGCGGGGGCGTTGCCTGCGACGTGCAGCTCACTCTTCGGATATGCGCGGTCGCGTCTCAACTACATCGGCTGCGTCGGGCCGTGGACCATGTGGGCGAATGCCTCGTGCCCGGGAACGGTCAACTCGTTCAATCTGTTCGGCACGGCGGCGCAGAAGTTGACGGGCATAAACCAGATGCCGGGCGTGTTCTCGTCGCTGTATTACGCGGTCGGCGTCGGGAATTCGCAGTATTATGGGAAGCCATTTCCCGGCTTTGCCGCCGGTCGCTGCCGTCTCCGGGAGATCTCGGACGGCCTCTCGAAAACCATCGCCTTCGGCGAGGCCAGGCCGGATTGCTCTTTCTGGCTGTTCCTTGGCTGGGGATTCACTCCCAACAGCAACGGCCGTGGCAACACGCTCGTGCCACTCAACTACGACACGTGCGATCCGGGATCGCTGGGGAATGGCGTGCCCGACTGCCAGAAGCCGTTCAACGGCAACTGGCTTTCGTATGGCTTTCGCTCGCGGCACCCGGGGGGCGTCGGCTTTCTGATGGCCGATGGAGCAGTCGTGTTCCTTTCGGAAAACATCGACCACGAGACGCTTCAGCGGCTCGGAGCCAAGGCCGACGGGCAGGCGATCGGGAGCTATTGACGTCGGTGCCTTTGCCGAGACAGATCGAAGCCGCGGCATCGTTCGCAGCGATCCCGTAGTGCCATCCGACCATGAAGGACCGCCAGCCATGATCGCTCGTTCGTTCGCCGGGTTCGTGATGGCTCTCTGTGCATTGGCTGCCGTCGCGGCGGAGAGCGACAACGCTCCTGGACTGTTCGAGAACGGCGCGATCGTTCGCCGCAACGGCGTCTACTTCAACAATCGGCCCCTCTATGCCAACCCGACCGATCTAAGCCTGCCGTACTACTACGTGTTCACCGGGGATCGGCCGCTGGTACGGTTCGGCGGCCATCCCTGGATGGATGGTTGTTTTGTGCTCGGATTCCAGAAACAGGGCGGCGAGGGCAAGTGGCTGCTCGACTTCGAGTCAATCGAGTTTCGGTATCACGGCGGGCGGGTGGAGTGGGTGGCGAGCGACCCGGCCTTCCCCGGCGTGACGATCTCGCTCCACGCCTTGCCGCTGGCGACCGGGCTGGGCATGGCAGCTCAAGCGAACGCGACCGGTGCGGCGGCGGGAGATCGGCTGGTGTGGATGCTCGGCGGCGCCTCCCGAAACGAGCGAATTGCCGCGATCGACACGCTCGTCACGCGTGAACCGCGATACCAGGGCTTCGCGCCGGTGCACGCCCAGGGCGATCGCGTCGAGGTGACGGCGGGCGTGATCCGCCTGGAGCCACCGCGCGGCGATCGCTTTCGCTTTACCCTCGCCGCGTGCAGCGCCGCGTCGGAGGTGCGCGTCGCCGACGCCCAGAGTTGGAAGACGCCCGGCCAGTTGCTTGCCAGCACCGCCGACAGGTGCCCGGTGGCCTGCGGGCTGACGCCGATCGAAGGCCCGGAACCGATCACCTGGATCGCCCGCGCCTGGGCGGAAACGGACAAGCAGGCGGCGGCGCCGAATGTCGCTACCGAATTCCCGGCTGCCTGGGAGCGGGTGGAATCGCTGAATAATCGCGTGGTCAGCCGGACGCCCGATGCCCGGTTCGATTTCATGGTGCGGGCGGCAAGCGCGGCATTGGACGGCGTGTGGCGGGGCCGGGCGTACGCCCACGGAGGCAGCGGCCCCTATCCGAGCCCGTTCCTCGGCTGGCGGACCGTCATCGGCGGCATGGCCTATGGCTGGCACGAGCGGGTGCTGACCGCTGCGCGGCATTTCTTCGCCTCGCAGGTGACCGGCGAGAGCTACCGGGATCACCCGGACTTGCGGGCGCGTGTCGAAAACAACACCGCGCTCAAACGCTACGAGGCGACCATCACGCATCCGGGCGGAGACCCGCGATATCTCGGCAAGGGGCGACTCATTCCCGATGCCATGTCGACGATGTACGACATGCAGTCGATCTTCTTCGATCAGGTGATCGAAGATTGGCGATTCACCGCCGATCCGGAACTGGAAAAGATCCTGCGGCCCGCGCTCGAACTGCATCTGGACTATATCCGCCGCTGTTTCGATCCCGATGGAAACGGGGCCTATGAGAGCTTCATCAACACGTACCTCACCGACAACCAGTGGTATAACGGCGGAGACACGGCCGAAGAGACGGCCTTCGCCTACCGCGGCCACCTGGCGGCGCGGGACATGGCTCGGCGGGCGGGGGATCAGGCGGCGGTCGAGCGGCATGAAGCGTCGCTTGCGTTGATCCGTAAGGGGTTCTTCGAGGCTGTGTGGGTGGAAAAGGCGGGCCATCCTGGGGCCTATCGCGAGCAGGGAGGACACCGCCGGCTGCACCCGGATCCCTGGCTGCCGAGCATCGTCCATGCGCTGGACTGCCCGGGGCTGTTCACGCCGGAACAGATGGCGTCGACGCTGCACTTCACGGAATACGGGCTCGATCGCGAGCGCCGGCCCGGGGGCGGCGTGCGGGTCTGCCCGTCCAACTGGGTGCCCGGAATTTGGTCGATCAGGACCCGCTCCCCAGGCGAGGAGCATCACCTGGCTTTCGACTATTGCCTGGCCGGGATGCCGGATAACGCGATGGACATCATCCGGGGCTGTCTCGGCGAGACCGCCTTCGAGTCACCTGTACCCGGCAATTTCGGGGAGCCCTGGACGGGCGTGGACTTCACCGATTTTCTCGCGCCGTTCGCGCGGGCTGCGGTCTCCGGCGTCTTCGGCTATCGGCCGGACCGGCCCAATGATCTCGTCACGATCGCCCCGCAGTTTCCGACCGAGTGGGACGATGCGGCGCTGAGCCATCCGGAATTCCGGCTCGACTACCGACGCGAGGGGAACACACAGCGGTTGACCGTGGAGCTGCAACGCGAGTCGGCTTTGGAGCTGCAGCTGCCCTTCCGCGCCGCGGCCCTCGAGTCGGTGAGCCTCAACGGCGACAGGGTGCCGGTGACGATCACGCCCGGATTCGGTCGTTCCATCTGCGTGGTGCGCACTCCCGTGCTGAAGAAGGCGCACCTCGTGTTGGAGGTGGCGCGTGAGCTGCCGCCAGCCACGGTGGAGTTTCGAGAAGTGGACTGTGGATCCCATGTTGAGTTGACGTCGGCGGGTGGGCCGATCACCGAACTGAAGGATGCACAGGGTGTTCTGGAGGACGTGAACCTGGTGGATGGCAAGGCAAGCGGCCGCGTGGCCCGAAATGCGGGCCACCACCGGCTGCTGGCCGTCGTGCAGACGGGCGAGGCTTCGCAGTGGCGAATTTTCGATTTTTTGGTTCGGGATCGCGAAGCGGAGCACGTGGCTGCGGAGAAGAACCTGCGTCATGCACCAACCGGTGCCCTCTGGACCGGCATCGACATGGGCGAGCAATTCAACGCACACGTCGGCGCGCTATTTCGCCAGGAGTACCTCTCGCCCCGCCCCGATACGAGTTCCGCACGGCTGGACCGGCATGCGTATGGAACCTGGCACGCGGCGTACGTGCAGAAACAGCCGCCTGGGATCGACGTCTCCAACACCTGGCCGCGGCGGCCGGCGCCGGTCTTCGAGGCGGAGATCGGCGACCTGAAGCTCGGCGGGGATTTCACGGTGGAAGTCTGGGTGCAGGCGGACATGGCCTCGTTCGTCAACGGACGGATCCTGGAACTCGGGGATCTCGTCGTCGAAAATACTCCGGTCGCGCGAACGCTGCGGCTGCAGGCGGGCAAGACGTCGCTTTACACCTGGCCGGTGCTCCAAGGCGATCGCTCGACCCACCTGGCCGTGACCGTTCGCTCCGGCGAACAGGTGGCGATGTACATCAACGGGGAGAGCTACGGCCGGAAGCCGGAAATGATTGACCTGGCCGCCGTGGCGCTGGGCCCGAAGCTCAGATTGGGGGCCGATCATCGCGGTGAGAAGAGGCTTCTCGGCAGGATCGAACGGGTCACGATCTCCCGGGGAGTCGTGGGCATCGAGCAACTCAAGGGACGCGGCAGCGACGCTCCGCCGCTGGCGGGAACAGCGGCAGACTGGCGCATCGGCGAGTCGGATCACGCGGAAATGGCTTCGAGTGTCGCCGGCGTGCCGCCGCTCCTGCTGCAGGACGTGCCCGTGAAGCTGCCCAAGGATCTCCCTGAACCGCTGACGGTGGCAGAGGGGATGCTGCAGGTGCCTCAGGGGGCCGCGTTTCTGTGGAAGCCTGGAGACAGAAACATCGCCTTCACCAGTCTCTGGGACAACTGGCCGAGAAAAATTACTGTTCCGGTGAACCGGCATGGTGATTCGGCATGGCTCATGATCTGCGGCTCGACCAACCCCATGCAGGTGCGGATCGCCAACGCGGTCGTACGGTTCGAATATGCCGATGGCGTGAAGGAAGACCTGGAACTGATACCACCCTACACGTTCTGGTCACTCTGTGATTTCGGGCACTCCAAGGACTACGACTACAAATCGGAGGCGTTTTCACTCCCCGAGGAGCCGCCGGCCCAGGTGCAGTTGGGGAGTAGCTGCCGGGCCATGGTCTACGGCTGGAAGCTGCGGCGGGATGTGCCACTCGAAAGCGTGACACTCGAGTGTCTCTCGGAGGAAGTGGTGATCGGCCTCATGGGCGTGAGCATTGCCACGTCTCGATAGCCCAGCCGTCACCAGCCGTGCAGGCGAAGCCACTCGATCGCCCGGGCCTTCCAATCAAACGTGCCGGGAAGCGAGTTGTTCGCCTTGAGGCCGAACCCGTGCCCCCCCTTTTCGTAGATGTGAATTTCGGCCGGCACCTTCGCCTCCACGAGCTTGAGATACAGGTGAGCCGAGCCTTGCGGCAGCGACCCGGGATCGTCGCCGCACTGGGCGATGAACATCGGCGGCGTGTCGGCGTCGATCATCACGTCGGACCGCAGACCCGTGTTCCCGTCGCCGACGATCTTCCATGGGTAGAGGAGCAACACCGCATCGGGCCTCGTGGGGTCGGTCAGATCGGCTGGAAAAGCCGGCTTGCTCGTGGCGGCCACCAGCGTGGCCTGCCCCCCGGCGGAAAACCCGAGAACGGCGATCTTCGCGGGATCGACATTGAATTCAGCCGCGCGACGACGCACTTCCTGCACGCTTCTCTGGATGTCTTGGACCGGCGCGACGTTGGGCAAAGCGCTCTTGTTGGTCGGAACGCGATGGAGCACGAGGAATGAGACGAACCCGTGATCATTCAGCCACCTGCAGGCGTCGGACCCCTCGTGCTCGTCGGCAAGAATGCCGAAGCCGCCACCGGGTACCACGAGCACGGCGCCGCGTGGCTTCGCGGCGGCCGACGAGGGAACGTCGTACACGACGAGCCGCGGGTTCGACACGTTTCGCCGCCGTGAAATGCCGTCGTCTTTCTTGTCGACCGCCTCAGGCGGATCCGCTGGCACCCGCGGCTCAGGTGCGCCCGTCTGCCAGAGCAAGATCTCCCGGGGCTCCGTCGCCTGACCGGGCGCGTGGGTGGCAGCCAACACGACCGTGATGGCGCACACGTTGACCAGATGATTCATGGTGAAGAACCCTCTCGGTGGAGGAACGCAGCCCGTTGACATTTTATATAATATTCGTTTACCCTTGCGTCATCACGAGAGGCTTGCAGGACCCAGCCTCCTGGAGCAGGAGCGGTAATGCCACAGATCGTCTGTGACAGTGTTCGAGTCGATGCAAAGGACCTCTCGCGGTTCATCGTGCAGTTGTTCGTCGCGGCGGGGGTCAGTGAGGAGAATGCCGAGCTTGCCGCCGCACCGCTCGTCGACTCGAGCCTCCGAGGCATCGACTCGCACGGCGTCGCCCGCGTGCCCCACTACCTGCGTCGTATCCGCAGCGGCAGCGTTCTCCCGCGTCCCACGATCACGTTCGACCGCCTGGCGCCGTCGTGCGGCATCGTCGACGGCGGCCATGGTCTCGGCCAGCTGGTCATGCATCGGGCAGCCGGTGAGGCGGTGCGGCTGGCCCGGGACACCGGCGCCGGCTGGGTCACCGTGCGAAACTCGAGCCACTGCGGAGCGCTGGCGTCGTATGGGCAGCAGATCGCCGCCCACGGCATGATCGGCTTGATCTTCACGCACGTCGACCCCATGGTGCTGCCGCATGGGGCGCGGCTGCCATTCTGCGGCACCAACCCGCTGTGCATCACGGCGCCCGTTTCGATCGACGGGCACCCGATCGAAGCCTTTTGCCTCGACATGGCGACGAGCAAGACACCGTGGAATAGCATCTCCAACGCGATCATGGAAGCAATCCCGATCCCGCTCGGCTGGGCCGTGGACGCCGACGGCAACGACACCACGTGCCCGAAATCGGCCAACGCCCTCTACCCCGTGGGCGAGCACAAGGGCTCGGGTCTCGGGCTGGCGATCGACATCCTCTGCAGCCTGCTCAGCGATTCGCCATACGGCCCCGACATTCCGGTGATGTACGGCGACCTGACAAAGCACCGCCGCCTCGGCGGCATGATTGGCGCGATCGACATCTCCCGGTTCGTGCCGCTGGAGCGGTTCAAGGTCCGGCTCACCGAAATGCTTTCGCGGTGGGTGCAGATGCCGACGATGCGAGGGTGTGACCGGGTGCTGTTCCCGGGAGAACCGGAGGTGCTCGAACGACAGCGGCGTCTGGTGGACGGCGTGCCCCTCGGCGTGCGTCTCGTCGAGGAGTTCGGGACGCTCGCCGACGCGGCGGGCATTCCTCGCATGGGTCTGCTGGGCTGACGCTATTCGCGGCCGGCGAACATCACGGTGATCACGCGCTTTGCGGTGGAATCGATGTGCTTTGCCATGGCACGGCCACAGTCTTCCCTGGTTCCGGAAAGCAGTGCGTCGATGATCGCGATGTGCTCCCTGACAGCGTCCTCCTGACTGTGATGCCGATTCCCAATCGCGGCGCTGATCGTCTGCATGAGGAGGGCGTAGCGGTCGATCTCCCTGGCAAGACGAGGGCTCCCACACGCGGCGGCGATCGTGCTATGGAGCCTTCCATCGGCCTCCATGGCGGAGCGAAGCCAGGCGGCCGACTTCGACCGGCGACGGGCGTATGCGACGAATTCCTCCCGGAGCGTTTCGAGCATCTGGCGGTCAATTCGCCCGAAAGCACCGCGGGCCGCCTCGCTCTCCAGCACCCGACGTACCTGGTAAATGCCGCGCAGCTGCTCAGGGCCGAACGGGGCGGCGACGGCCCCACGGTTGTGGCTGATCTCGACCATCCCGATCGCCTCGAGTTCCACGAGCGCTTCGCGAAGCGGCGTGGCACTGATGCCGAGTTGCTTCGAAAGCTTCTGCGTAATCAGACGCGTCCCTGGGGGGAGATGTCCCCTGAAGATCTCGATCAGCACTCGGCGGACGATGTCGTGCCGCAGGCCGCGTCGCTCTTCGAGAGCGGCGGGCCCCATGCTCTCGACACCGGCCTTGGTGGTCACTGACTTCATACGAGAAGGATTCCCTGAGGCCTCCATACTACACACAATCGTGGGCATATCGACCGACGATCTTCCAGCACATTTTTGGCGTTGCCAATCCCGCAAACGACCAAGGGGGCAGATTGGGCCGGCTATGCGCTGCCGGGGTGCCCGAAAAATTCGGCCTCGATGGACTCCAGTGACCGGCCCTTCGTTTCAGGCACGCACGCCGCTACGAACACGAGGCAGGCCAGGCAGGCGGCGGCGAACACGAAGAAGGAATCGCCCCCGAGTCGGCTGAGCATCACCGGATAGTACTGCGTGACAAGGAAGTTGCCGATCCACAGGAAGACGACCGACAGCGCCATCGCGCGGCCGCGGATCCGGTTTGGAAAGATCTCGGACACGACGACCCAATAGATGCCTCCCATCCCCATGGAAAACCACGACACGTAGCTCAGCGTGCACAGCAAGAGGATCATGCCCTGGTGCGCGACGACCCATGCGGGAAGGATCGACAGCGGCGCGGCCGCCTCGTCGCCCCGTGGGTAGACGAGGCCCATCAGGAGCAGCGAGATGCCCATGCCGGCCGACGCGGTCAGGATGATCGGCCGACGTCCGACGCGATCCACCAGCACGAGCGACACCGCCGTTGCGGCGATCATCACCAGCGCGATCAGGATCGAGTGGCCGTAGGCATCCGATGCCGCCAGGCCGGCCTTGAGAAAGATGCGCGGCGCGTAGTACATGACGATGTTGATGCCGGTGAAGGCCTGGAACAGGGCCAGTACCATGCTCATGAACGTGATTCCGCGAGCGCCGGGCCGGAACAACTCGCCGACTGTTCCCTCTGCCTCGGCGAGACTCGTGATGATGGCGTCAAACGCCTCCTTCGACCGGTCTGGAGTTGCGATCCGATTGATCAGGTCGCGGGCCCGATCGAGGAATCCCCGCTGGGCCAGCCAGCGGGGACTTTCGGGGACGAAGAGGGAAAGCAACAGGAAAATGGCAGACGGGGCGAGCATCATTCCAAACATCCACCGCCACCCGGATACGTTCATCCACGCCTGATCGCCCCAGCCGACGATGCTGCGGTTCATCAGGTAGGCGAACAGCATGCCCGTGACGATCGCGATCTGATTGAGCGAGACGAGCCCCCCGCGGACCGCGGGGGGCGAAATCTCGGCGATGTACAACGGCGTCACCATGGAGGCAATGCCGACTCCGACCCCGCCGATCAAGCGGGCTGCGATCAGCACGTCGACGTTCGGAGCCACGGCCGCGCCGATCGACGCCAGGGCGAAAAGGACGCCGGAGACGATCATGCCCGCCTTGCGGCCGAATCGGTCGGCAAACCAGCCCGCCACGAGAACGCCTGCCACGCATCCCGCCAGTGCGCTTGCCGCCACCCAACCGAGCTGCAAGTCCGTGATTTGAAAATGCGCCTGAAGAGCCTCCGTGGTTCCGGAAATGACAGCCGTCTCGTAGCCGAACAAGAGGCCGCCCATCCCGGCGACGAAAGCGAGCAGGATCACGTAGAGCGTCGGAGACATCGCGATCAGCGCTCCGTTCGCAACAGCGCGCGGCACCAGGCTCCGTCAACCCCGCTCAACTTCACGGGAGCTGCGAGCAGCTCGTATCGGCCGGCGGGCACGTCCCGAAGGCAGATATTTTCGATGATCAGGGTTTCCTTGCCGAGCAGTTCCATGTGCGCCGGAAAGCCGGGCTCGGTCGGCGGATCGACGGTGAGGTAGTCGAGGCCCACCGTGAGGATGCTGCGGGCGGTGCACCATGCGGCGGCGGTCTTGTCGATGTAGATAAAGTCGGGATTCCAGGGCTCATGCCAATAGTCGGACTGGCCGTTGCGAGTCTTGAAAAGAAGCCGTCGGGCATCCTCTGGCAGTTCGGCTTGTTCGAGGTCGTCGGCATCGATGCACGCCTCGACGTGGGTCAGGTCGACGACCTCGCAGTCGCCGAGCCAGTGCGCAAGGGGCATCTCGTCAATCCGTCTGCCTCCGGGAATGAAGTGCCACGGCGCATCGACATGGGTGCCGTGATGAAGGCCTCCGCGGTAGAAGCCGACGTTGGCCGGATCACCACGCTCATGCGTCCAGCCTGGCCAGTGGAACTCAGGGCGGGAATCACCCGGAAATACGGTGGTCGCCGCGCTCGTCGGCACACTGATGTCGATGTAGCGAGCCATTGCCTACTCCGTCCAATAGGCGGCTCCCGGGAGCGAGCCGTCCATCACATAGCCGCCGTCGATCGTCATGGTCGAGCCGGTCATGTACCACGCCTCGTCGGAGGCCATGAAGACGACGCCGCAGGCGATGTCTTCGACGTTGGCGATCGCCTTCAGCGGAACTCGCTCGAACAGCGCCTTCTTGACGGCGGGCGTGTACATCGGAACGGTGAGTTCCGTGAACGTGGCCCCCGGCTGGAGCACGTTGGCCGTGATCTTGTGGGGCGCGAGTTCCGTCGCCAGGGTGCGAGTGAACGCATTGATGCCCCCCTTCGAGGCCGTGTAGGCAGCCGCCTGGGGTTCCGAGAGCTCGGCGTGGATCGAGGAAATGTTGATGATCCGCCCTCCCCCGCCCTGCTTGATCATCTGTCGGGCGGCATACTTGCTACCCAGGAACACACTCCGCAGATTGTTCTTGAGGATGCGATCCCACTCCGCCACATCCAAGTCGACGACCTTCGCTTGCTGGATGACGGCAGCGTTGTTCACCATGATGTCCACGCGGCCGAACGTCGCCACCGTGTCGGCCACATAGCGAACGACATCCGGCTCTTCGCCCACGTCGGCCCTGACGAAACAAGCCGCCGCGCCGGCGGTCTTGAGGTGGTCGACGACTTTTGCACCGCGATCTGCATCCACATCGACCACACAGACCTTCGCCCCTTCCTTGGCGAATGCCAGGCAGATCCCTTTGCCGATACCGGAGGCCCCGCCGGTGACGATGGCGACCTTGTTCCCGAGTTTCATGGACTGTCCTTCCGCAAAAGCCTCTCGATCTTCAACCCCATCGACCACGGAGAGGCGCCTCCCGAACAAGCTGCCACGATGGCTGCCGAAAGGCATGGGAGAATAAATATAAAATACAGTCGCCTTCAGTCAACGGCCTGCGGCTCACGCCATCAATTCGTCGATGATTCCCGTGGAGTCACCGAACGAAGGGGTTTCGATGCCGACTCCTTTGAGCAACGTGAGGAATACGTTGCACAGGGGTGTCTTCGGATCGGCCAAAACGACGTGGTGGCCGAGTTTGATCCCAGCGCCGCCGCCGGTGAGCAGTGTGGGGCAGTTCTCCAGGTAATGCTGGCTGCGGACGTTCGAACCGAAAACCACGCTCGTGTGGTCGAACAGGCTCGAACCATCGGGCTCCTTGACCGCCTTGAGCCGGTCGATCAAGTGTGCGAGCACGGTCGACATGCCGCGGTCGCGGACCTGGCTCGCCTCCATGCGCGGCCCGGGCGTATAGTGACTGAGATTGTGCCCATTGAAAGGGATGCCCAGGCCGTCGATGAAGAGCTGCGCTGGCTGTCGGTAGGTCGCCACCCGGGTCGCTTCGGTCTGCAGGGCCGCGACCATGAGGTCATACATCACGCCGACCTGCCGGTCGCCCTTCATGCTGTTGCCTGGTTCAGGCATCGCCTCGGCTGGCTTGGCCTTGGGAACGGCGAGCCACTGCTCCTCCTTGGCGAGGCGGGTCTCGATGTCGCGGATCGACTCGAAATACTCACGCAGCTTGTCCACGTCATCGCGGCTCAGGCCGCGCTCAAGATCACGGGCATCCTCGAGGACTACGTCGAGCACACTCCGCTGGTTTTTGAGATCCGCCTGGCGCTTCTCCAGCGACGTTGCTTCATCCGAAAAAAGCCTGTGAAAGGCGACCACAGGGTTTTCGAGGCCGGCCACCGGCTTTCCCTGTCGATTCCAGGCGAGCGAGAGGCCAGGGCCGTGGCTGTCGGCTGGGCCGCTCAGGGTCAGCGACGTCAGCCTTGTGTCCCTGCCAAACTGTTCCGCCGCCACCTGGTCGACCGAAATCGTGTTGGAGAAGCTTTTGCCTGGCACTCCGAACTTGTTCGCCCCCGTAAGCCAGAACGTGCTGCACGCATGCGGGTCGGTCGAGTGCTGATGGAAGGTGTTTTGGACGATCGTGATCTGGTTGCGATGCCTCGCGAGTGGCTGGAGGCCATCGGGCAGCGCCCAGTCAACGCCCGTCTGTGTCTTGTCGGGAAGCCATGTCTCCTCCGTGATCCCCCAGCCAAATCCGATGAAGATCATGCGCTTGGGCCGCACGCTCGCCGCCGCCGCTGCCGCGAACCGACGGAAGCCGAACGATCCGAGCGCCGGAAGGGCGATGATCGATCCAGCGCCCCTCAGAAATCGACGTCGATCCAGATGCATGCGCACGTGCTCCCGGCGATGAATGGCGACGACTTCAGACGGCACCGGGACGTCGCGCTACGAGATCGATAGTGCATGGTAGCTAATCCATGCTAGTCTCGGGAGCGGTAAAGCATGCAGAATCCGCGACGGGCCGGCGAGGATGGGTCGCAAAAACGTAACAGTTTTCCTGCGGATGCCATGGGACCGGCGGAGTCGGGGGACGATACAATCAAAAAGTCCGACATGTACCACGGACGACAAGGTTCTCCCATGGCGGGTTTGCAACGCGTGATGAACGCCGCGGTGGCGAGTGGGGCGATGCTGCTCGTCGTCTGCCCTGTGTTCTCCGGTCGCTTGAACGCTCGGGCTGAGGCGATTCAGGGCGACGCGGACAACCAATTCCGAGACGCCATCGCGCCGCTGCTCGCGGCGAAGTGTGCGGCCTGCCATGGCCCGGAGTCGGCCGAAAGCGGGTTTCGGATCGATCGGCGCGAGCAGGCGATGAAGGGGGGTGACTCCGGCACGGCGGGCATCGTGGTCGGAAATCCGGTGGAGAGCGAACTCTTCGTGCGGATCAGTACTGATGACAAGGAGATGCGGATGCCGGCGGAAGGCCCGCCTCTCTCGGCCAACGAGCAGCGGCTCGTCCGGGAATGGATCGAGGCGGGCGCGGTCTGGCCTGACGACGTGGCAACGCTGCCGGCGTCCATGCTGCCCGCGGCATCCGCGAAAGTCGAAAAAGGTTCCGGTCACTGGGCGTTTCAGCCAATCAGGCGGCCGGAGGTACCGCGCTCCGACGATGAGATGCAGGCCTCCAACCCTGTCGACGCGTTCATAGCGGCGAAGCTCGCCGCGAGCAAGCTGGTATTCAATCCCGAAGCCGATCCGCGCACGCTGATCCGCAGGGTGTCGTTCGACCTCATCGGTCTGCCACCCACGCCGGAGGAGATCGCTGCCTTTGAGACCGCATGCCGTTCGCCGGGCGGTGGGGAAGCAGCTTACCAGGACCTGGTGAACCGGCTTCTGGCGTCCCCCCACTACGGCGAGCGCTGGGCGCGGCATTGGCTCGACGTCGTGAGGTTCGCGGAGAGCGACGGCTTCGAAATGAACAAGGCCCGAACGAACGCCTGGCCCTATCGTGATTGGGTGATCGATTCGTTTAATTCCGACAAGCCCTACGACCAGTTCATTCGCGAGCAACTGGCCGGCGACACGCTCGGCGTGCATCCGGCTACCGGATTCTTGGTGGGCGGACCGAAAGACCGGGTCGGATCACCCGACCCCGTTCTGACCGCGAACCAGCGTGCCGACGAACTCCATGACATGGTGAGCACCGTCGGTTCAACATTTCTGGGTCTTACGGTCGGCTGCGCGCGGTGCCACGACCACAAGTTTGACCCACTGCCTCAGGCCGACTACTACCGGCTCAAGGCCGTTTTCGAGGGAGTCCTGCACGGCGAGCGTCCGTATCTCTCCGCTGCGCACGAGCAGGAACGTCGGCAGAAGATTGCCGCCCTCGAGCAGGAGTTGAACAGCGATCGTGGGCGGCTCGTCGAACTCCAGTCGGCGGGCAAGATTGTCATCCATCGTCCACAGGTCTCGGCGCGTGAAAACGTGGAGTCATTCCCGGCGGTGACCGCCAGGTTCGTCCGGTTCACGGTCAAGGCGACGACCGGAGGCGAACCGTGCATCGACGAGATCGATGTCTTCGCCACGGATGGAAGCAACGTGGCCAAAGGCGCGAAACCGACGGCGTCGGGCGTCTTTCAGAAGGAGGGCAACCCCTTCCATAAGCTCGCGCACGTCAACGACGGGCTGTATGGCAACGGGAGATCGTGGATTTCCGACGAGGCCGGCAAAGGATGGGTGCAGCTCGAACTCAAAGAGCTGCGGGACGTGGCTCGGGTCACCTGGAGCCGGGATCGGAGTCCAGCCGCGACCTACTCCGATCGGGTGCCCACGAAATACGAGGTGGCCGTTTCGGAGGATGCTGAAAAGTGGACGGTCGTGGCCAGCGATGCCGATCGCATTCCGTACGGCAGCGAGGCGCCGGCCCTCAAAATGGCCGCCGATCTCTCCCCCAACGAACGCGCCGAGGCCGAAAGCCTCGTCGCGTCTGTAAGCGATGCCGAGAAGCGGCTGGCCGCGATCAAGGAAGCGCCCAAAGCGTATGTGGGCATATTCAACGCAAAGCCTCCAAAAACCCATCGCTTTTTTCGGGGTGATCCAATGGCGCCACGCGAGGAGGTGCCGCCCGGCGGGCTGACGAAGTTCGGCGCGCCGTGGCAGCTCGATTTTGAGGCGCCTGAAAAGGATCGTCGTGCCAGGCTCGCCGACTGGATCGCGGCGAATGACAATCCGCTCACTGCGCGGGTGATCGTGAATCGTCTCTGGCACTACCATTTCGGTAACGGCTTCGTCGATACCCCCAGCGACCTCGGCGTCAACGGCGGCAGGCCCAGCCACCCGGAACTCCTCGATTGGCTCGCGAGTGAGTTGATCGACGGTGGCTGGAGGCTCAAGGCCGTGCACCGGCTGATCGTCACGAGCCGCACGTACCGGCAGTCGAGCGCAGCCCGGCCCGAAAGTCTGGCCGTGGATTCAGACAGCCGCCTTCTCTGGCGTTATCCGCCTCGGCGGCTCGAGGCCGAGCCGCTTCGCGACTCGATCCTGGCCGTGAGCGGCAGCCTCGATCCGAAGACAGGCGGGCCGGGTTTCGACCTCTTCGAGCCCAACGGCAACTATGTGAAGGTCTACGTCACGAAGACGACCTTCTCGCAGGACGACTTTCGCCGCATGGTCTACCAGAGCAAGCCCCGAGCTGAACTGGATTCCTTCTTCGGGGCGTTCGACTGCCCCGATGCGGGGCAGGTGCAGCCCAAGCGGACGGTCAGCACCACGCCGCTTCAGGCGCTCAATATGCTCAACGGGGAGTTTCTCCTCGACCAGGCCATGCGGTTCGCAGAGCGGGTGAGGCGGGAGGTTGGTGAGGACTCTGCAAAGCAGGTTGGCCGGGCGGTGCTCCTGGCTTTCGGCCGAGATGCGACGCCCGCCGAACAGGCCGCGGGGCGGCAGCTCGTCGACCGGCACGGTCTCCCGATGCTGTGTCGCAGCCTCTTCAATGCCAGCGAATTCATCACGGTCTATTGAATCGGAGCATCGCATCCATGCGACACGACCTTTCCCATGCTGGCCGGAGGATGCTGGATCGCCGTGGATTCCTCCAATTCGGCGGCACCGGCCTCGGCGGCATCGCCTTGGCGGCGATCCTTCACCAGCAGAGGCTGCTCGGTGCCGATCCGCCGATTCGCCCGCTCATCGATCCGGCGCGGCCCTACGCCGCGAGGAAGCCGCACTTCGCGCCCAAGGCGAAAAACGTACTGATGATTTTCTGCTCGGGCGCGCTCTCCCACGTCGATTCGTTCGACTACAAGCCGGAGCTCGTCAAGCGTCACGACACCCCGATGCCAGTCGCTGGCGGCGAAAAGCTGATCACGTTTCAGGGTGAGCAGGGAAACCTGATCAAGCCGCAGTGGGAGTTCAAGCCGCGTGGCCAGAGCGGCAAAATGACGAGCGACCTCCTGCCTTTGCTCGGCGAGATGGCCGACGAGATGTGCTTCATTCATTCGATGACGGCCAAGAGCAACACCCACGGTCCCGCCGAAAACCAGATGGCGACAGGCTTCACGCTCGATGGCTTCCCGAGCGTGGGCGCCTGGGTGACGTACGCACTGGGAAGTGACTGTGACGATCTGCCCGCCTTCGTGGCGATTCCAGACCCTCGCGGCGGCCCGCAGATCGGCCCGCGGCAGTGGCAATCGGCGTTTCTGCCGGCCGTGTTCCAGGGCACGCCTTTCAACGCCGACAAGCCGATCCCCAACCTGTTTCGGCCAGCCGCCATCTCCGAGGAGGCCGACCTCGCCAGCCGCGATTTCATCAAGATGCTCAACGATGAGCACCTTTCCCGCCATCCGGGCGATTCGGATCTCGCGGCGCGGATCAGCGCGTATGAATTGGCGGCGAAGATGCAGCTTTCAGCCGCCAGAATTTCCGACCTTGGCGACGAATCGGCCGAGACGCTCAAACTCTACGGCGCCGACGACACGCAGAATTCGGTCAAGGCTCGATTTGCCCGGAACTGCATCCTCGCCCGTCGGCTGGTCGAAAAGGGCGTACGGTTCGTGCAGCTCTTCAACGGCGCCTACGCGATGGGCGAGGGCGTCGGCAATTGGGACGGCCACAAGACGCTCGTGAAGCAATACGGCGTGCACGGGCCGATCCTCGACCAACCGGTCGCGGGGCTGCTCCGCGATCTGAAGGACCGTGGCTTGCTCGCCGACACACTCGTGGCATTCGTGACCGAGTTTGGGCGGATGCCGACATTCCAAAAGAATGCCAGCGGTCGCGACCACAATCCGTCGGGTTTCACTGTGTGGCTGGCCGGCGCCGGCGTGAAGCGCGCGTTTTCGTACGGGGCGACCGACGAATTCGGCTACAAGGCAGTGGAAAACGTGGCCACCATCTACGATCTCCATGCCACGATCCTCCACCTGCTCGGGCTCGACCACACCCGGCTCTCGTTTTACAACAACGGCATCGAGCGGCGACTGACGGACGTTCACGGACACGTCATCCAGCCAGTGCTCAGCTGAGCCGGCGGAATCGGGGAGACGGGTGCATTTGACGACGCGACACACTGATTGGACTGCCGAACTGCCGCGGAGTGTAGTGCGCGCGTTGGCCGTGGTCGCGCCCGTTTTTGTCTTGACCGTCGGTTGCGGCGAGTGGCATGGACGCGTGCCCGTCGAAGGCGTGATCACGCTCGACGGCAAGCCGGTTGCCGGGGCCAGCGTCACGTTCATTCCGCGCGGAAAGGGCCGCCCAGGGCTTGGTGAGACCGATGCCGATGGCCGGTTCTTGATGCGCGAGGCAGGTATGAAGCCTGGCCTGCCGCCCGGCGACTACGCCGTGGTGGCCCTGCTTGCAGTTTGGTCGACTGGCCGCCCGGCTCAGTTTCCGCTCGGATCCCCCGAAGAGGGCAAGACCGGGGTGACGGTCGAGGTGATGACCGCCGTCCCGACGATCGAGAGGTATATCGTTCCGAAGCGGTATAGCTCACCAGACTCGAGCGGCCTTTCGGCGTCGATCGCTGGCCCAACGAGAGATCTCGTGTTCGATTTAACGACCAATGATGCACCGTGACCGGTCTGCCAATGCGCCCTCTTGAGGCGTGCCGACTCGAACTCCCTTCCTGAGGAAACACCCACAATGCTGTTTCGATCCGCTCTGCCCCTTGTTTTCCTCATGATGGCCTGCTTCGGCAACACCAACGCAGAGGCTCCCGATCTGCTCGCCGGAGGAGACCTCGCAAAACACTGGACGACGAAGGGCAACTGGAGGCTCGAGACCGACGACGTTGCATCGCTCGAGCCCCGGAAGGGGGAGGCCGGCTGGACCCGCTACGACATGTACCTCTGGCTCAACGGCGAGGACCGCCGCGACTTCACTGCCACGTTCGAGTATCAATTCCAAAAAGGCGGTAACAGCGGATTTTATTTCCATGTCGGCGACCGCAAGAATCCGGTGCAGTCGGGCATCGAAGTGCAGCTCTACGATTCAGGCTCGAAACCCAAGGATGCAAAGCTTACCGATCACGACGCAGGGGGAGTCATTCCGGGAATCCCGCCGCAGGTGAACGCAGCCAAGCCTGCTGGCGAGTGGAATGCGATGCAGGTTGCGGTGAAGGGTGACCTGTTGACCGTTTCCTTGAATGGCGAGGTCGTCAACGAAGTTGACCTCGACGCCGGCCCCTTGAAGCAGCGGCCCAAGACCGGGGCAATCGGCTTTCAGGATCACGCCCTGCCGGTAAAGCTGCGGAACTTCCGGATCACGACTGAATGACGTGCGTTCGACCGACCACCGACACGATCCACTCATGACTATGCATTCCACCTCGATCACCCGCCCGCGTCGCGTCACCATCAAGCAGGTGGCGGAAGAGGCTGGCGTTGCCCGGGCCACGGCCGCCTTCGTTATCAGTGGCCGGGCTCCCGAACTGCGCATATCGTCCAAAACAATCAGTCGCGTGCAGGCCGTCGCCAAACGACTGGGCTACATTCCCAACCATCTGGCCCGCGGCATGATCACCGGCCGCACCCATGTCGTCGGCGTCGTGCTCGGCGGCGTCTGGGGCAAGTTTGGCCAATATGCGATCGAGGGCACCCGCGAAGTGTTGGACGGGCACGGTTATCTCCCCTTCCTGACCGTGCACTCGTGGAACGAGGATCGCGAACGCCAAGAGATCGAAACGCTGATGCGGATGCGGGTCGATGGCGTCATCGCCATGCCCCAGCTCACAAGCCGCAAAGACTGCTACACGTCGATTATCCGCCAGAGGATCCCGCTCGTTTTCTTCGGCGACGTGCCGTTTGACATGCCGAAGGCATTCGCCGCAGGCTGGGATCCGCAACCAGCCATGCGCCGACTCCTTGACCACCTGACCGGGCTCGGCTGCACGCGCATTGGATTCGTCGGCGAGAGATTCTTCAAATACACGTCGATGCGGTATGTTGCTTTTCGGAAAACGTTGCGCGAACTGGGCCTTGATCACAACCCGAAGTGGGAGACTTGGGCCGAGGTCAGTGATCCGGTGGACCCCGGCTGGGGCGCAAGGTTTTCCAAGCTTCGCAGCAGGCCAGACGCCATCGTGGCGCTCAACGACAACTGCGGACTGCGAATGCTCCACGCACTGAGGGCGAGTGGTGTTCGGGTGCCGGAAGATGTGCGGGTGGCCTGCCTCGGCGACACGATCGAGACGGTCGAGGAATCGGCGCAGTTGACGGCTATTCGTGAGCCCGTCCGCGAGATCGGTCGTGCTGCAGCCCAACTCTTGATCGAAGCGATTCTTAACCCGAAGTTGCGGCCGAAAAAAAGCCTCGTTGAGTCGGCCGAACTCGTCGTGCGGCCTTCGACGGTCGGGCGTCGCTGATTGGCAGGGCGGTCTGGCCGAAGGGGGTTTACCGGCTACAGTCGACCGCGCGGAGCCGCGCTGCCGTGAGGCCGGTATGACGGCGGACGAACGTGGTCGAACGGCACGGCGGGCCGAACGGGTCGGCTCCCCAGCCGAGGTCCTGGGCGGGTTTATTTACGTCCCTGGCTTCGCCCCGCGCAGCTCTCGGCCGGCCCGGAGGATAGATTGCGTTATACGAGCCAGTTCGCAGTTCTCATTGATTCCAGTGAACGCCCCAAGCCACTCTCCCGACCGTTCCTCGAACGAAACAATCTTCACGAGGATCTATGCGCACGGCCACTGGGGACGGTCGCCCGATCCTCAGGACCGATATTTCTCCGGCAGTGGGTCGCGTGATCCGGCCATCGTCGAGCCGTATATCGCGAGTGTCGAGGCGTTCGTGCGGTCGTTGCCGTTCAAGCCGAACGGGTTGGATCTTGGCTGCGGTGACTTTTTCGTGGGCTCGCGCATCCGACATCTGTTCGACCACTACACCGCCTGCGACGTGGTCGGGCCGATGATCGACCACCACAGGGCAAGGTTTCAGCACTTCAACGTCGATTTTCGGAAGCTCGACATCAGCCGTGATCCCCTGCCCCGGGCAGACGTCGGAATGGTGCGACAGGTGCTTCAGCACCTCTCCAACGAGTGCATCGCCCGTTTCGCGACTGCCATTCCTCTCAGTTGCCGATATCTGATCTGCACCGAACACCTGCCTGCCGCGGAGCGGTTCACGCCCAACATCGATAGGCCGACCGGAGGCCACACTCGGCTGGGCTTGGGCAGCGGCGTCGATCTCATGCAGCCACCTTTTAACCTTCCGGCCGTTGCCCGGCGGCAGCTCTGCGCCGTGCCGGAACATGGCGGCGTGATCGTGACGACGCTGTATCAGTTTCACTGACCGTCGGCAGACCGTACTGGCCTGCCGTACTGGGCCGGCAGGCCGCCCGCCTCGTCACCGGGCCCGCTCGACGGCACGTAGCCTTGCCGGGGTGAGGCCCGTGTGCCGCCGCACGAACGTTGTCATGTATTGCAGCGACGGAAACCCCGCCCGTATGGCGACAGCCTTCAGCGGCAGGTCGGTCTCTACGATCAGCTTCCGCGTGCCAGCCAGCCGCAGCCGCACATGCTCTTCGTGGATCGAGCGGCCGACCGCGGCCCGAAAGCGGTTTTCGAGGCTTGACCGCGAGATCCCAGCAGCCGCTGCGAGTTCATCCACGCGAGGCTTGTGCCAGGGATCGACGCGGAGCGACTGGAGCGCCTGCACCACCTCCGCATCGTCGGTCGCGAGGGTGTCGGTGGACGTCCTGGCGACGACGCCGATCGGTGGCACGACCACGCGGCGTTCGGCCACTGCCGCACCGAGCATGAGTTTGTCGAGAAGCGCCGCCGCCTCGTAGCCGATCCGTCGGGCCGACTGATCGACGCTCGAGAGCGGTGGGTCGGTGAGGTCGCAGATCATCTCGTCGTTGTCGACCCCGATCACGGCCACGTCGTGCGGCACCCGGAACCCCGCACCGCGGCAGGCCTCCAAAACGTGACGGGCCCGGACGTCGTTGCACGCCATCAGGCCGACCGGCTTCGGAAGATTCGCGAGCCAATCGCGCAACTCCGCCTGCATCTCCTCCCACCGTCGGGCCATGCCGACGCGGCCGGTGAAGACATGGCACGGGCGTCCGCGTGCGTCGGCCACGGAACGGAATGCATCAGCCCGCTCCGCCGACCAGCCGGCGATAGTCGATTTCGGGTACCCACAGAATGCGAGCTGCTCGAATCCGCACGCCAGCAGGTGGTCCGCACCCAGACGGCCGATCGCTTCGTTGTCGGTGTAGACGTAGGGAATGCGCGATGCCCCGTCATACCAGCCGTAGCCGCCGCCCACGCCTACGACAGGGATCCCCAGGTCGCGAATCGCAGCGGCCACCCGGCGGTCGTCAAAATTGGCGATCACGCCCTCCCCGTGCCAGCGTTTGAGATCGGGAAGTTTTTCGAGCGGGTCCTCCTCCACGTAGAGGCTCCAACGCCCGTGCTCCCGCGCATACTGGGCGACACCGCCGATGATCAGCCGGTCGTATGGCCGCGCGGCATCGAGGATCACCGCAACCAGCGGTGGCTTCGTTCCATCAGGCACGTCCCTGGCCGTCATGGTCGGTGTCCTACGCGGAGAGGAGATGCTCGAGGACGAGCCGCTCGAGGGCCTCGTAGTCACGGGCGAGGATGCACTGCTCGGCGACTTGCGTGGGATACGAGCGGACCTTGTCGACGAGCTTCAGGAAGATCGCCTTGCTCGTGGCGAGGTGAGCGGTGGCCTTGTCGGCCGGCTGCGTGCGCTGTGCCTTGACGTCGAAGCCGACGAATGCACCCGATGCACCGTAGCCCGCCGCCTCGAGCACCCGCACCTGGTCGAATGCGCCACGGAGGTTCGCCGCCCCGAAGACCTTGTCTTGGTCGAACTTGAGGCCGTTCTGGTCGTTCAGGTGCACGCTCCAGAGCTTGCCGGCGGCGAGCGCGAATCCCATCTCGTCGGAGGCGTCGAGGCCGGCGAGGGTCGCGTGGGCGCTTTCGATGAGCACACCCACGCGGGCCGGGTCGGCGGAGCGGGCGCCGAGCGCCAGCGCATGGCCGATCGTGGGGACGAACGCGTGATCGACCGGCTCGTTCGGCTTGGGCTCGATCGCGATCCGTGCACGGGGATGGGCCCCGAGGATCGCGTCGATCGCCGCGAGCATCTGCCGCGAGGCCTCGATCGGATTCTTGCTCTCCCGCACGGCCGTGCCCTCGCGGGCCGGCCACATCACGATCAGGTCGGTGCCGAGGGCCAGGGCCACGTCCACGGCCCGCTTCGACCGCTCGATCGCCCAGGTCCGCGCGGCGGAGTCGTTCGAGGTGTAGCCGCCGTCGATGCCGCGGGCATGCTCCCAGAGCCGCGGCGCCACAAACTCTGCCACGAGGCCCCGGTCGGCGAGCCGCTTCCGCATCGCCTCGGCGTGCTTCACGATCTGGGCAGGCGCGAGCGTCTCGAGGTCGGGCACCGCGTCGTCGTCGTGAAACTGGATGCCCTCGAAGCCGAGACTCACCGCCGTGTCGAGCACTTGGTCGAAGGGCACGGCGGGCCGCACGGGTGGGCCGAACGGGTCGGCTCCCTGGCCAAGGTTCCAGGGGCCGATCGAGAAGCGATACGACGAGGCTGCCATGCGACGGGTCCTTGCGGTGGTGGTGATGCGGCAGCACGTCCGCCGCAGGCCCTCACCGTACCCGCCCCGTTTTACCGAATAACGTAAAAACGTTACGCGTCATAGCAGATCGCCCACGAGGCCCGGCAGGGCCGCGGTAGCATGGCGACCATGAAACCCGCGCAGAAATCGCTCGACCTGAAACTCGCCCGGATCGTGGCGGATCCCGGCTGCCGCGACTTTATCCTGGCCGATGCGAAAGACGCCGACATGGCGTTTGGCCTCGCGGCCCCCGGACTGGCTCCCGGCGGCGTCGCCAACCGCGGGCCGTTTCGCTCGATCAGCAACTACCGCGACAACATCCGGGCCCTCGTGCGGCAGGGGCTCGTCGACATCATGCTCATGAGCGCGAGCACGAGCGAGGTGATCGCGATCGAAGAAAATATCTTCGCCGGCACGGCCGTCACGCCCGCCGTGCGGATGAACGACACCACCGACATCTGGCTCGCCGCCGGCACCGGCAGCTACACCCGGCAGCCTGCCCTGCCCTTCTCCACGACGACGATCGCCCAGGCTCGCACCGGACGCATTGACGGCTCGCATGCCGAGCCCGACCGCGGCGCGAACCTCGGCTTGTTCTCGCTCACGCTCAACGACGACGCCGCGCTCGACCGGGCGATGCTCGAGGCCTACAAGGCGTTTCGGATCGAGGCCGAGCGCGCGGGCTTCCGGCACTTTCTCGAAGTGTTCTTTCCGAATGCGCTCGACCGGGTGCCGGGCCGGCCGGCCGGTGAGAAACCGAAGGACGTCGCCCGCTTCCTCGCCGACCACGTGGCGCGTTTGCTTGCCGGCGTGCCGCGTGCCGGACGGCCGATCTTTCTCAAGATTCCGTTTCTCGGGCCCGAGGTCACCGAGCAGCTCGCCGCCTACGACCGTTCCGTCGTCGTCGGAATCCTCGGCGGCGGGGCGGGTACGACCCACGATGCCTTCGGCCTCGTCGCCGACGCGAAGCGGCACGGCGCCCGGGTGGCCCTCTTCGGACGCAAGATCAACGCCGCCGAACACCAACTGGCGTTCGTAAAGATCCTGCGGGCGGTGGCCGACGGTGACGTGTCAGCCGGGGAGGGTGTGCGGGCCTACCACGGCGAACTCGCGGCGCTCGGCATCCGACCGCACCGGCCGCTCGAGGCCGATCTGGCCCGGTCCACCACGGCGTCCGCCTACGGCGGCTGAACCCTGTTTTCGCGGTCGTCGATCACGTTCGCGGCCGCCGTTGCCTCCACCTCCCCGCGGCCGCTCGGCCGCGGGGTCGTAGGCCGGGTTCTGGGTGTTCGGGATGGCGGCCCGCGTTTCCTGCTGCCAGGCGTGCAGTGCCGTCGTGAGGGCTTGGGCCTTGTCGGGCATGCTGCCGGCTAGGTCGCGCTTCTCGCCGGGGTCGTCGTGCAGGTTGTAGAGCTCGACGTGGCCTCCATCCTCGAAGAACTCGACGAGCTTGAACTCGCCCTCGCGGATCGCACTCGCTGGCGTTGCCTTGCCAACGTAACACGGAAAGTGCCAAAACATGCGGTCGCGCGGCGGCGGACGCTCGCCGCGAAGTACGGCGGCCCAGCTCACCCCGTCGAGCTTCTGCCCCTGCGGCGCAGCCGCGCCCGCGAGTTCGAGAAGCGTCGGGTAGAGATCGATGCTCGCCACGGGCATGTCGCTCGTCGCCCCCTTCTTCGCGACGGCAGGCCCCGTGACGACGAGCGGCACGCGGATGCCACCCTCGTAGAGCTGGCCCTTGCTGCCATTGAGCGGCGCCGTGTACTGCGGCGTGCCGCCGTTGTCGCTCGTGAAGATCACGTAGGTGTCGTCGGCAAGGCCGAGTTTGGCGAGGACGGAAACGAGCCGCCCCACGTTCTGATCGACCGCCTCGATCGTGGCGGCATAAGCCGGGTCGTTGCGGCGATCAGCGTCTGTCTTCGCCTTCCGCTTATACTTCGCCAGGAGATCGGGCTTCGGGTCGTAGGGGGCATGGACAGCGTGGTCGGCCAGATACACGAAGAACGGCCGGTCGCGGTTCTTGGCAACGAACGCGAGCGTCTCATCGGTCAGCCGGTCACTCAGATAGTTTCCCTGGTCGTCGAAGTAGGCGTCCTTCCCGAATCCGACGTTCTCGGGAAATACGACCGTGTCGAACCCCTGGCCGCCCGGTGTGCGCGGGCCGGATCGGCCGCGGCCGAGGTTCCACATCCCCACGAACGCCGTGGCGTAGCCGTGTGATTTCAGTGCCTCGGGGAGCGTGACGACCTCCGTCGCTAGTTCCGATTCGCTGTGCGCCCCGACGAGTTTGTGCCAAGCGGATCCGGCCGGCTGCCGCGGGTCGACGACGGTGTAGATGCCGTGCCGCGGCGTCCATTGCCCCGACATCAGGCAGGCCCGCGTCGGCGCGCAGTTCGGGGCGCTCGCATACGACTGCGTGAACACGACGCCCGTCTTGGCCAGGCGGTCGATGTTTGGCGTTTCGACGAACGTGTTGCCCATGAAGCCCACATCGCGCCACCCCATGTCGTCCATGAGGATCACGAGGAAATTCGGGGACCGCGGCGGGGCCGCCAGGCCAGTAACCGGCCAGGCCACAAGGGTGGCGACTGCCAGGAGGATCACTCGTGCGACCACTCTCACCGTTGACCCTTTCGTTCGTAGGCGTAGGTCAGCGTCCCTTCCGCGAGTGCCGTCTTCGCGATCACCTCGAGCAGCGCTTCCCGGGTCGCATGCTCAGGACGCAGTTGGGGCTCGGCCGACAAGGCGTACACGGTGATGTGATACTCCTTCAGCCCGGGCCCCTTCGAACACATCGGGTCGTACTCAGCCCGTCGCTTGCCGTTGAGCCCAATCACGCCGATCGATCGCGAGTCTTTTGGCAGCTTCGTCACGCTCGCCGGAATGCGGTACACGACCCAGTACGACTTCACGCTGTCCGGCGTCTCGTGCCAGAGCGCGAGCGCATACGACTTCGTGCCGCTCGGGCCAGCCTCCCACTCCACCGGCGGCGAGATCCCGGCGCCGTCGCAGGTGTATTCCACTGGAAATGGACCGCCGGGGCCGACTGCCGGGCTGGTGACGGCGATCTGTTTCGCTGCGAGTCGCGCAACCTGCGAACGCGGTGGATCGCCAGCTCCCGCGTCGCGAGGCGGCCGCTCACCGGGCCGTGGCGGTGGGCCGGGGCGCTGCTGTGGCCCGCCACCCTCGCGGCGTGGCCCGCCGCCGGGGCCGCGCTGCCGGGGCGAGTAGGTTTCGGTCGTGACGCGGCCCGACGGGTCGGTGAACGTGAACGCGGCTGTGCCATCCTGGGCGACGTTGTAGGCGACGGACCCCTTCCGGCCGCTCACCTCGTAGACCACCTTGCGGGTGTCGGCTGCAGGCGACTCGAACCCCACGATCGTGGCCCCGCGGAGCGGTCCGAGCGCCGGCCGTACCGGCTCCGCCCGCGGCTGCGGATCGACCTGCCCATCCCGCTCGACCACCTCGCCGCGGAAGGCACCAATCAGGTACGGATACTTGTCGATCGCGTGGTAGTGGTAGGCGCCGTCGCCTTCCTCGTGCCCGCCGCACGCATCGAGCGGCTTCATCGGCGAGCCATCCGGCTCGGTGGAGCCATACACGGGATAGCCGTCGAGGGCGTAGGCGATCGGCATCCCCTTGCCCACGACCTTTTCGAGGTGCAGCGGAGCCACGTGGTAGTGGTAATCGTCGGCCCGGCCGCAGTGGCCGCCGTAATCGTCGAGTTCGCCGATCGCCAGCGCATCCTCGCCGCGGTTGTTGAGCGGATTGAAGATCGGAATGCCGTTCACCGCCAGCGCGATCGCGCCGCGGAGGAACCGGTTCTTCGTCGAGGCCGGCTCCTTCGCCGGCACCGGCTGGAGCGGAATCTGCCACGCGTTGTCGCCCGTGTATTTCTGCGGCAGCGGCACCTGCTGCTGCCACGTGCGGATGCCGATCATCAACGGATGGTCAGGGATGCCGTTCGATTCGACGTAAAACCACTTGTTGTCGCGGCGCGTGGCGACCGCCTTCAGCTTCTCGAACGGGGCGAAGGCGTCGGCGATGTCGATGCCGTCGCTGGCGGGCTTCCGCGGCGCGGCGGTGAGAATGATCCGTGGATCGGCCGGCTGTGACACGGCCGCGGCAGTCTCTGCGTCGTGGTCGTGGGCAGTGTCCGGTTCATCCGCCCGATGCCGGTGCCAAGGATGCGCCTCGGCCGCCCCCGGGGCGAGCCCAGCCGCTGCGATCACGGCCATCGTCCATGCCCACCGTCCGCACGGTCCGCTCATGCCGGCCTCCTCGGATTCTTTCTGCCCTTCATGCCGCCCCCGCCGCCGCGTCGCTCCTGCGCGGGTGCGGCGTCAGGATCGAACTGTGGATTACTGGTCGGCAGTTGGGCGTGCACCGTGTCGAGGTAGTCCTCGAGCCTCCCGCGCAGCCGGGCAACATCCGCAGGCCTGCGCGCGGCGAGGTCGTCGCGCTCTTCCAGGTCGGCGTCGAGATCGAAGAGCCGCACGCTGTCGTCCTCGTACATCTTGATCAGCTTCAGGTTGCCGAGGCGGATCGCGGAGTGCGGCGTATTGCCCGACTGGTAGTGCGGGAAGTGGAAGATGAGCTCCTCCCGCGGACGTGCCACCATCCCGTTGCCGCCGGAAGCCAGCAAGCCCGCGATGCTCCCGCCTTCAAGCGCGTTGGGCAGCGACGTCGGCGGCACGCCAGCCCACGCGCAGAACGTTGGAAACAGGTCGTAGCCCACGATCGGAACGTGGCACCAGGAATTCGCGGCGACGCCCGGCCCGCGCACGATGAAGGGCACACGGATGCCCCCCTCCCACACCGATCCTTTGCCGCCGCTCAGGCCTGCGTTCCGACCGCCACCCTTGCCGCCCCCGCCGTTGTCCGACATATAGATTACGTATGTCGTGCCCGAGAGACCGAGCCGATCGACCGCATCCATCACCCTGCCCACGCCGGTGTCGAGGTCCTCGGTGATCGCGGCGACAGTCGTCCGCTTATCGTTCGTCCCGCCCAACTGTTTTTGATATTTGGCGAGCGTCGCCTGGAGGGCGTTTTCAGAGGCGTGGAGCGCGTTCCACGAGAGCTGGATGAAGAACGGTTTTCCCTCGCGACGGCTTCGGGCCATGAACGCCTCGGCCCGCTTGGCCATCCCGAAGATGTCGACGGGATTGGGGTCGGTGAACTGGTAGGCGTTTTCATTGCCCGTGTCGCCGTCGTGCTCGTCGTACCCGTGCTGGCCCGGGCCGCCCCCGGCGATGTGCCACTTGCCGTAGTGGGCTGTGGCGTAGCCTGCCTTCCGCAGTATCTCGCCGATCGTCGTCTCGTCGGCCGCGATCGCTTTGATCAGCGTCGGCTCCAAGAGCATGTGGCCGCGTTCCGGCGGGGCCGCCTTCGTCCAGTGGAGCGCCGCGGGGCTTCTGCCCGTCTGGAGGCTGATCCGCGTGGGCGAGCAGACGGGGGCCGGCGCGTAGGCGTTCGAAAACCGCATCCCCTGCGCAGCGAGCTGTTCAAGGTTGGGCGTGTGGAAGATTGCGCCGCGCGACCCGGGTACGCCGGGGGCCATCTCGACGGACAGGCCGTTCCAGCCTTGGTCGTCGGCCAGCATGAGGATGATGTTGGGCCGCTCGGCTGCCGTGGCCAGTGCGGCCCACGCGCCGAGCATGACCACAAACGCAGCCTTGCCGATCATGCGCAGCGACGTCATCGCGGCCGGCCTCCGGGGGGCCGCCGTCCGCCTCCCTTCGGCGGCCCCTGCGGCACGACGTTGTTGAGGTTCGAGAAGTCCGAACGCTCTCTGCCATCGGGCGGGCGCGCGACCGTGTGGCGGAAGACCACCGTATTATCGAGCCTGACATCGTCGGTCCAAATGAACTTCGCCCCGGTGAAGTCAGTGTCGTAGTAGGGCTGCTTGGGGTCGATCTCCTGCTCGGAATACTCGCGGGCGGTCTTCCAGCCGCTGTCGTCGAAGCCGACGGTGAACCAGTCGTCCGGAAGCGGAGTGTTTTCCACACGAGGATTGTTCGTGTCGCCGCCGACGGGCCCGCGTGAGAAACACTTGGCCTTCCATGCCCCGCTGGTCACGGTGCCATCGCCAAACTTGAGGATGAAGCCGCCGTCGCCGATGTTCGTGTTGGCGTACTCCATCCCCGTCTGCGGGTCGGCATTGTCCCGAGCGAGCACGGCGATGGTCATGGGATATCTCGGGAGGATGTCGACCGAGATCACGTTGTGCGGGATGAAGGCGATCGAGTCGACGGCCACGAGTTCGCCATTGATGTAAAGCTGAAACGTGTTGTCGGCGTAGACGTTGGCCCGGATCGTGTCGGCCATCTGGGGTTTGCGGATGCCCTGCGGTTGACGGGATCCGACCGCGGGTGGCTGGGCCCCGGCAGAGCACGCCACCCAGCCGATCACAACCACGGCACTCGTGATCACCTTGAATCTCATGCGCTCTCCTGCGGCTGCCTCTGATTCGCCGAGGCGACCGAGGTCGCCCGATGGCAGGTTCAACGGCTCTGGCGGTGGAAAGTCGCGGTCCAGCGTCCTGGCCCCAACCGGCCGCCGGAGCCGATGTCCGCCGGTTGCCAGAATGCCGCGGGTCGTGTCTGCTCCGACCTCGGAGATGACGCCATGAAGATCACGAAACTCACCACGTTCATCGTGCCGCCCCGCTGGTGCTTCCTCAAGGTGGAGACCGACGAAGGCATTTCCGGCTGGGGCGAGCCGGTGGTCGAGGGGCGGGCCCACACCGTGGCCGCGGCGGTCGACGAGCTTTCCGAGTATCTCGTGGGCAAGGACCCGCGCCACATCGAGGATCACTGGACGGTGCTCTATCGCGGCGGGTTCTATCGCGGCGGCGCGATCCATATGAGCGCCATCGCCGGCATCGACCAGGCCCTCTGGGACATCAAGGGCAAGGCCCTCGGTGTGCCTGTGTATGAACTGCTCGGCGGCAAGGTGCGCGACCGGATTCGCGTGTACTCGTGGATCGGCGGCGACCGGCCGGCCGAGACGGCTGCCCAGGCGAAGGAGCGCCAGGCCCGCGGCTTCACGGCGATCAAGATGAACGCCTCGGAGGAGCTCCAGTTCGTCGATACGTTCGACAAGGTCGACAAGGTGCTCGCCAACGTGGCGGCGATCCGCGAGGCGGTCGGGCCACACTTCGGTATCGGCGTCGACTTCCACGGCCGCGTGCACAAGCCGATGGCGAAGGTGCTCTTCAAGGAGCTCGAGCCCTATCGGCTGATGTTCGTCGAGGAGCCCGTGCTGAGCGAGCATGCCGAGGCCCTGAAGGAGATCGCCCCGTTGGCCGGCATCCCGATCGCCCTCGGCGAGCGGCTCTGCTCGCGGTGGGACTTCAAGAAGATTCTCGAGGCGGGCTTCGTGGACATCATCCAGCCCGACCCGTCGCATGCGGGCGGCATCACCGAGACCCGGAAGATCGCCCACATGGCCGAGGCCTACGACGTGGCCCTGGCCCTCCACTGCCCGCTCGGGCCGATCGCACTGGCCGTGAATCTGCAGCTCGACGCCGGCTGCTACAACGCGTTCATCCAGGAGCAGAGCCTCGGCATCCACTACAACCAGGGCAACGACCTGCTCGATTACGTGACGAACCCGGCGGTCTTCGACTATGCCGACGGCTACGTGAAGATCCCGAGCGGTCCTGGCCTCGGCATCGAGGTCAACGAAGCCTATGTGCGCGATCGAGCCGCCGTGGGCCACCGCTGGCGCAACCCCGTCTGGCGGCATGCCGACGGCAGCTTCGCCGAGTGGTGAAAACGGTGCCTGGCACCGAATCTAGGGAAGATGGGCAGGTCGGGCTGGGGCTTGCATCACGACGGTTCACATAATATACATCTGTATATGTCTCGGCCTCGGCGGTATCTCCCAGGTGGCATGGCGTTTCACGTGCTCAATCGCGGCGTGAACCGGCGGACTCTGTTCCCGAGCGACCGCGACTACGAGGCATTCAGTTTTGACGTGCTAGAAACGCTGCGAACACGGCCGATGCGGATTTGCAGTTTCTGCCTCATGCCAAACCATTGGCATATGGTTTTGTGGCCGGAGCACGACGGCGAGGTGTCGTCGTTCGTGCACCACCTCACGAGTCTGCATGCCTTGCGATGGAAACGGCGGCACGACGAGGTAGGCCTCGGGCCACTCTACCAGGGAAGATTCAGAGCGTTTCCGATTCAGACGGACCACCACTTTCTCACGGTGGTTCGCTATGTCGAACGGAACCCTCTCCGCGCGAATCTCGTCAGCTGTGCCGAAAGTTGGCCGTGGTCGAGTCTGGGCCAGCGGGTGTCGGCTATGTGCCTGCCCATTTCTTCTTGGCCAGCACCAAACTCGCGAGAGAAAGACCCTGCCGCCTGGATCGCATGGGTCAACGCTCCACAGACGGCCGCGGAGGTTGACTCACTGCGGCGCTGCAGTAAACGAGGAAGTCCGTACGGTGACGACTTCTGGACAGGCGTTACTGCGACAAGCCTGGGGCTCGAGTCCACAATGCGGCAGCCAGGAAGACGACGAAACCATGCCTCCTAGCGAGACCGCGCAGCTTGCCCAGATTCAGTGCCAGGCACTGATTTCGTCGAGTGGTGATGTCAGGCCACTGACCGCATGTAGTCGATGCTCTCCTTCACGAGCCGCTCGACACCAGGTGCATAGTCGAACACCTCGACGCTCGTCCAGCCGGCGTACCCGATGCGGTGAAGGGCTGCGAAAATCGGGGCGAAGTCGACGGCCCCGAACCCCGGGCCCTGGAGGTTGGCGTCGTTCGCATGGAAGTGCACGAGGTGCCTGGCACTCGCCGCGATGATCTCGGGGATTGAATCGGCCTCGCTCGACATCGCCTTCACGTCGAGGAGGAGCCGCACGTGCGGGGAGCCGATCCTGTCGATCAGGCTGCACGTTTCCGCGGCCGTATTCAGCACGTTCGTCTCCGTGGGGGCGAGCGGCTCGAGGGCCACCACGGTGTCGGTCGCCTCCAGAGTCGGCACGAGCCGGCTAAAAACCTCGTGCAGCCGCTCGACCGCCTGCTCCGGCGTCACGCCGGGAAGAAGGCTCCGCTGATGCGGCGATCCGAACACCAGCACCCGGCCGCCGAGATCCCGGCACAGCTGGGCGAGGTCCGCAAGATAGTCGACCGTGCGTCGGCGCACGTCTGCGTCGGGATGCGTGACGTGAAACCCTTCGGTCTTGGCGAGCAGCCAGTGGAGCCCCACGCACTCGAGGCCCGCCTCGTCGATCGTGCGGCGCACCTCGGCCCGCTGCGCCTGGCTCACGTCCGTGGCGCGGCTGCCGAGCGTGAACGGGGCGACTTCGAGCCCCTGATAGCCGCAGGCCGCTGCAAAATCGCAAGCCTTCGTCAGCGGCCAGTCTTGAAAGGTTTCGTTGCAGATGGCGTAGCGCATGGTCGACGTTCGTGTCAGGGGGCGAGCGGGGCTGGCGGCGTGGCGGCGTAGGCTTCGTAGGCCCGGGCGATGTCGCCTTGCTGTTCATCGCCCACGTGGAAGATGAACCGGTGCCGGAGGCTGATGCGCTCGCCGGCTGCGAGCTTCACGGCGCCGCTCTCCGCGTCCGGGTTCATCTGCTGCATGCCGAACGGATTGGCGCAGAAGAGGCCGTAGGTGCGCACGTGCCATGCCGTCGGATGCCGGAAGCTCGACGGATGGTTGAGGATCGCGATCCCGAGGTGCTCTCCTTCGACCGGCCCGTGGTAGTCGACCCATGCGGCGTGCCGCGACCAGGCATCGGCGTCGCGTTGCCCGGCGCTGTTGATGATCGTGCCCCCCTCGCGCCGGTCGACCGTCATGCTGTCGGGCACGCGGATGTAGACGCCCGCGTCCTTCATGTCGGCCATCTCGGCCAAACCGTAGGCGGCGACCAGATCGATGTCGACGTCGATGATCCTGGCGTCAGGAGCCGACGAGAACGTCATCCGTCGGTCCTCCGCCAGGAGCGGCTTGTTCGCGGCATCGACGATGTCATTGTGGGCGTGGATGACCGCCGTCGTGCCGCCGGCGAGCGTGCGAAAGCCGCGATGCCGGATGGCGCCGAGTTTCGTGATCTTTTCCGCCGTCTTCGGGGTGTCGCCGTAGCCATAGGTGGCGGCCTCGGCCCACGTGTCGTAGCCGGCGACTCCCTGGTGGGCGAAGGTCAGCCCCCGCTGGTGCACGTGATCGGAGGTTTCCCCGGGCTTGTCATCCATCGGGAAGGCGCGAGTCATCGACTTCCCGGTGGGCCCGACGATGCGATAGAGGAACGGCTTGTTGGCCCGGTCGACGATGTACTCGGCGATCGGTTCGCCGTGGAGCCGAACAACAGCCCCGCCGGTGGCGGTCCTGCTCACTTCATACGGCTCTGCCGCCTCGAGAGGCGCCACCGCGAGCCACGCCGTACAAACGAACCCGGTTATCCAGCGTTGCCCGGTTGTTCCGTCCATCGAACGCGCTCCGTAGAGAGAGAAAGCCCGGCCGTACTATACTGCGTCGGGAAAACCCGTACCGTGTGAGCGGTTCGCCCACGTGGCTGAGGAGGAGGTTTCGATGTCGCTGACCCGTCGTACGTTCGTTGAACGCGCCCTCGGCCTCGCAGCCGCCGCCACGGCCGGCGATCGGCTCGCTTTCACTGCCGAATCCGCACCCGCCGCAGGACGAGCCGCGGGTCCGAACGATCGGATTCGCGTGGCCGTCGTGGGCGTCGGCCCGGCCGGCCGAGGCTTCAGCCACATCGGCGGCTGGCTCGGCAATCCGGGGGCCGAACTCGCCGCGATCTGCGATTGCGACCCCGAAGCCGAGGGTCGCGTGGCCAAGCGACTCGAGCAGCGGCCCGAGAAGCCACGCTTCGAGCAGGATTTTCGCCGGCTGCTCGAGGACAAATCGATCGACGTGATCTCCATCGCCACGCCCAACCACTGGCACGCGCTCATGGCGATCTGGGCGATGCAGGCCGGAAAAGACGTGTATGTGGAGAAGCCGTGCAGCCACAACGTCGAGGAGGGCCGCGTTGCCACACAGTGGGCCCGCAAACTTGGCCGGATCTGCCAAATGGGCGCGCAAAGCCGCAGCATGACCGGCATGCGGCAGGCGATCGAATTCATCCACTCCGGAGGCATCGGCAAAGTCGCGCTCGCCCACGCCCTGTGCTACAAGCGGCGCAAGAGCATCGGCCTCGTCGATACCCCGGCCCCGCTTCCGGCCGGGCTCGACTTCGACCTCTGGGCGGGGCCCGCGCCGGCCGTGGTGCCCCATCGCGAACGGTTGCACTACGATTGGCACTGGAATCGCCAGACGGGCAATGGCGACCTTGGCAACCAAAATCCCCACGAACTCGACAAGGCTCGCTGGGGCCTCGGCAAGCAGACGCTCCCCGGGCGGGTCGTGAGCCTCGGCGGCCGGCTCGGGTACCACGACAACGGCGACACGGCAAACAGCCAGATCACGCTCTTCCAGTGGGACGACGCGCTCGTCATCTCTGAAGTCCGGGGCTTGGAACTCAAGACCGAGCCCACGATCGCCCGCCAGGCGGGCCCCGTCGCGGTGGCCAACATCTGGTGGGGAACGGACGGCTACGTGGTGACACCGAGCTACAACAGCGGCGTCGCTTTCGACTACGACGGCAAGAAACTCGGGGAGTGGTCGGGAGGCACCGACCAGCTGCACTACGACAACTTCCTCGAGGCTGTCCGAAGCCGCGACCGCTCGCAGCTGCACCTCGATATCGAGGACGGCCATCTTTCGAGTGCGATGGCCCACTTGGGCAACGTGTCGTGGGCCCTCGGCGAGAAGGCCGCTCTCGGTGCCCGCCCGAAGATGGCCGCCGACGAGCCGCGCGTGGCCGAGACGTACGCCGCGTTCGAAGCGCATCTTCGCGACAACGCCGTGGACGTGGCAGACACGCCCTACGTGCTCGGCCGTGAGCTCGTGATCGACGCCGCCACCGAGCGGTCGAGCGACCCCGAGGCCAACGCGCGGTTCACCCGCGAGTATCGCAAGGGCTACGAGCTGCCGCGGGTGTAGCCGCTACACCGCGACTTTGACGACCACCTTGACGACCTCGGATGGGGCGTCGATGCAGCAGCACGGCGCATGGGCGTCGTCGGGGAAGAGCATCATGAATTGTCCCGCCCGCAACGGCACGGGCACGGCCGCGACCGACAGGGCATACAGCCCGGCATCCTTGACGGGATCGTATTCCTGGGTCGCCTGTGCGAGATCGCGCAGCGGCGCCCAGTAGATCGCCTCCCGGCCAGTGACGAGATATTGCACGTCGATGTAGCGGCGATGCGCCTCGAGCTGCATGCCCTCGACGGGCCGTGTCTGGTAGCGCTGTACGAGCGCGAACACGTCGTCACCTGCGATCTCATGACGGCCGATGGCGATGTCCGGCCTCACCTGCTCGAGAAACGCAAACGCGTGCGCAAGCCGCGCGTGCAGCGGAGCATAGCGATGCCAGAGTGTAAGCGAGTCGAGGATCATGGGGGGCCTTCGGAACGGGAACCGCCGTCACGGTCCGCCGGCCACGTCGACGCGGCCGGGGGAATCCTTCGTTTTCCGCACCTCGACGAGCACCTCCTGCCCGGTGCCAGGCGTCACCGGCACGCGCAGGACGAGCCGGTTGCCGCCCTTCGCACATGGCACCGCAGAGGCATTCGCCAGATCGACTCGCGTGCCGCCGATCCAGGCTGCGGTTTCCGCGGGGGCCCGAATCCGGAGGTCTATTGGCCCCGGCCGATCGACCGTGATCTCGCCCGAGATCCAGACGGTCTGGGCGGCAGACCCTCCCGCTGGAACCAGTTCGTCGAGCGGCAGGCCGCCGGCCGTCTTGCCGTACGCCGATTTCCATCGCAGTCCCGGACCCGTCACGATCTGCTTCTGCACCTGCTCGTCGCTCGGCAGTGCGTCCGCCGCAGCCCTCGCGAGATCACCCGGCGGATTCTCGAGCACCTTCCACCGTTGGATCGTCGGTACCGAGCGGATCGCGTAGGGCCCGGGCTTGCCGAGCTCCGACACGAATCGGGCCAGATCCAGAAACTCCTGTGCGGTGAGGAACGTCGTCAGCCCCTTCGGCATCAGTGATTTTCCCTCGACCTCCTCCTCGATGTCGGCCGTCGGGATCGTGATCGTCTTCCCCGTCGCGTCGCGGAGCCTGACGCGCAATTCGTCGCGGTCCACCAGGATGCCGGTGTGGACGTCTCCGGAGTCGGTGATGACATTGCGGGTGACGTATGCCTCCTTGATCGAGGCGTCGGGATTCAGAATCGACGCCACGATGTACTCCGGCGGCGAGATCGAGCCCACCGCCGACAACTCGGGGCCGATGTTGCCACCGGCTTTCGCGATTGCATGACACTTCATGCAGGCGATCTCGGCCCTGCGGAAGATCGCCTCGCCACGGGCCGGATCCCCCTTGGCCATCACGTCGGCCGCGAGCTTCACGATCTCTTCCTGCGTCGGCGGGGCCTGGTTGGCCGCGATGCCCGCGGCCGTGGTGAGCGCCTCGGCGACGGCCGGCTCGGTGCGGCCGGTGGCATACATGTGCCGCAACACCATCTTCGCTACGTCGGCCGATGGCGGCCGGGCCGTGAGCGCCGCCGCGAGCCTGGCCGGCCCGTCGCGCCGGTCGAGCAGGGCGTCGAGCATCTCCGTCGGCAACTTCACCTCCGCAGCGGGCGCCGCCGACGGAGTTGCGGCGAGCACCTCGGCGGCCCTGGCTGCGGCCGCGGCCGTGTCGAGCTTGGCGAGCGCTGCAATCGCGAACAGCCGCACCGGCTCGGGGCGACTCGCATCACACAGCGATTCGATCGTGGCTTTCGCCTCCGGTGTGGCGAGGGCGGCGAGCGCGAGGATCGCCTGCCGTTGCTGCTCGCCGCCAGCCTTCTCGCCGGCGGCGAGCTTCTGCAGCGCCGGGGTCATCGACGGATCACGCCAGGCTGCGGCGAGCTTGATCGCGGGAATCTGGAGACCACGGTCGGGGCCCACGAGCAGCGGCTTGAGGGCGTCGAGGCTGCCGGCAGGCTTGATGCCGCGCTCGATGGCAGCCTCCACAAGGCCCGCGCCGATCGCGGACCGCTGGCCGTCGGCGAGTTTCTTGGGCTCGAGGAACTCGGCGAAGAGCCAGCCGAGTTCCTCGGGGCCGCCACGTTGCAAGAGCATGCCGACCGCGTCGCCCACGCGGTTCGCAGGGAGCCGGCCGCCTTCGAGGAGCGTGACGAGCGGCCGGGCCGACCCCGACGCCCCGCCCGCCGTCACCGCCGGCACCCGTCGTGAGAGCGTTTGCATCGTCTCTCGGAAGACATACGACAGATAGTCGTCCTGCGGCATCACGAGCGATTCGATCGCGATGTTGATCGCCTCTTGGTCGCGGAAGAAGCTCAGGGCCCGCACCCCCTCGAGGCGCACGAGCGGATGCTCGTCGGCCACGAGCCGCCGCAGCCGTCCGCAGACGTTGTCCGCGCGATCGCGCCAGAACGACAGGACGCGGGTGGCCGCGGCGCGGGCCTTCGGCTCGGGTGAGGCGAGGAGCCGGTCCAGCAGCGGTTCGTTCACGACATCCTGTGCCTGATACACCCAGAGCGCTTCGACGAGATGGTGCTGGAAGTCGGGATCCTTTGGGTCGATCGAGGCCAGCCACTTTTCGAGTGCAGGAATCACCTCGGCGGCAGGTCGGGCCCGTAGTTCAGCCCGCGCCCGATACCGCGTGCGATCCTCGTAGGCCTTGAGCGCGTCGAGCACCTTCGCCACCGGCTCGCCGGCGATTTTCGGCGACACCACGAGCGGCCGATCCTTCGCCTTCACCCGCCAGATCCGGCCGTGGGCGTGGTCGCGATTCGGATCGCGCAGTGAGTGCTGCATGTGGCCCACGAGCGGGTTGTACCAATCAACCACATACAGGCAGCCGTCGGCACCGAATTCCAGGTCGACCGGCCGGAAGTTGGGGTCGTTGGACTTGAGCAGCGGATCGACCGGATCGGCCGCGTATCCGGAGCCGTCTTCCCGCATCTTGTATTGCAACACACCCTGGAACCCGATGCAGTTGTTGAGCAGGTAGTTGCCCTGGGCGTCGTCGGGAAACTGCCGGCTCGACACGAACTCGCAGCCCGACGTCGGCCGCCACTGCTTCTGCAGAAACTGCTTCAGGCTGCCATGCTTGTGGGGATAGTCGACGTCGCCCGAGAAGGCCGTGCCGAAGTAGTTGGCCCCGCCCGAGGCGTCGGCCACGAAATACTGGCCCCAACGGTCGAACGTCTGCCCCCAGGGATTGGCAAAGCCATACGACACGAACACGTCGAACTGCGCGCGCTTCCGGTCGAAGCGAAAGATGCCTGCGTTCGAGCACCGCTTCGGGCCGCGGATCGTCTCCACCGCCGTCTGGTGAAACGTGCCTTCCATCATGAGGAGGCCGCCGGCCGGGTCGCTGGCAAACGCCCCGATCGCGTGGTGCGAATCGGCCGAGTCGAACCCGTCGAGCACGATCTCGCGGACGTCGGCCTTGTCGTCGCCGTCGGTGTCCTTCAAGAAGACGAGGTTCGGCTCCTGGGCCACGTAGCAGCCGCCGTCGGCAATCTCGAGGCCGGTCGGCAGATGGAGCCCGCCGGCGAACACGGTCTCCCTGTCGGCCTTGCCGTCGCCGTCGGTGTCTTCATAGATCAGGATCTTGTCGTCGACGGGTGTGCCGGGAAAATACTGCGGGTAGCAGGGCATCGTCGCGATCCAGAGCCGCCCCCGTGCGTCGAATGCCATCTGCACGGGATTGGCCAGGTTCGGAAACTCCACTTCCGAAGCGAACACATTCACCTCGTAGCCGGCCTGGATTTCCAGCATGGCCTGCGACTCCGCCGGCGTGGTCGCCGGCGGCAGTGACTTCACGTTTGTCTCCACCGGCGGGATCTCTCCCGTGCCGGAATCATCAATTCGTTCGGGGACGTCCTTGCCCTGGGCCACGTCCCAGACCCGGCGATCGCGGACGGCCGTCATGGCCCGGAGCTTTTTGAACTCGGCGGGAAAATTCACCGTGCCGTACGGATTCTTCCGGCCGCCGTAGATGTAACAGCCGTTCACGCCGCGGTGGTCGTAGAAGAACTGGAGATTCTTCTCGTTGACAGCGGCCAGCAGTTTGCCCATGTCGACCGTCGCGGTGGCTGCTGCCGGGCCGAAGAGACCGGCGTCGAGCAGCTTCGCCATCTCGGCGTCGCCGTGGGCGTTCATGTGGATGCCGTTGATCGTCCAGGGCGTGGGCGACCGCTGCATGGCTGCGAGGCTCGGCGTGAAGAGATCGATGAATACCGTCCCTTCCCGGGCCGCCACCTTTCGCATGGCTTCGGTGTAGAGGGCCAGGCTCTTGTTGGTGTCCGCGCCGTCGGGCAGATGCGGATTTTTCAGATTCTCGTGCGCCGTGGGCGACACCAGCACGACCTGCCGCACGGGCTTCTTCGCGACGGAGAGAGCGCTCCCGCCAGCCGCCTTGTCCCAGTTGCCACCGGGCGATGTGTAGCGATCGATCGAGAAGGGGTCTTTCACGAACGCTGCCAGATCCTTCTCGAACTTCGCCACGCCGGCCGGCCCGGCGAACGACTCGTTGAAGCCGAACATCGCGATCAGGACGTCTGGTGCATGATCGACGAGGTTGCTGCCGTGGTCGGCGAAGCCCTGACTCCGCAGGCGGATCGTGAGCTCGTCGGCCGACCAGCCCAGGTCGCGCACATACAACTCGTGCTTGGGAAATCTCGCGTGAAGGAGCGTCTCGAAGTTCCCGAAATACTGCATCCGCTCGGCCAGCGTGTTGCCCACGATCACGACATGGTCGTGTGGGCGCAGTTCCAGCCGGGCCGGCTCGGCGGCGGCGACATTGGGCATGAGGACGGCCAGCAACGCAGCGATCCGCCGCGTGAGCCGAATGGCACGAGAAACCGCATACCGCAACATAGGGTGGCTTCCTCGAGAGGGCGCGTCGGCAACCGGAAACGAGCTTTCAGTATGCACGATCGCTTCACTCCGTCGAAGAATCGCCTGATCGAGTGCGCGAAACGCGTCATTCACTTGACCGCTTCCTCCCCGTGGACGGTGAGCACGAGTCGACGGGGTCCGCCCCGGTCGCGGTGTTCACACAGGTAGATCCCCTGCCACGTGCCGAGGCATAGTCGGCCGGCGGAGATCGGCACCGTGACGGAGCTGCCGAGCACCGCGGCCTTCACGTGGGCTGGCATGTCGTCAGGGCCTTCGGCCGTGTGCACGTAGGGGAAATCCTCACGGGCGATCTCGTTGAATGCCATCTCGAGGTCGCGCGGCACGTCGGGATCGGCATTCTCGTTGATGCACAGGCTCGCCGACGTGTGCTGGATGAACACGTGGAGCAGCCCGACGTGCACCTGCGCGAGCCCCGGCAGCGCGGCCTCGACCTCGTTGGTGATCAGGTGAAACCCGCGCCGTCGCGGGGCGAGCCGCACGTGCTCCTGGAGCCAGGCCATCTTGAATCCTCCGTCGAGACTGGGCTGCGGCGGCGATCATGCTGGCGAAACCACACGGGCGTTCGCTACATTCGCAGGTTTTCGAGCCCGCGATCATCATGCACGAACTGCCGAAGCAATACGACCACAAGGCCGCCCAGGCCCGCTGCCGTGCGCTCTGGGACGCCGACCGCACTTGGCACGCGGAGCCCGCTGCTGCGGGCGACCGGCGGCCCGTGTTTTCGATCGTCATCCCGCCGCCCAACGTCACCGGTGCGCTGCATCTCGGCCACGCCCTCAACAACACGCTCCAGGACGTGCTCGTGCGCACACGGCGGATGCAGGGCTACCTCACGCTCTGGATGCCGGGCACCGACCACGCCGGGATCGCCACGCAGGCCGTCGTCGAGCGGCGGCTGCTCGAAGAGGAAAAGCTCTCGCGGCACGACCTCGGCCGCGAGAAGCTCGTGGAACGGATCTGGGCCTGGAAGGAGCAGTATGAAAAGCGGATCCTCGGCCAACTCCGCGACCTCGGTGCGAGCTGCGACTGGGATCGCACGCGGTTCACGCTCGACGACCAGTGCGCCGCCGCCGTCCGCGAGGCGTTTTTCCGCCTCTTTGGCAAGGGCCTCGTGCGCCGCGGCAAGCGGCTCGTGAACTGGGACACGTTCCTCCAGACGGCCGTCAGCGACGACGAGGTGTTTCACGAGCAGGTGAAGGGTCACTTCTGGCACATCCGCTACGACGTCATCGATCCGCAGCCGGGCGAGCCGGCGAGCGTGACCGTGGCGACCACGCGTCCGGAGACGCTTCTCGGCGACACGGCTGTCGCCGTCCATCCCGACCCCGCGGCCGCTCTCGATACGGCCGAAGGGGCGCTGCGCGAGAAACGAGTACAGGCCAATCCGAAGGAGCATGCCGAGATCGACCGCACGCTCGACGACCTCGCCGTGCGACGCACCGAACTCCTGCCTCTCCTGAAGACGCTCGCCGCGATGGCCCGCGCGGGCCGGAAGGTACGGCTGCCGCTGCTCGGCCGGGCGATCCCGCTCGTGGCCGACGAATGGGCGAAACCGGAGATGGGCTCAGGCTGCGTGAAGATCACCCCGGCCCACGACCCCAACGACTACGACGTCGGCCGCCGGCAGAGCCTGCCGATGGTGAACATTCTCAACCCCGACGGCACGCTCAACGCCGAGGCGGGCCCGTATGCCGGGCTCACGATCCCGAAGGCCCGCACGAAGGTCGTGGCCGAACTCGACGCCGCCGGCCAGCTCGTGCAGGTGGAGGATCGGATCATCGAACTGGCGCACTCGGACCGCTCGAAGACGCCGATCGAGCCCTACCTCGCCGATCAGTGGTTCATTCGGATGGACGAGATCGCCCAGCCCGCGCTCGACGCGGTTACGAGCGGCGCCGTGCGCATTTTTCCGGAGCGGTATGCGAAGAGTTATCTCGACTGGCTGGGCGAGAAGCGCGACTGGCCGGTGAGCCGCCAACTCTGGTGGGGCCACCGGATCCCGATCTGGCACGTCGCCGGCGTGGCC
This sequence comes from Planctomycetia bacterium, assembly GCA_037129475.1. Taxonomy (GTDB): domain Bacteria; phylum Planctomycetota; class Planctomycetia; order Pirellulales; family UBA1268; genus RGVT01. Next base: position 25,638 of record JBAXUY010000003.1, on the reverse strand, counting down.
GAGGCCGACCTGGCGCAGGCATTCGCGGGCCGCGACGGCGTGTCTTGGACGAGCGACGGCGATGCGGGCTGGCACGTCTGCTCCCGCGACGAATCGCTCAGCCTCGAGGCGATCGCGGGCAGGCCGCTCGTCCGCGATCCCGACGTGCTCGACACCTGGTTCTCGTCGGCGCTCTGGCCGCACTCCACCCTGGGCTGGCCCGCCGCAACGCCCGAGCTCGCCTGCTTTTATCCCACGACCACGCTCGTCACCAGCCGCGACATCATCACGCTATGGGTCGCCCGCATGGTGATCATGGGAATCTTCGACACCGGAACAATTCCGTTTCGCGACGTCGCGATCCACCCCAAGATCCTCGACCGCTACGGCGAGACGATGAGCAAGAGCAAGGGGAACGGCGTCGATCCGCTCGACGTGATCGAGGCGCTCGGCGCCGACGCGCTTCGGTTTGGAATGGTCAGCATGGCCACCGAGACGCAGGACGTGCGGATGCCGGTCGAATTTCAGTGCCCGCACTGCGAGGCCCGGATCGAGCAGACGACGCAGAACCGGATGCTCCCGCGGGTCGAGTGCCCGAAGTGCAAAGGGGCGTTCCGCACGCAGTGGGCGACGAAGCCGGAGGACGTGGCCCTGCCCCGCGGGCCAGCCCTCTCCGAGCGGTTCGAGTCGGGCCGGAATTTCTCCAACAAGCTTTGGAACGCCACGCGGTTCGTGCTCATGAACCTGGAGGGCTTTGCGGCGGGCTCGCTCGATGCACAGCCGACGGCCCTCGAAGACCGCTGGCTGGCCAGCCGGTTGGCGAGCGTGACCCGCGACGCGACGCGGGCGATCGACGAGTATCGCTTCGCCGAGGCGGCCCGCATCCTCTACGCCTTCGCGTGGGACGAGTTTTGCAGCGCGTATCTCGAGCTCTGTAAGGCCCGGCTCGCCGATCCCGCGACACGGCCGCAGGCCCAGGCGATGCTCCTTCTCGGGCTCGACACGATCCTCCGGCTCCTGCACCCGATCATGCCGTTCGTGACCGAAGAGATCTGGCAGCACTTGCACGAGATCGCCGGCAGCCGGCGGCTCCCGTGGGACGCGGCCGGCCTCTCCGCCACGATCATGACCGCAGCCTGGCCCACCCCGCCGGCAGCGTGGATCGACGACCGCACGGAGCGGCAGTTCGGCACGTTCCTGGCCGTGGTCGGGGCGATCCGCGAGATCCGTTCCCGGCAAAACGTGCCGCCGCGCACGCAGGTGAAGGTGGCGATCCGGGGGTCACGAGACACGAGCGACCTGCTCGCCCCGATGCACGCGTCGCTGGCCTCGATGGCGGCCGCGGAGATCACGGGAGCCGGTCCCGAGGCAGTCGGGGCGGCCGGGGCGGCAACGGCGACCGTCGCCGGCTGCGATGTGTTCGTCGATCTGGCCGACCTCATCGACGTGGGGGCCGAGATCACCCGGCTCACGAAGGAAAACGAGAAGACGGCCGGCTTCATCAAGGCCAAACAGGCCAAGCTCGCCGACGAGAAGTTTTCCGCCAAGGCACCGCCCCCGGTCGTGCAGAAGGAGCGGGAGCAGCTCGCCGAACTGGAGGCGAAGCTGGCCAAGGGCGTCGAGACGCTTGCCGCCCTGCAAAGCCGCCGGCCGTAGGGACGGAGCTCCAGCTCTGTCCATCCGACCGGCCTGGAGGCCCGTCGCCACATTGCGTAGGGACGGAGCTCCAGCTCTGTCCACCCGACCGGCCTGGAGGCCCGTCGCCACATTGCGTAGGGACGGAGCTCCCGCTCTGTCCACCCGACAGGCCTGGAGGCCTGTCGCCACATTGCGTAGGGACGGAGCTCCAGCTCTGTCCACCCGACCGGCCTGGAGGCCCGTCGCTACGAATCGCGGCAGCCCGGTGAAACCGGGCCCAGTTTCGGGTAATCTTGGCCGCAGGGTGGACGCAGGCGGTCGGACGCGTCACTCGCCCTCCAGCCGCACATCGGAGCAGAAACATGAGCGTCCAAATGGAACTCTCGCGGATCATCATCAGCGAGATCAACGACCAGCAGGTCGTGTACCTCAAGGAGGTCGAGGGTGACCGCACCTTTCCTATCTTGATCGGCCTGTTCGAGGCCACCAGCATCGACCGTCGCGTGAAGCACCATCAATCGCCCCGGCCGCTCACGCACGACCTGCTCGTGGCGAGCGTCGAATTGCTCGGCGGCGAGTTCCAGGACGTGGTGATCAGCGAGCTCAAGGAGCACACCTATTTCGCCACGATCCGTGTCCTCAAGGACGGCGAGATGGTGGAGATCGACGCCCGGCCATCCGACGCGATCGCCGTGGCGGTGACCTGCGAGCCGAATCTTCCGATCTACGTTGCCGAAGAGGTCCTCGAGAGCGTGCTCGGCTAGGGTCAGGCTCGTAGCGACAGGCCTCCAGGCCTGTCGAGCGGACAGAGCTGGAGCTCCGTCCCTACGCCGCCATACGACTGTCACCCGGGCGGCCAACCCATCTGGCGGCCGCCGAGCACATGGACGTGGAGGTGGTCCACCGACTGGCCGCCGTCGCGGCCGCAGTTGACCACGAGCCGGTAGCCGTCGCCGAGACCGAGCTTCGCCGCGAGCTGCGTGGCGACCATGACGAGGTGGCCCACGAGGGACTCGTCGCCGGGTTCGAGATCGGCGAGCGACGGGATCGGCTTCTTCGGAATCACGAGCACGTGCGTCGGGGCCTGTGGAGCCACGTCGTGGAAGGCAAGGCAGCGGTCGTCTTCGTGCTCGATCCGGGCCGGGATCTTTCGGTCGATGATCTTCGAGAAGATGGTCTCGGCCATGATGACGGTTTCTCCCAAGTCAGAGTCCAAACGCCTTCCGCAGCACGCGCAGCGACTTCTCGCCGTGCTCCGCGGCCACGATCACGTTGAGCCGCACCTCGCTCGTGCTCACGAGGTCGATGTTGATGCCTTCCTCGGCGAGCGGCTTGAACAGCCGGTCGGCCACGCCTGCGTGGCTGCGGATGCCCACGCCCGTGATCGAGAGCTTGGCCACGTGCGGCACCTCAGCCACCTTCGCCCCCCGGGCCGCTGCGATCTTCTTCGCCACGTCGGTCGCCCTGTCGCGGTCGCCGGCCGGAACGGTAAACGAGATTTCGGCCCGGCCGTCGCGCGGGTGACTCTGCACGATCATGTCGACGTTCAGCCCGGCCCGGCCTACTTCCTCGAACACGGCAGCCGCGACGCCGGGCGTGTCGGGGAGATCGGTGAAGGTCACCAGGGCCTGCGAGGAATCGAGCTGGCAGTCTTCGATCGCAAGATCCTCCATCCCCTCGAGCCGCTGCACCACCTCGAGTGGGCTCGACTTCACAAGATGCGTCCCGGCGACGTCGGCCTCGCCGTCGGCCGTCTCGGCCTCGAGGCCGAACGCCCGATGGACCGCCTGCACCGCCGCCTGGGCGTCGGACTTGTCGACGAGCGCCGAAATCTTGATCTCGCTCGTGGTGATCATGCGCACGTTGATGCCGGCCGCCGAGAGGGCGGAAAACATCCGGCCCGCGACGCCCTCCTCGCGCTCCATCCCCACGCCCACGACGCTCACCTTCGCGAGCGCCGCGTCGTGCGACACGCCCGTGGCCCCGAGTGCCTTCGCGACCGCCGTCGACAGTTCGAGTGCCTCGGCGAGATCGTCGGCGGGCACGGTAAACGAGATGTCGGCCCGCCCCCCCTGCCCGACGTTCTGCACGATCATGTCGACGGCGATGCCGCCGCCTGCGAGCCGCGAAAAGAGCGCGTGGCTCGATCCCGGCTGGTCGGGCACGTTCTCGAGCGTGATCCGGGCCTCGTCCTTGGCGAGGGCCACGCCGCTTGCCGGCCGGGGCGTCGATTCCTCGGCCGAGAGGATCACCGTGCCGGGCACGTCCTTGAAGCTCGACCGCACGAGCACCTTGACGCCGAACTTCTTGGCGAACTCGATCGACCGCGAGTGCATGACGCCGGCCCCGAGGCTCGCGAGCTCGAGCATCTCGTCGTAGCTGATCGAACCGAGGCGACGGGCCTCCGGGAGCATCCGCGGGTCGGTCGTGTAGACGCCGTCAACGTCGGTGTAGATCTCGCAGAGATCGGCATCGAGAACGGCGGCGAGCGCGACGGCCGTCGTGTCGGAGCCGCCGCGGCCGAGTGTGGTGATGTTGCCGTTCTGGTCGATCCCTTGGAACCCGGCGGCGATCACGATCGCGCCGTCCGCGAGCAGTTTCTTGACGTGGTCGGTGGAGATCGACTTGATCCGGGCCTTCGTGTGGGTCGAGTCGGTGCGGATGCCGATCTGAGCGCCGGTGAGGCTCACGGCCTTGTGGCCGAGCGACTGGATCGCCATCGCGAACAGGGCCACGCTCACCTGCTCGCCTGTGGAGAGGAGCATGTCCATCTCGCGGGCGCTCGGCCGATCGGTGATCGCCTTGGCGAGATCGACGAGGATGTCGGTCTGATGGCCCATCGCGCTCACGACGACGACCACCTGCTTGCCTTCCTGATGCCGGGCGATGGCCTTCTTCGCGGCCGCCACAATCTTCTGTGGGTCGGCCACGCTCGTTCCGCCGAACTTTTGCACCACCAGCGCCATCAGACCGTCCCGTCCTTTCCAAGAAACATGCCCATCAGTTTCCAGCCCGGCTCCAGCACCTGGCTGCTCGCCGCCGCTGCCACTTCGTCGTAGGTTTTTTGCGTTCCGGCGGCAATGTCGCTGCCGGCGATCACGAACGGCACCCGGCCGCGCGAGTGCGTCTTCGTGGCGATGAACGTGGGGTGATCGGGGCAGACGAGGATCCGGTGGTCGCCGAGCGACTCCAGGTGTTTCGCGATCGGGCCCACGATCTTGGCATCGATCTCCTCGATCGCCTTCACCTTCTCCGCGGCATTCCCCTGGTGGCTCGCCTCGTCGGGTGCCTCGACGTGCACGCATACGAGGTCGGTGTGCGAGAGCTCGTCGATCGCCGCCCGGCCCTTCGCTGCGTAGTCGGTGTCGAGATAGCCGGTAGCGCCCGGCACCTCGCGCCGCTTCCAGCCGGCAAGCGCTGCCAGGCCGCGCAGGAGGTCGACCGCTGTGATCATCGTACCGCTCGTGCCGTACTTCGTGGCAAACGGCTCGAACGCCGGCGCCTTCCCCACGCCCCACAGCCAGACGTGCGTGGCGGGCCGCTTGCCCGCAGCGAGCCGCGCCTTGTTCACGGGATGGTCCGCGAGCCACGTGGCGCTCCGCCCCATGATGTCGGCCAGCAGCCGGCTGCCGAAACCGCGCGGAAACGCGTCGGCGACGGGCTTGTCCATGAGGTCGTGCGGCGGCGTGGCCCGCAGGTCGCCCGAGAGCGGCGCCGGCGCATCGGCTCGCCCACGATGGATGAGCAGGTTGCGGTAGCTCACGCCGGGCTTGAATTCCCAGCCGGCAAGGCCGGGAAATTCGGCGGCCAGCCCGCGTTGACAGGCAGCGAGCAGCTCCGTCGCCTCCTCGGTCGAGATGTGCCCTGCCGTGAAGTCCTCCATCACCGGACCGCCCTCGGCCGGTGAGATCGTCACGAGGTTGCACCGCACGGCCCAGTCGTGGGGCCCGAGCACGATGCCCTGCGCGGCCGCCTCGAGCGGCGCCCGGCCGGTGAAATACGTGAGCGGGTCGTAGCCCATCAGGCTCATGCAGGCCACCTCGGAACCGGGCGGCAGGCTCTCGGGAACGTGGTTCGTGAGGCCAACCTTGCCGCGGGCGGCGAGCGCGTCGAGGGCCGGCGTGCGGGCCGCCTGAAACGGCGTCTTGCCGCCGAGCGCGTCCTGCGGGGCGTCGGCCGCGCCGTCGGGAATCACGATCACGTACTTCATGGCTGCTGCTCGCGGTGGTTCATTCGTCGAGGACGCTCAGGCAGACGCTCCGCCCGCTGACGACGTCGGCGGCGTCGATGTGGTCGATCGCCTTGCTGATCGCGTTCGAGCCGCAGGGGTGCGTCATGATCACCAGCGGCACCGTGGCATCGCCCGCCTGGCTTGCGTCGTGCTGGATCACGGAGGCGATCGAAATGCCGTGTTCGCCGAGGATGCCCGTGATCCGGGCGAGCACGCCCGGGCGGTCCTTGACGCGGATGCGCAAAAAATGCCGCTCCAGCATGTCGACGCCGGCGATCCGGGCCGCGGGCGAATCAGCGGTGAGCACGCCCGTCGTCTTGAACGTGATGGCGGCCCGGCCGACGACGGTATCGATGATGTCGGCGACCACGGCCGACGCCGTCGGCATCTGCCCGGCACCCAGGCCGTGGAAAAACATCCGCCCCACGGCATCGCCGACGATGCTCACGGCGTTGTAGGCGCCACGGGTTTCCGCGAGCGGCGTGCCCTGCTTCACGAGCGCGGGGGCCACCCGCATCGCCAGCCGGCCGTCGCTGCGGCTGGCCACCGCCACGAGCCGGATCCGATAGCCGAGCTCGGCGGCATACTGCAACAGACCGAGGTCGATCCCCTCGATGCCCATGCGCGGAATCTCGCCCCACGGCACCCACACGCCAAACGCGAGGTGAGCGAGGATCGCGAGCTTCTGCGTGGCGTCGGTGCCGTCGACGTCCATCGACGGATCCGCCTCCGCGTAGCCCTTCTGCTGCGCGAGCTTGAGCACGTCGGCATAGTCGGCCCCGTCTTCCTCCATCCGAGTGAGGATGAAGTTGCTCGTGCCGTTCAAGATGCCGCGAATGCTTTCGATGCGGTTGGCTGCGAGGCATTCGCCGATCGCGGCGACGATCGGGATCCCGCCGGCCACGGCCGCCTCGAACGCGATCGACCGCCCCTTCCGCCGGGCGAGTTCGAAGAGTTCGGGGCCATGCTCGGCCAGCAGTGCCTTGTTCGCCGTGACGACGTCCTTCCCGTGCTCGAGCAGGTCGATCATGATCGTCCGCGCGGGCTCGAGGCCGCCCACGAGCAGGGCCGCCACTGAGATCGACGGATCCCGCGACACGTCGCGGTAGTCGGCCGACAGGTTGCCCCCTGGCACGTCCACGCTCCGCGCCTTGGCGACGTCTTTCACCACCGCCCTGGCGACGACGATCGGCCGGCCGGCATGCCGCTCGATGTGGTCCGCCGACTCCACGAGCAGGCGCACCACGCCCGAGCCCACGGTTCCCATGCCGACGACGCCAACCCGCACTGGTTCACTCATCCGCGGCTCCTCACGGCTGGCCTGGGCATCAGGCACCTACCGTCAGCCCTCGATCGTAATGAGGCCGCTCTTCGCCCGAAAGCGCAGACGGCAATCACCGCCGCGTGGCGCGTGACGATCGTGACGGTCGGGAGGGCGGCCACGTCTCGAGGGTGTTGGCCCCGCCGCCCCCAAGCAACGTGCCGTCCCAATGGTAAACTCGCGGCCCGGTGGGGTCCCAACCGAGCCCTCGCCGGTGACACTCCACGGACAATGCCATGAGCACCGACGGCCGTCCGGACTGGCTGGGAATGAACTCCGGCAAGTTCGGCATCAAGGGCGGCGAGCTTGCAGAACGGGTGATCGAGCGGCTCATCGCGCGTTTTGTACACGCCGGAGATGCGGCGATTGACTGTGGCGCGGCCGATGGCCGGATGCTCGCATGCATGCTTGCAGCGGCCGGACCACACGGCCTTGTGATCGGCTTCGAGCCGATTCCTTTCATCCATCAGGCGCTACGCACGCGTTACCCCCATTCCAACGTAGCCGTCGTGGCTGCCTGCGTCGCTGATCAACAGGGTGCCGACGTCCCGTTCTACCACGTGAAGAATCGGCGTTGGATCAGCTCCCTGTCGCCAGACCATCTCGATGGCTATGCCGTCGAGAGCATCCGTGTTCCCGTCACGACGCTCGATGCCGCGGTCGCCAGGCTTGGCATCGGTCACCGGAGAATCGCGTTCATCAAGCTTGACGTGGAAGGCGCCGAGTTTTCCGCCCTCAAAGGGGCCAAAGGCTTGGTGACGGAGCACACGCCATTCATCGTTTTCGAGAATTCGCTGCCGCGCGCCGCCGCGTCTTTTGGATACGACAGATCCGAGTTCTTCGAATGGTTCCGGCAACGTGGGTACATGCTTTTTGATGTTTTCGGCACGCCATGCACGGAGGATCATTGGACTGAACGTCGCGGGGAGCTCTGCTGGAACTTCGTGGCCGTACATTCAGACGATCCCCGCAGACTCGAGTTTCTGGAGAGCATCGGCGGCACCCTGGAGGGCATTCGGAGCGACCTGCTACGAAACGGCTTCCCCCTGCTCGGTATGCAGACCTGAGCGACACGACCGCCCCGCGTCCAGACCGTCCACGAAAAAGCCATCCCACGCGATCCGGTTCGGCACGGGATGTGAAGCTCGTCGCCGACGCCGCTGCACGGGCGCGAAATTCTTCAGGGAGCCGACCCCGACCTTCGCTTACGCTTCCAATCATCTCCTCCCAGGAGCAACGGGTGGACAGCATCGGGGCGGGAGGCCTTGGTGATCACCAGCCGGCGGAGGCCGGCCAAGCGACGTTCGGCAGGAGCCGAGATGTCCTGTGAACACAGACAGGCCCAAACCCGTCCTCCTCCCGCATCCGGCAGGTGTCGTGCCGAACAGAGTTGCCCTCCCGGGCCTTTTTCAACCGGCCGACCGCGGGAAACGCGGAGGTTGTTCTGCGTCGATGGTCGCCGAACCATCCACCCTGACGACCGTATTGTCGATTCGACCGCCGCCGCGTACGCTCGCGCCCTCATGACGCGCTCTTCGCACACACGACCGGCTCCGGTCGACATCGGCGTCGCGATTCTCGGCGCCGGGTTCGCCGGTATCTGCATGGCGATCAAGTTGCTCGAGGCCGGTCGCGACGACATCGTGATCTTCGAGAAGGCCTCCGCGCTCGGCGGTACCTGGCGCGACAACACCTATCCCGGGTGCGGCTGCGACGTGCCTTCGCATCTCTACTCCTATTCGTTCGCGCAGAATCCGCACTGGTCGCGGGCCTACGCGAGGCAGCCTGAGATCCTGACCTACCTCCAGGGCGTCGCGGCCAGGTACGACGTCGTCCGTCACATCCGGTTCGACACGCCGATCGACAGCCTTGCCTGGGACGAGGCCACGCGATGCTGGCGGCTCATCGGCCGCGACGGCCGCACGTTCACCGCGCGGGTGGTCGTCTCGGCGGTGGGAGCGCTGCACGTGCCGAAGGTGCCCGACCTTCCCGGCAGCGGATCCTTCGAGGGCGTGTCGTTCCACTGCGCGCGCTGGCGGCACGACGTCGACCTCGCCGGACGCGCGGTGGCCGTGATCGGCTCCGGTGCGAGCGCCATCCAGTTCATCCCCGAGATCGCCGCCACGGTCGGCCGGCTCACGGTGTTCCAGCGGTCGCCACCCTGGATCCTGCCACGGCGCGACCGGCCGGTGTCGAGGGTCACGCGGACGATGTTCCGGGTGATGCCCGGGGCGCTCCGACTCTGGCGGAGTCTCCAGTATTGGCAGGCGGAGTCGGTCGGCCTCGGCCTGGCCTACAAGCCGAAGCTGATGGGGCGCGGGCAGAGGCGTTCCGCCGACTTCAAGGAGCGGGAGATCGCCGATCCGACGCTGCGGCTCAAGCTCAATCCCTTCTATACGCTCGGCTGCAAGCGCGTGCTGCTCTCCGACGACTTCTACGCGACGATGACGCGGCCCAACGTCGAACTCGTCACCGAGCCGATCCGGGAGGTGACGCCACGGGCGATCGTGACCGCCGACGGCCGCGAGCATCCCTGCGACGTGATCATCCACGCCACCGGGTTCGAACCGTTCAACGCCGCCGCCACGATCGCGGTGCGGGGCCGCGAGGGCCGAAGCCTCGCCGACGACTGGCGCGATGGGCCACAGGCCTTCCGGGGGGTGGCGGTCGCAGGCTACCCGAATTATTTCCTGCTCATGGGGCCGAACTCGGGGCTCGGGCACAACTCGATCGTGTTCATGATCGAGACCCAGGTGCGGTACGTCATGCAGTGTCTGCGGTGGCTCGACACGGGGCGGCTCGCGCAGGTCGAAGTGCGTGAGGACGTGCAGCGGGCGTACAATGACCGCCTCCAGGCGCGCTTCGCCCGCACCGTGTGGCGCCAGACGCAGGGCAGCCCCTGGCAACTGCCCTGCACGAGCTGGTATGCCAGGCCCGGCGGCCGCAACGTCGCCCTTTGGCCGGGGCTCTCGGCGACCTACTGGCTCACGATGCGCCGCGCCGACATCCGCGACTATGTGCCCACGTCGGCCGCAGGGACCGAGGATGCGCTCGGGGCCACACTGGCCCCGCCGCATCAGCCCGCGAGATCCCGCTCAGCCTCGCTGCGGGTATAACGGTCGCCGAGCCGCGGCAATCGCTGCGGGCACAGCCCCTTCTGGAGCATCGCCGTGGAATCAGCCGCCCGTGAGTTTCTCGTCCGTCTCCTCGAGACCCCAAGCCCATCGGGCTACGAGCAGCCGATCCAACGGGTCGTGCGCGACTATCTCGCCGGCGTTGCCGACACGATTCAGACCGACGCCCACGGCAACGTGATCGGTGCGAAGAACGCGGGTGCTCCCACGCGGATGCTCCTCGCCGGCCACTGCGACCAGATCGGCCTGATCGTGCAATACATCGACGCCGACGGCTACATCTCCGTGCAGCCCATCGGCGGCTGGGACCCGATGCAGCTCGTGGGCTCGCGGGTCGTGATCTGGACGGCGTCGGGGCCCGTGCCGGGCGTGATCGCCCGCAAGCCGATCCACCTGCTCACGGAAGAGGAGCGGAAGGTCGTGCCCAAGATGAAGGATCTGTGGATCGACATCGGCTCACCCGACAAGGCCGACGCCGAGAGCGAGGTCCGCGTGGGCGACTGCGTGACGTTCGAGCTGAAGTTCCAGCCGCTCCGCAACAACCGCGCCTGCTCCGTCGCGATGGACGACAAGATCGGCCTGTGGGTGGTGCTCGAGGCGTTTCGCCGCGCGGCCCAGGCCGGCCCCCTGCCCTGTGCGCTCTACGTGGCCTCGACCGTGCAGGAGGAGATCGGCCTGCGTGGTGCGCAGACGAGTGCCCACGGCGTCGATCCGCACGTGGCCATCGCCGTCGACGTCACGCACGCCACCGACTGCCCCACGATCGACAAGAAGTCGGAGGGCGACATCGGCCTCGGCAAGGGGCCGGTGGTGTACCGCGGCCCGAACATGAACCCGCACGTCGTCGATCGGCTGCTCGCGGCCGGCAAGGCCAAGGAGATCCCGATCCAACTCGCCGCCAGCGGCCGGGCCACGCCGACGGATGCGAACGTGCTGCAGACCACGCGGGCTGGCGTGGCCACGGGCCTCGTGAGCGTGCCGAATCGCTACATGCACTCGGCCGTCGAGACGATCTCGCTCGACGACGCCGACCGCGCCGCCGATCTGCTCGCGGCATTCGTCCGCGGCCTCGAAGGCACGATCGACTGGGCCCCGTGAGGCAGGCAGTCGAGCCGGCATGCGCACGGGGTGCCGACGCCACCCGTAGGGACAGAGCTCCAGCTCTGTCCATCCGACAGGCCTGGAGGCCAGTCGCTACAAAGCGCGGCGGTGCTTGCGTCGCGGGGGTCGCGCGAGCGTGGCCGGCCCTGCGGCCGCCGGCTGTGGTCGCTCCCGACGGTCCGCCCCGGACGATCGCTCGCTCCGGCGCGAGCCACCACCACGGCGCTGCCGGCCGCGGGACTGACTGTCGCGCCTGCCGTGCGAACCGCGTTCACCGTGGCGCGGGCCCGACGGCTCATTCGCCGCAATGCCCTCCGGCGCGTTTTCGGCGGGAATCTTCATCCGGATGAGCCGTTCGATCGCGGCCAGCCGCGGGCGCTCTTCATGGTCGCAGAAGCTCACCGCCGTGCCCGACTGGCCGGCCCGGCCCGTGCGGCCGATGCGGTGCACGTAGGTTTCCGGCTCGTGGGGCAGTTCGTAGTTCACCACGTGCGACACGTCGTCGACGTCGATCCCGCGGGCCGCGATGTCGGTCGCGATCAGCACCGGCGGCCGTGGCGACTTGAATGCCGCCAGCGCCCGCTCCCGCTGGTTCTGCGATTTGTTGCCGTGGATCGCCGCCGCCGTGATGCCGGCCTTGTCGAGGTCGCGGTGCAGTTTGTCGGCACCGTGCTTCGTGCGCGTGAACACGATCACGCGCGACATCGGCTCCTCGCGCAGCAATTGCACGAGCCGCTGCTTCTTCTCCTGCTTGGCCACGTGGTACACCGACTGGGTGACGGTCTCGGCCGACGTCGCCTGCGGCGCCGTCTTCACCTCGAGCGGATCGCGGAGCATCGAATCGGCGAGCGATCGCACCTCGGCCGGCAGCGTGGCCGAGAAGAAGAGCGTCTGGCGGTCGGTGGGGAGCATGCCGACGATCCGGCGCACGTCGTGGATGAACCCCATGTCGAGCATCCTGTCGGCCTCGTCGAGCACGAGGCATTCGACCGCGCGCATGTCGGCGAGCCGCTGGCCGATGAGGTCGAGCAGCCGGCCGGGCGTCGCCACGAGCACGTCAACGCCCTGCGCGAGCGCGTCGGCCTGGGGACGCTGGCCCACGCCGCCATACACGACCGCCGCGGTGAGGCGGGTGTGCCGGCCGTAGGCCCGCACGCTCTGGTGGATCTGGGCGGCGAGTTCCCGCGTGGGAGCCAGCACGAGCACCCGGCAGCGGCGCGCAGCGGCACGGCCCGGTGCGGCGAGCAGCCGCTCGATGATGGGCAGCGTGAAAGCGGCGGTCTTGCCAGTGCCCGTTTGGGCGCACCCAAAGAGGTCGCGTCCGGCGAGCACGTGGGGAATGGCCTTGGCCTGGATCGGCGTCGGGACGGTGTAGCCCTCGTCGGCCAGTGCGCGGAGCGTGACGGACGACAGGCCGAGATCGGCGAACGTGGGCATGGAATTCGAGACAGGTGTGGAGTTCAAGACAGGTTTTTCCTGGTGAAGAAACGCAGAACAGGCGCGGAAAACAGGGGCAGAGCCACGACGGCAAGGCGATCCCGGCGATGGATCACGGCCTGCCGAACCGTCACCCTTCCCAGGAGTCGGGCGTGAGCCAGACGTCAACCGGAGGGCGACCGCTGCGAGAAGTTGCGATCGCGGCAGTGACAAAGTCGGCAAACCGCCGACCGACTGCCCTCATCGTTTCCGAACGAACTCAAGAATAGCACGCGACGCGATACGACGCAATGCGGCCGGAATAACGGATCAACCGGCTGATCCCGCCATCGAGTTGCCCCTCGCCGCCACCGCTCCCGTTTACCTCCTTAGGACAAAACCCGGAGGTTCACACATGCATCGCCCCTTTCGTCGTCTCGCTCGTCTTTTCGCCTGCTGGGGCGTGCTGATCGCAGCCCCCGCACCGCATTCCACCTTCGTGGTGGCCGCCGACCACCCCGCGTGCGTCGCGCCTCGGGCCCTCACGAAAGCCGTCAATCGCCTCGTGGAAAGCGACATTCCCGGCACCGCTGCCCAGAGCACGCCGTGCGATCTCACCAAACTGCCCGGCTCGCTGGCCAAACTGCTGCCTCTGCTACCGAACGACCACCGCACCCTGATTCAGGAGTGCGCCCGCGGCCGCGTGCGTCTCACACGCGAGGTGTCGGCGTTCGATCTCCCCGCCATGATCGAGGATCACGCCGACCGGCCCGATGCAGTGGCCACGATCCGCGCGTTCTTCGACGAGCGGGCGGTCGACGTCGCCATGGGCCAAGGGCTGTCGGATGAGCCCTACCCGATCAGTTTCGACTGGGCCGTGGTGCTCGATCCGGGCTCCGGCACGCTGTTCAGCTTCGTGCTCAACTGCCACGACTGAAGTCCGGTGCCGGTTCTGCCAAAACGGCACGCCCGAGGATCCACGCGTGGCCGGTGTCATGCGGCGGGGGCCGGTTTTGCCGACCATCACGCCTGCCGCTCGGCTTTGGCACGCCGGTTGCTCCCCCTTCGGCCCATGCTGTTGTAGGCTGCCAAACCCGTTGGGGTTTCCGGCCCCCGTGTTCCGCCGACCTGTTTCCGAAGGAGTGCATCGTGGCCAAGCAAATGGTGTTCGACGATGAGGCCCGTCAGCCGCTGCTCGCCGGCGTCTCGAAACTCGCCCGCGCGGTGAAGAGCACGCTCGGCCCGCGTGGCCGCAACGCAGTGCTCGACAAGGGCTGGGGCTCACCGAAGGTCACCAAGGACGGCGTCACGGTTGCGGAAGACATCGACCTCGAGGACCCCTACGAAAATCTCGGTGCCCAACTCGTGAAGGAGGCGGCCAGCAAGACCAACGACGTGGCTGGCGACGGCACCACCACGGCCACGGTCCTGGCCGAAGCGATCTTCCGCGAGGGGCTCAAGATGATCGCCGCCGGCGCCGACCCGATGGCTCTGGCCCGCGGCATCCACAAGGCGGTGGAATCGGTGTCGAAATCGATCCTGTCGATGGCGACGCCGATCAACGAGAAGAACAAGAAGGAACTGATGCAGATCGCGACGATCGCGGGCAACAACGACCCGACGATCGGTAACGTGCTCTCCGAGGCGATTCTCAAGGTGGGCAAGGATGGCGTGATCACCGTCGAGGAGGGCAAGCAGGCGGAGACCACGGTCGACGTCGTCGAGGGCATGCAGTTCGACCGCGGCTTCCTCTCGCCTCATTTCGTCACCGACGCCGACTCCCAAACCTGCGAATTCGAGAATCCCTACATCCTGCTGTTCGAGGAGAAGATCTCGAGCGCCAAGAACCTGGTGCCGTTGCTCGAGGCGATCAGCAAGGCGGGCAAGCCGCTCGTCGTGATCGCCGAAGACGTGGAGGGTGAGGCACTCGCCACGCTCGTCGTCAACAAGCTCCGGGGCATCGTCCAGTCGGTGGCCGTGAAGGCCCCGGGCTACGGCGACCGCCGCAAGGCGATTCTCGGCGACCTCGCCGTCCTCACCGGCGGGCAGGCGATCTTCAAGGACCTCGGGATCGCCCTCGACTCCGTGAAACTCGCCGACCTGGGGCGCGCCAAGAAGGTGATCGTCGAGGCCGAGAACACCACGATCGTCAGCGGGGCCGGCACGAAGTCCGCCATCGACGGCCGTGCCGCCCAGATCCGTGACGAAATCGAGAAGACCACGAGCGACTACGATCGCGAAAAGCTCCAGGAGCGGCTGGCCAAGCTGGCCGGTGGTGTTGCCCAGATCAGTGTCGGCGCCGCGACCGAGACCGAGATGAAGGAGCGGAAGGCGCTTATCGAAGACGCCAAGAGCGCGACCCAGGCGGCCCTCGCGGAGGGCATCGTGCCGGGTGGCGGCGTGGCCCTGCTGCGGAGCGAGAAGGGCATCGAGAAGCTCGACCTCGAGGGCGACGAGAAACTCGGGGCGTCGATCGTGAAGAACGCCCTGCGTTATCCGCTCGAGGCGATCGCGGCCAACGCGGGCGTCGACGGGCCCGTGGTGGTCAATCGTGTCCGGCACATGAAGGGCAAGAACGACGGCTACGACGCCGACAAGGAGGAGTATTGCGACCTCGTGAGCGCCGGCGTGATCGACCCCGCGAAGGTCGTGCGGACGGCCCTCCAGAATGCCGCCAGCGTGGCGGCGCTCCTGCTCACGACGGAGTCGCTCATCACCGAGATCCCCAAGGCCGAGGAGGAGGCCGGTGGCGACGGCCACGACCATCACGGCATGGGTGGCGGCATGGGTGGCATGGGCGGAATGGGCGGCGGCATGGGTGGTATGGGCGGCATGGGCATGCCCGGCATGATGTGATCGAAAGCGACCCCGACACTTGCAACGTTTCCTTCCTTTTTGGAGAGAGTTTCTGATGGCTGCGAAGAACTTGAAGATTCGTCCGCTCGATGACCGGGTGGTGGTGGAGCCTGTCGAGGCCGAAGAGCGGACCGCCGGCGGCATCGTGCTGCCCGAGTCGGCCAAGGAGAAGCCGCAGCGCGGCCACGTGGTGGCGCTGGGCCCTGGCAAACTGCTCGAGAACGGCCAGCGTGCCAGCCTGTCGGTCTCGGTCGGCGACGAGGTGATCTACGGCAAGTACTCCGGCAGCGACATCGAGGTCGATGGCCACGACGTCAAGATCCTGCGTGAGACCGACATCCTGGCCAAAGTTTTGAGCTAACCACTTTCCGCTTTCCCTTCCCTCTCCCGCTGGGAGAGGGGCCTGGGGTGAGGGTGCTTGAACCACCGTCCACAACCCACCACTTCGAGGAGACCGTTCCGTGCCCAAGCAACTGATGTTCGATGACAACGCCCGCGCCAAGCTGCTCAAGGGCGTCGAGAAGCTCGCCGGTGCCGTCGCCGTGACGATGGGTCCGACGGGCCGCAACGTGATCATCGACAAGTCGTTCGGCGGCCCGACGGTCACGAAGGACGGCGTGACGGTGAGCAAGGAGGTGGATCTCGAGGACCCGTTTGAAAACATGGGCGCGAAACTCGTGAACGAGGTGGCCTCGAAGACCTCCGACCTCGCCGGCGACGGCACGACCACCGCGACCGTGCTCGCCCGGGCGATCTTCCGCGAGGGCACCCGGATGGTGGCTGCGGGGAGCAATCCGACCGCCGTGCGACGCGGCATCGAGAAGGGCGTTGCGGCAGCGGTGGGTCGGCTCATGGAGATCGCCAAGAAGGTCGATCGGCCCGAGGAGATCGCCCAGGTGGGCGCGATCAGCGCCAACAACGACCGGGCGATCGGCGACCTGCTCGCCGAGGCCCTGCAGAAGGTGGGCAAGGATGGTGTGATCACCGTCGAGGAAGGGAAGACGATGGACACGACCGTTCGATTCGTCGACGGCATGCAGTTCGACAAGGGCTATATCTCCCCCTACTTCATCAACCGCACCGCCGAGATGGACTGCCAGCTCGACGACGCGATGATCCTGATCCACGAGAAGAAGATCTCGAATCTGCGGGACCTCCTGCCGCTGCTCGAGAAGGTGGCCCAGTCGGGCAAGCCGTTCCTGATCATCGCCGAAGACATCGACGGAGACGCCCTCACCGCACTCGTGGTGAACAAGCTTCGCGGTGTGCTCAACATCTGCGCGTCGAAGGCCCCCGGGTTCGGCGACCGTCGCAAGGCGATGCTCGGCGACATCGCCGTGCTCACCGGCGGCACGCTGATCAGCGAGGATCTCGGCCTGACGTTGGAAAGCCTCGACCTCTCGCACCTCGGCAAGGCGAAGTCGATCACCATCGACAAGAGCGAGACCACGATCGTGCAGGGGGCCGGCAAGCAGGCCGACGTGCAGGCTCGCGTGCACCAGATCCGCAACCAGATCGACGCCACGGAGAGCGAGTACGACCGCGAAAAGCTGCAGGAGCGACTCGCCAAGCTCACCGGTGGCGTGGCGATCGTCTCGGTCGGTGCAGGCACCGAGGCCGAGATGAAGCAGAAGAAGGCCCGCGTCGAGGACGCGCTCCATGCGACCCGCGCGGCCGTTGAAGAGGGCATCGTGCCCGGCGGCGGCGTGGCCCTGCTCCGCTGCCGTGAGGCGGTCGAGAAGGCCCGTGCGCAGGCGAAGGGCGACGAGAAGATCGGCGTCGATATCGTGCTGCACGCCCTCGAGGCGCCGATCCGGCAGATCGCCGAGAACGGCGGGATCGACGGGTCGGTGGTGGCCGACGAGGTGGCCGGCAAGGATGTTCATATCGGCTACGACGCCAACAAGGGCGAGTACGTCGACATGCTGAAGGCTGGGATCATCGATCCGGTGAAGGTGGTGCGCGTGGCGCTCACGAACGCCGCCAGCATCGCCGGGCTGTTGCTCACGACCGAGGCCCTGGTCACGAACCTCGACAAAGACGAGTCCAAGAAGCGTCGTGCGGAAGGCAGCATCCGCTAGCCTGTGGGACAGGCTTCCGCCTGTCATTCTCCGGCGTACGGAGCGTCGCCCGCTCACCCATGCCCCACACCCCGCAGCGCGATTTCTACGAGGTCTTGGGCGTCGAACGCACCGCGTCGAAGGCCCAGATCTCCGACTCGTATCGCAAACTGGCGATCCGCTTTCATCCCGACAAGAACCCGGGCGACCACGAGGCGGCCGACCGCTTCAAGGAGGCCGCGCGGGCGTTCGAGGTGCTGTCCGACGACACGCTGCGGTCGCGGTACGACCGCTACGGGCATGCGGGCCTGCAGGGCGGGCCCGTTCACGACTTCAACGACATCGGCGACATCTTCGAGGCCTTCGGCGACATCTTCGGCGGGGGATTCTTCGGCGGGAGCGGCGGCCGGCGGGGCAACCGGCCGCGGAAGGGCCGCGACGTGTTTTCGAGCGTGTCGCTCTCGCTCGTCGAGGCGGCCCGGGGCGCGACGAAGACGGTCGAGTTCACCCGGCACGAGGCGTGTGCCGCCTGCGACGGCAGCGGCGCGAAAAAGGGGACGGCGCCCGTGCCCTGCGACTATTGCGCGGGCCGTGGCCAGGTGATCCAGCAGGCGGGCGTGTTTCGCCTCCAGACGACCTGCCCGGCCTGCCAGGGTGCGGGCAGCATCGTGCGCGAGAAGTGCCGGGAGTGTGGCGGCGAGGGTCTCACCGAGGAACATGTTGAACGCCGGGTGACGATCCCCGCGGGCGTCGACAACGACGTGCGGGTGCGGCTGGCCGGTGAAGGGGAGCCCGGTGGCAACGGTGGCCCGCCCGGCGACTGCTACTGCATGATCGAGATCGAGGAGCACCCCTTCCTCAAGCGCGACGGCCGCGACCTGCACTGCGAGGTGCCGGTGACGTTCAGCCAGGCGGCGCTCGGTGCCACGGTCGACGTGCCGACGCTCGACGGCCCGAAACCGCTCGAGCTCAAGCGTGGCACGCAGGCGGGCGAGGTGATCCGCGTTCGTGGGCTCGGCATGCCCGAGGTGCGGGGCCGCGGCGTCGGCGACCTCCACGTCCACGTCCACGTGGAGGTGCCGAAGACGCTCTCACCGAAGGCCGAGAAGCTGCTCCGGGAACTGGCCACCGAGGAGCAAAAGGCGGTGAGCGTGAAACGCTCGAGCTTCTTCACCCGGCTCGCCGAGTATTTCCAGGCCCAGGCGGGCGGCGTCGAAGAATCCTAGGTCGAGAAATCGAGATCGAGAAATCCAGATCGAAGAATTCCAGATACCCTGGGACTGATCCGATTCCAGCGGAGAACACCTGATGACCACGCATGACGACGACGAACTGCCCCCACACGAAACGGCCGCGGAGGCCGGTCCCAGCCCGGCCCTCGAGCAGCAACTGCAGGACGCCGAGGAGCGGGTGCTGCGCGTCCAGGCCGAACTCGAGAATTTTCGCAAGCGTGCCCGCCGGGAGTACGACGACGCGCAGCGCTATCGGGAGATGGACCTGCTTCGTGATCTGCTTCCCGTACTCGACACCGTGCTGCGGGCCGTCGACGCCTCTGAGAAGACGGCCGATATCGAGAGCCTCAAGGCCGGCTTCCGCATGACGGCCCAGCAGATCGAGAAGGTGCTCGACGCGCACGGCTGCAAGACGATCGACACGATCGGCCATGCCTTCGACCCGGCCGTGCACGACGCCATCCTCCACCAGGTGGTGCCCGACGCCGCTGCGGGCACGATCGTGGGGGCGGCGAGCCGCGGGTACCAGCTCCACGACCGCGTCGTGCGTCCGGCCCAGGTCATCGTGGCCAAACAGGAGTAGCCCCAGATGCCCACGTACGATTATGTCTGCGATGGCTGCGGCCACGCGTTCGAACTTTTTCAGTCGATGACCGATCCGGTGAAGAAGACCTGCCCGAAGTGCAGTAAGAAGAAGCTGCGTCGGCTGATCGGTGCAGGAGGCGCGATCGTCTTCAAGGGCTCGGGCTTCTACAAGACCGACTACCGCAGCGAGTCATATAAGAAGGGTGCCGCAGCGGATTCGGGCGGAAAGTCGGAAGGGTCGAAGGGGGCTGGCGAGAAGAAGTCGGAACCGAAGGGCGGAGGCGAGGGCTGAGCGATGCCACGATGCCCCGTCTGCGACGCCCATGTCGATCTCGAAAAGACGCCGACGGTGCCGTTCTGCAGCGATCGCTGTCGCCTGATCGACCTGGGCCGCTGGCTCGACGAGTCGTACGCCGTTCCGGAGAAGAAGCGGCCCGACGGCGACGGTGACGAGGCTGAAGAGTAGGTGCAGACTGGCAGTCTGCACACCGCTACATCCCGCAGAGTGCCACTCTGCGGCTACCGGACTTCCGCCGCCCGGCCCGTAGGTGCAGACTGGAAGTCTGCACACCGCCACCAGCCGTCCGCTGTTTTCGCCTATACTTGCCGCCACGCTCGCACACGCACTTGCTCGGAGGGAGAGAGAATGTCCCAGGACGACACGCCCCCGCACGATCGCGGCCGGATCATTCACGAGATTCTCTGGAGCGAGGCGTTGCCGTGGTGGCTCCTGTTTCGGGCCGCGGGCGCCGCGTTCGCCCCGACGGTGATCCTTCTCGCCCTGCTCGGCGGCCTGGCCACGTGGGCCGGGTGGTCGATCGCCGACAGCCTGAGGCTGGCGGGCGCCGATCCAGCAGCCGACGCCATTCTGGATGCATCGCTCGGCGGTGGCCCGGTCATCCCAGGGCCCGATGGCTCCGGTGCCACCGCGTTACTCGCGCCGAGCCGACAGGCTCTTCCGGCTCTGCGGTCGGCGTGGGCCTGGCTCCCCCGACCCGTGGCCGACGTGCTCGACCTCGTCGGCATCCCGTTCCGTCCCACGGCCACGCTGACCCAGATGGGCGGGGCACTGGTGCGGATCGGATGGTTCGTGCTCGTGTGGTCGATCTTCGGCACCGCGATCACGCGGCATGTCGCCCTCAAACTGATCGGCGAGGAGGCCCCGGGCCTCGTCGGCGCCGTGCTGTATGGCGCCCGCAAGTGGCTCGCGGCGTTCAACTCGGTCGGATTCGTGCTGCTGGGGATCGTCGCCCTGTCGATCCCCGGGGCACTGCTCGGCCTGCTCATGCGCACCGACTGGGGCCTGGCGGTCGCCGGCGCCATCTGGCCGCTGGTGCTCGCGGGCGCCGTCGTGCTCGCGATCCTCGCGATCGGCCTCGTCTTCGGGTGGCCTCTGATGGTGGCGGCCGTTGGCGTCGAGCGCGGCGACAGCTTTCAGGCGATTTCGACGTCGTTCTCCTACCTCTACCAGCGTCCGCTGCACTACGCGTTCTACGGGCTCGTGGCGTTGGTCGTCGCCCTGCCCGCCTTCGCCGCCGCCGGCCTGTTCGCCGACGCCACGAGCACGCTCGCGCTGTGGGCCGCCAGCTTCGGCATGGGCCACGACCGCACGCTCGCCGTGCTCGAAGGACTGCGCGGCACCACCGACGCCTCGTGGGGCATCCGGGCGCTCGGCTTTTGGACCCGCGGCCTCGAGTCGCTCCTGGGTTCGTTCGGCTGGGGGTACTTCTGGGCGATCGCCACGGCCGCCTACATGCTGTTGCGGCAGGACGTCGACGGCACGGAACTCGACGAGGTCGTGCTCGACGAGCCTGGCACGACGTAAGACTGGCTTCAGCCTGTCGCCGTCATCCAGCGCTTCACGAGTCCCGGGAACGACCCCAACAGTTCCCCGCGGCTCACGGCCGCATCGGCCCCGGCCGCCACGGCGTCGGCAAGCCGCTCCTTCTGCACGTGGGGCCCGAAGGCCACCAACTTCGCGCTGCGGCCCGTGCCATCCACCTGCTTCTCGACGAGTTTCGCAGCCCGTGCCACGATCACGGCCGAGTCTCCGGCAAGCGCCTGGAGATCGAGAAGCATGAGGTCGAACGGCCCTTCACGCGGTTCTTCATCGAGACTGCGAAGTGTTTCGACCCGTGCCGGAATCGGTCGGGCGAGGGCCGCGATCCGGCTCGTCGAGAGCAGGTCGGGGGAGACGAGGAGAATTTTCAACTCTTCGGCCATGATCCCCTCCGGGGCACGCCCGCGTACGATCTCTCTCAGGACAGAAGCGTAACAGGCCGGCCCGCCTCCGGCCAAGGTGATCGTGATGCGTCGTGCCCCTCCGGATTGCAGTGCGTGGTTCGGCACCGAGGCCGTGATGATCACGCGGATCGGCGGCTCGGGCTTCAGCGGCTCACGCGTGTTTCTCGTGCAGCGTGCCTCGGGGGCGCGATACGTGCTCAAGAGTTTTTCCGCTGCGCTGCCAGCCAGTCGCGCCGCGTGGGTGCACGGCCTGATGCGTCGCCTGCGCGCTGCCGGCGTGGCGACCGTGCCCGACGTCGTCGCCGTGCGGCCCGAGCAAGCCCCGCCGGCGGGCTCGGGAGTCGCGACCATCGCGATCGATCCCACCGGCGTACGCTGGGAACTGGTCGCATTCGTCCCCGGCTCCCCCCGCCCTGCCCCCACCGTTTCGGAGGCGGCGGCCGCGCTCGCGGGGCTCGCACGTCTGCATGCGGCGGCGGCCGCACTTCCCGGTTCGACGCCCCGCAGCGAACCGTCGCCAGGCGTTCTCCGCCGGGTCGAGCAGGCGACCCGCCTGCTCGCATCACCGTGGCGCGGGCTCCAGCCGTCGGCGGCGGCCCAGCCGTCCGCTGCGATCCAGTGCCGGCTGCTCCGCGCCGTCGAGGTGTTCGAGACGTGCGAAGGCCAGGCCGCGCTCGAGTGCATCGCCTCCGCCGGTGCGCCCGCCGTGGTCACGCAGCCCGTCCTGCGCGACGTCTGGAGCGATCACGTGCTCTTTGCCGATGACGGCCGCCTCGCCGGATTCGTCGACTTTCATGCCGCCGGCCACGACACGCCCGCGACCGACCTCGCCCGACTGCTCGGAAGCTGGCAGGCGCCGACGGAGCACCACGGCGGTTCGTTCATGGAACGGTGGCACGAGGCCCTCGTGGCCTACGAGACGGTGCGGCCACTCCCGGCCCAGGAACGGAGCCTGATTCCCTGGCTCCACGCGACCGGCGTGATCTGCGGCCTCGACAACTGGTTTCGGTGGTTGATCACGGATCTGCGCACGTTTGACGATATGACTCGCGTGCTCGACAGGATTGATCGACTCGTGCGGCACCTGCCGGGCGCGCTGGACACCGCCCGAGATGGGTTGCCCGGCCGGAATTGACCGTGGGAAAACGGCCCCGGTAGGATTTTTGCAGGTATGCACCACGCGACGTCCCGATTCCTCTGTGTCTGGCTTGCGGCCCTCGTGGCGGCGTGCGCGTTCGTCGGCGCGGTGAAGGCCGCCGACGACCCGGCGTTCGACCCGCTCGCCGGCGTGAAGGCCGGCCTCCCGAGCCCGATCCGCGTGGAGGCGGCGGTCGAACAAGGCCCCGACGGGGACGTTCTGGCGGTCACCGCGGTGCTCGAGGAGGGATGGCACCTGTATTCGCTCGACCAGAAGCCCGGCGGGCCGAAGCGAACGACCATCACGGTGGCAGCCGACTCGCCGCGGGTGCCCGTGGCGGCGTTTCAGCCCGCCGAGCCCCCGCATCGGCGGACAGTCGATGACGTACCCGGCTGGAACGGGCTCGTCGTGGAGGAACACTCGGGCCGCGTGACGTGGCGGGCTCCGCTCGGGCCCAACCCCGAGGGCTCCGCGGCGGCGATCCACGGCACCGTCAGCGTCCAGTTGTGCCGTGACAACGCCTGCACGCCGCCGGAAACGCTCGTCTTCACGGTGACGAGCGGCACGCCGGCCCCTGCGGCAGGCCTCGCGGTGCCTCCACCCCATTCGTTCACTCCGGAGCGGGCCCACGCGCGGATCGAGGCGGCCTTTGGCCCGTCGCGGCCGGGCCCGGCTGGCACCCGGCTCTGGCCGCTGGTGATCCGGCTCCTGCCCGAGCCGGAGTGGCATCTCTACGCGCCGGCATCGACCGCCGCCTCAGCCGTGGGCACGGGCAAGCCGACGATCGTGTCGCTGCCTCCCGGTGGCGGTGTCGGCGTCGCCAAGGTCACCGCCCTCGTTGCGCAGCCGGCCACGGAATCCGCCCTCGCCGCCGCGGGTGCCATCGACGGACCGGTGACCATCGAGGCGGTGCTCGAACCCCGTGCCGGGGACTCCCGCACCGCAGAGGCGGTGGTGGGATTCCAGACCTGCACCGACTCGACGTGCGACGCCCCCACCGCGGTGCGGCTGGAGGTGACCCTGCCGCACGACGACGACCCGCTCAGCGGCGTGGTCGAATTCACTCCGGCCCGCTACGCCGAGGCTGCCGGCGCGGCGGCCACCGTCGATCTGCCGCGGACTGCCGCGACCGGGCCGAGCATCGCCCGGGCCCCCGTGCCGTTGACGAGCGCCACCGCGTCGGCCCCGGCGTCGCTCTCGCTGCCGATGGCGCTTCTCATGGGGCTTGCCGGCGGGCTGATCCTCAACCTCATGCCCTGCGTCCTGCCGGTGCTCGGGCTCAAGCTGATGTCGTTCGCCCAGCAGTCGGGGAAGGCCCGGCGCGAGGTCTTCGAGATGAATCTCTGGTATTGCGCCGGGCTCTACGCCGTGTTCTTCGTACTGGCGACGGCGAGCGTGGCGGCGAACCTCGGGCTCGGCACCGAGAACCTCGCGTGGGGCGAGCAGTTCACGTCGACTCGGTTCAACGTGACGATGGCGGCGATCGTGTTCGCGTTCGCCTTGTCGTTCCTCGGTGTCTGGGAACTGCCCATCCCGGGCTTCATTGGCGAAAAAGCGGGCCACGTGCAGTCGAAGGAGGGCCCACTGGGCGCGTTCCTCAAGGGTGTGCTCAGCACCGTGCTCGCCACGCCCTGCAGCGGCCCGTTTCTGGGGCCGGTGTTCGGGTTCACGCTCTCGCAGCCGACTCCTGTCACCTACGCCGTGTTCGGCGCGATCGCCACCGGGATGGCGCTGCCCTATTTCCTCGTGGGCGCATTCCCCGGGCTCGTCCGGTTCCTGCCGAAGCCGGGGGCCTGGATGGAGACGCTCAAGGAGGTGCTCGGGTTCGTGATGCTGGGGACGGTCGTCTTCCTGTTCACGTTCCTCGATCACGACTCCTTCATTCCGACCTTCGCGCTTCTCGTGGGAATCTGGGCCGCCTGCTGGTGGATCGGCAAGGCGCAGGATGCCGCGATGGGCTCGGTCAGCTTCGGCCGCTGGGTCCAGGCCGCCACGCTGGCGACCGTCATCGGAACCCTCGCGTTTGCGTTCCTCGGGCCTGTGAAGTCGATCCTGCCGTGGGAGCCCTTTTCCCGGGCCCGCCTGGCCGAACTGCAGAAGACCGGCGCGACCGTGCTCGTCGACTTTTCCGCCGACTGGTGCATGACCTGCAAGCTGAACCTGGCCACGGCCATCGAGACGACGCGCGTCAAGGCGGCGATCGAGGCCAATCGAGTTGTGCCACTCCTCGCCGATTGGACGGACGAGTCGCCCGAGATCAAGTCGATGCTCGAGACGCTGCAGAGCCGATCGATTCCGGTGCTGGCGGTTTTTCCGGCAGGCGGCCCCGACGAGCCGCTGCGCGCCCCGATCATCCTCCGCGACCTGATCACCGAATCACAGGTCCTCGACGCCATCAAGCAGGCCGGCCCTTCCCGGCCCACGATCGGCACGATCCACTCGGCCGCTCTCCCGTAAGACACGCTGCCCTGATGCGCCTCAACCGGCGAGGGGCTGCCCCTTATCGTGTCGTCGGACGTGCGTCGCGTTGGGTTGCGCGCCGGCTTCAGGCTCCCCAGATCCCGTCGCCGGACGTTCGCTGCGGGCCTCCAGCCCTTCGCTCACTCGGAGTGACAGGCGCTGCGCCATCCTGGCTCCGCTGGTCACACACGCCGGCTCCCGGGACATGGGGAGCCCGAAGCCTCCTCCGTAGCGACAGAGCTC
>JBAXUY010000299.1:0-1196 GCA_037129475.1 Planctomycetia bacterium | reverse complement strand
CGCCGATCAGCCCCATGTCGTGGAAGCTCGGCAGCCAGAACACGCCCGACTGGCTGCGCGTGATCTCGAACGCCTGCATGATCCGCAGCGAGTTATGGAGCAGATTCTCGTGCGAGAGCATCACGCCTTTGGGCGTGCCGGTGGAGCCGCTCGTGTATTGGAGGAAGGCCAGCGTGTCGCCGCTGACGTCGGGACGGACCCAGCGGTCGGCCCAGTCGGTTTCGAGCTCGGCATCAACCTTCCAGAGCAGCTTCTCGAGGCTCGGTGCCGCCGCCCGCAGGGTGTCGAACCGGTCGAGGACGTCGCGGGTGGTGAGCGCGACCGATGCGTTGGCGTCGGCGGCGATCGCTTCGATCCGCTCCACGGAGCGGTTCTTGCGCGGCGGATAGGCGGGCACGGCGATCGCCCCGCCGTAGAGGCAGCCCATGAAGGCCGCGATGAAGTCGAGCCCCGACGGATAGAGCAGGAGCACCCGTTTCCCCTGCATTCCCGACGCCGTCAACCACGCCCCGAGCGCCCGGGCCTTCCGGTCGAGCTCGGCATACGTGATGTTGAGTTCCTCGTTCTCGCCATCGACGAGAAACGTGAACGCCCGGTCGTGCGGCCGATAGGCGGCCCGCTGTCGCAGGAGGTCGACGATCGTCTCCGCGAACGAGCCTTCGGTATTCGGATTGGGAATCACGTCGTCGGCAGCCTCCGCCCACCCCCCGGCCGCCCAGAGGCAGCCGGATCCTGCAACTTCATGCAATTCGGCTGATTCCAGGCCGGGCCCCGCATTCTAGTCCCGGGCGCCAGACAACCGGAAGTTTCGGCCTGTTTCGCGACTTCCGGCACGTTTTGGCCCGCATGCCGAGGGGCGCCGAGCCTGCCCCGAACGCTCGCTCCTCCGGTCCCGCAGACTTTGCGGGCGCCGGCTTCGGGCTCCCCATATCCCGTCGCCGGACGTTCACTACGGGCTGGCTATCGCGCCGTCGCCGCCGTCCCGGCGTCGTCTCTGGCTTACGGTCGCCGGGCATAGCCCGGCTCCCACGCCTTCGGCGTCAGGGCTGGAGGTCCGGGTGAACACCAGCGGGCGGAGGCCCGTCAAGCGAACAGCGGCACGATGCCGGGTGTTCGCGTGAAGATGGCTGCGCTGGTCACAAACGCCGGCTCCCGGAGTACGGGGAGCCCGAAGCCTCCTCCGTAGCGACAGAGCT
>JBAXUY010000298.1:0-1210 GCA_037129475.1 Planctomycetia bacterium | reverse complement strand
CCGTGCTGGTCCCAGGCCTCGTGGAAGAGCTGCACGAACCGCACGCCCCGCTCCAAGAGCCGCCGGGCGAGCAGGCAGTTGCGGGCGTAGCCCGGCTGGTTCGGGTCGGTGATGCCGTAGCGGGCGAGCGTCTCCTTCGGCTCGTTGGCGAGGTTCATCAGTTCCGGCGCGCTCTCTTGGAGCTTGTAGGCCAGTTCGTAGGCCTGGATCCGCGAGGCGATTTCGGGGTCGCCGAACCGGCCCAGGGCCATGTCGTTGAGCCGATTGAGCGTGTCGAGCGAGGCACGCTGCGCCTCACGGTCAATGCCCTTGGGATTCGAGAGATAGAGCACCGGGTCGCCACTGCCCCGCAGCGGGATGCCGCCGTAGGACGTGGGCAGGAACCCGGAGCCGTAGTTGCTGGCGCCACCGCTCGTGCCCTTGGCGCTCGTGAGCACGACGAACCCCGGCAGGTCTTCCGCCTCGCTGCCGAGACCGTAGAGCGTCCAGGCGCCGAAGCTCGGCCGGCCGAACTGCTGCGAGCCGGTGTTCATCAGGATCTGCGCGGGGGCGTGGTTCACAGCGTCGGTCTGCATCGAGCGGATCAGGCAGATGTCGTCGGCGATGCCGCCGATGTGCGGCACGAGTTCGCTCATCTCGACGCCGGCCTTGCCATAGGGCTGAAACGTGTACTTCGGTCCGAGGAGGGCGGAATTCGGGTTGATGAAGGCGGCGCGGTAGCCCTGCAGCAAATCGGCCGGAGGCAATTTGCCGTCGTTCTTGGCAAGCTCCGGCTTCCAGTCGAAGAGCTCGAGATGGCTCGGAGCCCCGGCCTGGAACATGTAGACGACCCGCTTCGCCTTGGGGGCGTAGTGCGGCTGCTTCACGGCCAACGGCGTGGGGGGCGCGAGGCCGGCCACCGACTCGCGGGCGGCGAGCGCCCCGGCGGCGATGCCCGCCAGGCCGATGCCGCAGTCGCCGAAGAACCAGCGGCGCGAGAGGAGCCGCGCCCGGGCCTCATGGATGTGGCGATCGATCATGACGCACCTCGTGGGCGGGGTCAGTTCTTGGTCACGGTTTCGTCGAGGTTCAACAACACCCGCGAGACGAGCGTCCACGCGGCCGCGTCTTGCGGAGTCGTGCCGGCCGGCAGGGCGGGGAGCTTGTCGGGGTCGCCCGAGGCGATCTCGCGCGGGTCGAGCCAGCCGGCGGCCAGCCGCTGCCGCTGGGC
>JBAXUY010000297.1:0-1226 GCA_037129475.1 Planctomycetia bacterium | reverse complement strand
GCCGTTCCGTGAAGCATCCCTCGAGCATGCCTCCCTTCGGCTCCGAATGTGGGTCATTGTCACCTGCCCTGCCGTCCGGCGACGGGATATTGGGAGCCCCTCGCCGGCGCGTCCTCAGTACGACCGGGCCAGCACGCTCGGGCGGGCGACGGGCTTCCCCGTCACGATGCAGGTGCCGGGCTCGTCGGTACCGTCCATCGGGATGCAGCGGACGGACACCTTCAGCGGATCGAGCACCGCCGTCACGGCCGGGTCGTCGGCGACGTGGACGTGGGCGAAGCCACCCTTGTCGCCCGCCCCCTGCCCTTTGCCCTCCGCGAAGAAGTCGAGCACCTCGGCCTGCGACGTGAGCCGGGCCGACTTGGCGTCGCGGAAGGCGCGGGCCTTTTCGAACAGGCCCTGTTGGATCTCCTCGAGCAGCCGTGGGGCTTCGGCGGCA
Organism: Planctomycetia bacterium; assembly: GCA_037129475.1. GTDB lineage: Bacteria > Planctomycetota > Planctomycetia > Pirellulales > UBA1268 > RGVT01. Next base: position 787 of record JBAXUY010000297.1, on the reverse strand, counting down.
AACTGGGCCAGCGGCATGCTCGCCCGCTCCTTCGGCCCTCGGTCGCGGCGGCACACGCTCACCGCGCCGGCCGCGAGGTCGCGCGGGCCGATCTCGACCCGCAGCGGCACGCCCTGCTTCACGTGCTGCCACACCTTGTCGCCCCCGCGGATGTCGCGCGCGTCGATCTTCACGCGGAGCGGCTCGTGGGCGAACGAGGTGGCGACGAGCTCGCGCTCGAGCGCGCGGCAGGCGTCGAGGACCGCCGTGCGCTCTTCGTCGGTGCGGTGGATCGGCAGAATCACGATCTGCGTCGGGGCGATCCGCGGCGGCAGCACGAGGCCGTCGTCGTCGGAGTGCGTCATGATGACGGCGCCGATGAGCCGGGTGGAAACGCCCCACGACGTCGTCCAGCAGTATTCCTCCTGGCCCGACTGGCCGGCGAACTTGATCTCCTGCGCGCGGGCAAAGTTCTGCCCGAGGAAGTGCGACGTGCCGGCCTGCAAGGCCTTGCCGTCCTGCATCATCGCCTCGATCGAGTAGGTGTCGACGGCGCCCGGGAAACGCTCGCCGGCCGTCTTCGGCCCCTTGATGACCGGCATCGCGAGGTCGCGCTCGGCGAACGTGGCATAGACGTCGAGCATGCGGAGGGTCTCCTCCACCGCCTCCTCGCGGGTGGCGTGGGCGGTGTGTCCCTCCTGCCAGAGAAACTCGGCCGTCCGCAGGAACACGCGGGGCCGCATCTCCCAGCGCACGACGTTGGCCCACTGGTTGATGAGCACGGGCAGGTCGCGCCACGACTGGATCC
>JBAXUY010000296.1:0-1280 GCA_037129475.1 Planctomycetia bacterium | reverse complement strand
GGGGGCGTGCTCGGCGGCGACGTGCAGGACGTGCTCCTGCTCGACGTCACGCCGCTCAGCCTTGGCATCGAGACCGAAGGCGGCCTGTTCACGAAACTCGTGGAGCGCAACACCACCGTGCCGACCGAGCGGAAGCAGGTGTTCAGCACGGCGGCCGACAACCAGACGGCCGTGACGGTGAGCGTCTACCAGGGCGAGCGGCCGATGGCGAAGGACAACCGGCTCCTCGGCCAGTTCAATCTGGAGGGCATCCCGCCCGCACCGCGTGGCACGCCGCAGATCGAGGTGAAGTTCGACATCGACGCCAACGGCATCCTGTCGGTGAGCGCCAAGGATCTGGGCAGCAACAAGGAGCAGACCGTCAAGATCGAGCAGTCGAGCGGCTTGAACGAAGCCGAGATCGAGCGGATGCGGAAGGACGCCGAGCAAAATGCCGAGGCCGACAAGCAGAAACTGCGGCTCGCCGAGGCTCGCAACCGCGCCGAGGCGCTCTGCTTCCAGACGGAAAAGCTCGTCAAGGAGAACGACGCCAAGCTGTCGGCGGCCGACAAGGCACCGATCGAGGCGGCGATCGCCAAGTCGCGGGAGACCGCAAAGGGTGAGGACGTCGACGCGATCACGTCGGCCCACAGTTCGCTCGAACAGGCGGCCCAGGCATTGTCGAAGGTGCTCTACGAACAGACCGCCCAGCGTGGCGGCACGGCCCCCGAGGCCGCAGCCGGCGCCGGCGGCAAGGGCCCCGACGACACGATCGACGCCGAGTTCGAGGTGAAGTCTTAGCGCGAAATCGGCCATCCATGGCCCGATTTCGCTTGGTCGGCCGGAGGGGAAGCCAAGGGTGCTGTGCAGAGCGCGAAATCGGCCATCCATGGCCCGATTTCGCTTGGTCAGCCGGAGGGGAAGCCAAGGTTCCCCTCGGCTGACGGCGTCGCGTCCGGCGACGCCTGGGTGAAAGGCAGCGGGGCTCATCGCAAGAGTTCGGAGAGTAACTTCATGCCGTTTCGATTCGACAAGTTCACGATCAAGGCCCAAGAGGCGGTGCAGGGGGCCGTGGAGTTTGCCGCGAGCCGCGGCAACCCGCAGACGACGCCCGTGCATCTGCTGCACGCCCTCCTCGCCGAGCGCGAGGGGATCGTGAGGCCGCTCTTTCAGAAGATCGGCGTGGACCTCGGGCACCTGGAGCGGATCACCGAGGCGGAGCTCTCACACCTGCCGAAGGTGAGCGGCGGCGCCCAGCCGCAGCCCGACCAGGAGCTCGTGAAGGTGTTCGAGACGGCGAC
>JBAXUY010000295.1:0-1373 GCA_037129475.1 Planctomycetia bacterium | reverse complement strand
GTCGTTCCGTTCCCACCGTTGCCGTAGATGATCCCGCCGTTCCCGCCGGTGCCGCCGTTGGCGAACAGCAACTGACCAGACGCCGACGTGAGCCCGCCCGTCTGCGATGCCGACGGCGCCGTCACCTGCACCGCCTTGCCGTAGTCGCGGATGTTCACCGTGAACGTGCCCGACCCGAACGACGCCGTGAACCGGCTCACATAGCCCTGCTTGTCGACCCACACCTCCACGGGAACAGGCTCGTCTCCCAGATCCTCAGGCCTGTCAGCCAACTCCGACAGCGGCAGGATCCCCACCAGCGTCGACAGACCCAGCACCGTCTCGTAGCGGGTCCCATACACGTCCGTGCCGTCGACCTGCGCGCTCCGCGGGAACAGAATCCCCTGCAGCGTCTTCTGCGGCGTCAGGCCCGTCACCAGGCTGTTCGTCGCCACCACCGCAGGCTGCGCGCCCGCCACGAGCTTCACCCACGCCTGGTTCACCGATCCCAGCGCCCGCGCGTTGACGTATGTCGTCGTCCCGATCCGCCGGAACTCCGTGCTCTCGCTCCCGCCGGAGTCGCCTACCGTCACGCCGATGTCCACCGTCCGCCGGGCCGCGTTCTGCGTGCCGATCGAGCTCGCCTCCACCCCGTTGGCCTCGAACGACACGTCGAACGCGAACACCCCCAGCCGACCCGACACGTACGCCGCACGGCCCACCGTACCCAGCGTGATCTTCAGGCCCGTCGCGCACTGCGTCACCGTGTCGCCGGCGAGCTCGCTCGACTCGAGGTTGTTGATCGGGCCCAGCCGGTTGTCGCCGATCTCGTTGCCCACCACGAGCGATCCACTGCAAAACCCCGTCGCGTTGATCCCGAACCCGCCGTTCGACACGATCTCGTTCCCCGCGCCGGCCGCAGTCCCGCCGAGCGTGATCCCACGGGCCGAACTCAGCGACACCCCGTCGCCCGTGTTCTCGCTGAACGAACTGCCCGTGATCGTCGTGCGGGTGTACACGCCCGGGCCGATCTGCAGACCCACGCCGTTCCCCGTGCTCTCGAGATTCGTGAGCCGCGAGCCCGTCGACCCGCCCAAAAACTGCACGCCCGCGCCGCTAAAGCCACTGATCACGCGCGCGTTGCTCACCGTCGCCGGCGAGAACACCACGTTGTTCACGTTCGCACCGATCACCAGGCCGCTCGTGCCGCGGGGGGTGCCCGCGCCGCTGAGCGCAAGCGCGTCGTTCACCGCCACGCTCCGCGCCGCCGACAGCGTGAGGCCACGCAGCGGCGTCACCGAGCCGATCGCGCCGGCGAACGTGACCGCTCCGCCAGACGACAGCCGCAGCCGCCGGGCTCCGTCGAGCGTCGACGTGAAGCCGATGTTCGAACC
>JBAXUY010000294.1:0-1382 GCA_037129475.1 Planctomycetia bacterium | reverse complement strand
GATAAAGCAACACCCCTTCTGTAAATCCGGGTTTTCAGAGGTGGGTCATCTGGCTTCCATGGTCAGGTAGGCACGTTCGGTTTCCCAATCGTCACTGATCTCTGAGAGGACGGCAGAGGCGAGTCGCAGGAGCGACGCCTCGTTCGGGAAGAGCGTTGCGACCCGCGTCCGTCGTTTGATCTCCTTGTTAAGTCGCTCGAGCCCGTTGGTCGTGCGAAGTCGCCGCCGGTGGGCGGATGGTGCCCGCAGGACGGTGAGTGCCTCTGGGACGTTCTCTTCGAGCCAGGCTGCGAGTTGCGGAGCAGGCTTCTGATAGCGGGCCACGACGTCGCGGAGCCGCCGCTCGGCCTCGGCAGGCTCGTCGGCGTCGAAGACGCGGCGAAGGTCGCTGGCGACCTCCGCCCGCATGCCGATCTTCGGCACGTGTGCCATGGCGTTCTGCATGAGATGGAACTGGCAGCGTTGCCAGGGCACTCCGGCGAGAACGGCCTGCCGGGCGGCCTTGAGCCCGGCGTGGTCGTCGCTGACGACGAGCTTGATGCCCCGCATCCCACGGTCGACGAGGCTTTGAAGGAAGGAACGCCAGTGCGTCTCGGCCTCGGAGAGTTGGACGCTGCAGCCGAGGATGCTTCGCTTACCGTCGGGGCCGATACCGATCGCCGTGAGGAGGGCACAGGGCACGATCGCCCCGTCGTGGCGGACCTTTTCGTAGCGGGCATCGAGGATCAGGTAGGTGATCTCGCCGATCGGCCTGTTCCGCCAGGCACCGAGTTGCTCGTCGAGTTCAGCCGCCGCTCGGCTCACCTGCGTCGAGGTGATGTCGAGGCCGCAGAGTTCCTGGACGACGGCCGTGACCTTCCGGGTGCTGACGCCCTGGACGTACATCTCGGCGACAGCGAGTGTCATCGCTCGTTCGCTCCGAACTCCCCGCTCAAGCGACTGGGGGTAGAACGGTCGCCCGTTCTCGTCCCGGTAGTCACGGGTCTGCGGGATCCGCAGCTCCACCCGACCGACGCGGGTCCTCAGGGTCTTGGGTTTGAATCCGTTGGCATAGCCTTGACGATCGGCAGTTCGCTGATGAGACTCGGCCTTGAGCACCTGCTCACGCTCGATCTGCATCGCGTGATTCATGAGCGTGGCGAGGGCAGAGGCCATGGCAGCTGGGCCGTGCTCGATGAGCAAGGCCGTGAGGTCGTTGATGGCTGGGCATTCGTCTTGGTGGGTCATCGCAGGTTCCTTCTTGGTGGAGTAAGCACTTCCAAGAAAACCTCGATGGCCCACCTCTTCAACTCGGGCCGCCGGTGCGTGCCTTCCTTCGGCTCGCTTGCGCTCGCCTCAGTCAGGCACGCACCGGCGATTTACAGAAAGAATGTTGCACTAAC
>JBAXUY010000293.1:0-1400 GCA_037129475.1 Planctomycetia bacterium | reverse complement strand
ACTCGATGCTGACGATGAAGTGCGACATGGCCGGCGCCGCCGCGGTGCTCGGTGCCGCCGCCACGATCGCCGCCCTCAAACTGCCGGTGCACCTCGTGGCCGCGGTGGGCCTTGCGGAGAACATGACCGGCCCGGCCGCCTACAAACTCGGCGACGTGATCACCGCCCGCAGCGGCACCACGATCGAGGTGCACAACACCGACGCCGAAGGCCGGATCGTGCTGGCCGACGTGCTCGACGTGGTGAAGGGCCTGGGGCCGAAGAAGATCGTCGACGCCGCCACGCTCACCGGCGCCTGCATGGTGGCGTTGGGCTACGACGTCGCCGGCCTGTTCACGAACAACCAGCCGCTCTGCGACGCCCTCGCCGCCGCTGCCCGCTCGGTCGGCGAGCCGGTCTGGCAGCTGCCGATGTACGCCGAGTACGACGACCAGATCAAAAGTGAGGTCGCCGACATCAAGAACGTGGGCGAGGGCCGCTGGGGCGGCGCCATCACGGCGGCGAAGTTCCTGGAGCGGTTCGTGGGCGGCATTCCCTGGACCCACGTCGACATCGCGGGCCCGGCCTTCGCCGAGAAGACGCGGCCGTGGACCGACGGCGGCGGCACGGGCTCCATGGTGCGAGCATTCGTCGAGTTCGCCCGCGGACCGTAACCCGTGACTCGTGGGGCAAGCGTCCCGCTTGCCAGTCAACTCAGCTGCGCCGGCTTCGGGCTACCCGTACGCCCGTCGCCGGACGTTCACTGCGCCCATCCATGGGCTCCGTTCACTCGGAGTGACAGGCGCTCCGGCATCCTGCCTGCGCTGGTCACTCACGCCGGCTCCCGGGGTACGGGTAGCCCGAAGCCTCCCTCTGCATGATTCAAACAGGGGAGGATCGGGGCTGCCCGTGCCCTCGAGCGGGCTATGGAAGCGAGCGCAGCCATGGATGGCGAAAACGAAGCGGACATGCAGAGAGCCGAGGCCGGGAGGGCCGAGGCGAACGTCAAGCGAGAGGCGCCGGGCAGTCACGAGCCGGCGCACGAAATTTGACCGAAAGCGGCCTTCGCGATCAGCGGCCGCCCGCGAGCACCGCCGCGATGCGTTCCCTCGTCACCGGCTCGATCACGCCGTGCTCGGTGATGATCGCGCGAATGAGACGCGCGGGGGTGACGTCGAAGGCGGGATTGAAGGCCTTCGCACCGGCAGGCGCGGCGGGCACGCCGAGCGGGGCCAGCACTTCCTGCGCGCCGCGCTCCTCGATCGGGATGTCGGCTCCGGTGGCGAGCGCGAGGTCGAACGTGCTCGACGGGGCGGCCACGTAGAACGGCACGCCGTGGGCGGCGGCGAGCACGGCCAGCCCGTACGTGCCGATCTTGTTGGCCGTGTCGCCGTTGGCCGTGATCCGGTCGGCGCCCACGA
>JBAXUY010000292.1:0-1466 GCA_037129475.1 Planctomycetia bacterium | reverse complement strand
CAGGGCATCTCCGTGAGCCTCGTCGCCTGGAGCCGGTATCACGGCGACTGGGGCGGGCACGTGCTCGTGATCTTCGTGCTCACCGTGGCCGCCTGCGAGGCGGCCGTGGCGCTCGTGTTCGTGCTGCAGGCGTTCGCCCGCACCGGCCGGCTCGACGCCGCCGCCTGGCAGGCGCTCCGCGAGGCCACGCTGCCCAAGTCGGTCGATCACGCGCTCCCCGCCTCCGACGCCGTGCCCGCCCGCTGGCCGCGGCTCGCACGGGCGGGCGTCATGCCCCCCGCCGACGAAGACGCGTCGCTCGAACGCGAGCACGTGTAACCGCCCGCCAGTCCTTCCGACCACCCACTCCGCATGCAGTCACTCTCTCCCGCCACGCTCCTCGTGCTCGTGCCGCTCCTGCCGCTCGCAGGGGCCGTGCTTACGCTCGTCCTCGGCCGCGTCCTCGGCTCTCGGGCACACCTCCCGGCGATCGCCGGCATCGCCGCGGCCGCCGCGGTGGCCGTGATGCTCCTGCTCGGCACGTCGAACCAGGTGGGCACGGCCCACGGCCCGCACGCGGAGCCGGTGCGGCCCGTCGAGATGATCACCACGCTCTGGCAGTGGGCCTCCGTGCAGGACGCCTACGTGCCGCCGGCCGCGAGCGCGGCGGCGATCCCCGGCACGGCGGTGGGCGGCGCGGGGAGTGCGGCACGGGCGCTCACGATTCCCGTGGCCCTGCGGCTCGACCCGCTCACGGCCACGCTGCTCGCGATCATCACCTGCATCGGCCTCGTGGTGGCGATCTATTCCGTGGGCTACATGCACCACGATCCGGGGTATCCGCGGTTCTTCGCGGTGTTCTCGCTGTTCGTGTTCTCGATGTCGATGCTCGTGGCGGCGAGCAACTTTCTCGTCGTCTACGTGTTCTGGGAGGCGGTGGGGGCGTGCAGCTATCTGCTCATCGGCTTCTGGTTCACGAAGCCGGAGGCGGCGCGGGCCGCGAAGAAGGCGTTTCTCGTCAACCGCGTGGGCGACTTCGGCCTGGCGATCGCCACGTTCCTGCTCTGGATGACCTACGGCACGCTCGACTTCCACGACACGCTCTCTCCGGACGGCACGATCCTCCCGGGCATCCTCGGCCAGACGCGGCTCGCCGACGCCGGCGGCATCGTGGGCGGCGCGGTGGGCACGGCGATCTGCCTCTGCCTCTTGCTCGCGGCCTGCGGAAAGAGCGCTCAACTGCCGCTCCACGTCTGGCTCCCCGACGCGATGGAAGGCCCCACACCGGCCAGCGCCCTGATCCACGCGGCGACGATGGTCACGGCGGGCATCTACCTCGTGGCCCGCAGTGCGCCGCTGTTCGTGGCCTGCCCCGACGCGCTCGCGGCAGTGTCGGTCGTGGGAGCCACGACGGCGCTCGTGGCCGGCCTGATCGCCACCGTGCAAAACGACCTCAAGCGGGTGCTCGCCTATTCCACGATCAGCCA
>JBAXUY010000291.1:0-1537 GCA_037129475.1 Planctomycetia bacterium | reverse complement strand
CGCGCAGCCGGCGAAAGGGGCGAACGACGTGGGGCGACCGTGGATGTTTTCCGAGGCGTCGCTGCCGGCCGGGTTTCCCGCGCCGGGACCGGTCGGCGAGGTGATCGTGAAGACCTATCCTGCCCACCGCATGGCCTGCGCGGCCGCCGGCAAGGGGGCCAACGGCATGTTCATGAAACTGTTTCGGCACATCGAGCGCAACGAGATCGCGATGACGGCGCCCGTCGTGATGGGATGGCCGGCCGAGAACGCGGCGGAGGGCGGCGGCGATGCAGCGGGAAAGCAGCCCGCCCCGCAGGGGCCGGAGTCGATGGCGTTTCTCTACGGCAAGCCTACGCTGGGCGCGGCGGGCGTCGATCCCGCCGACCCGGTCGTCCTCGTCGAGGATGTGCCCGAGACCGTCGTGGTGTCGGTCGGCCTCCGCGGCTCGTATGACGAAGCGACGATGAACCGCGGCCTGGAGCGGCTGCGGGCCTGGCTCGGGGAGCATCCGGAGTGGACCGTGGCGGGCGCTCCGCGGTCACTCGCCTACAACAGCCCGTTCGTGCCCGGGTTCGCCAAATATTCGGAGGTGCAGCTCCCCGTCATCCGCCGGACGGACGAGCGCGACGGCCTCGATCGGAAACCCGAATGACGTGCCCGACCGCTACGGCCCGTGAAGCTCCGTGCGGATTTCTGCGAGCGTCAGACGACGGCCCTTGAGCACCTGGATGCGGCGACAGCGGGCGACCGCATCGCCTGCAAACAGTTGGTAACCGGATGGTGTGGTCTGGGCCACGTCGAGGAGCCCGAGCGCTATCCAGTGGCGGATCGTGGGCACCGTTGCACCGACGGATTTCGCCAGTTGTCCGATTTTCATGAGGCCCCCGGCCGAGCCGGCGAGCCCTGTGCGGCCCGCCTGACTGCGCGATCCGGCGGCATCCAGGTAGATGTCGAGCGACCGTTCCACCGCCCTGGTGACGAGTGTCTCGTAGGCGGTCTTCGAACCACCCAGCTGCGCCGTCTCCAAGCCTCCCAGGTAGGCCACCCGGTCGCGCGGCCGGATGATGGCGGGAGGGTAGCCGCGCTGCAGGAGCAGCAGGTTCATGAGGAGCCGCGCAGTGCGCCCGTTGCCATCGATGAACGGGTGGATGCTCACGAGCCGATAGTGGGCCTCCGCCGCGAATGCCACCGGATGCAGGTCGGACCTCGTCCGCAGCCAACCGCAAAACTCGGTCATCAAGTCCGGCACCTTTCGCGGGTTCGGCAGCACGACCGTCGAGCCGGCGATCCGCACGGCGACGTCTCGATACCGGCCCGCATTCGCGTCGTCGATGCCCTCGAGCACCAGTTCGTGGAGCCGGAGGATGTCTCGTTCGGAGACGCCCCGCCGGCTTCCCCGCTCCACGAGCGTGTGCACGAAATCGAGGGCCCGGGCGTGGTTCGTCGCCTCGAGGTGCTCCTTGAGACTCTTGCCACCGACGGTCAGCCCCTTCTCGAGCACCACCGCCGTCTCCCGCCGGGAGAGCGTGTTGCCCTCGAGCGCATTGCTCGTGTA
>JBAXUY010000290.1:0-1571 GCA_037129475.1 Planctomycetia bacterium | reverse complement strand
TGGAGGGCGAAGGCGAACGTCCGGCGACGGGATATGGGGAGCCCGAAGCCGGCGCCCGCCCGAATCGGGCTTGGGGCATTCGGGCCGTGGTCGTTACGCTCTCGGGCATGGAACGTCCGTCCAGCACCGTGCATCGTGTCGTTGGATTCGATCCGGGGCTCAACGTCACCGGCTACGGGGTCGTCGAGTGCGATGGGCCGCGGGTGCGGCTCGTCGAGGCGGGCACCGTGCGGTCGAAGGGTGAGTCGCTCGAGGAGCGGCTGCACACGATCCATGCCGGCGTGAGCGAGGTGATCGCCGCGCTCGCGCCGACGGCGATGGCGATCGAGCAGGTGTTCTCGCACGCGAAGTTTCCCAAGACCGCGATCCTTCTCGGCCACGCCCGGGGTGTGATCTGCCTGGCGGGCGTGCAGGCCGGCCTCGCCGTGCACCACTACCTCCCGAATCGCGTGAAGAGCACGCTCACGGGCAGCGGCCACGCCGCCAAGGAGCAGATGCAGGCCGCCGTGCAGCGCGAACTCGCGCTCGCCGCGCGGCCCGAGCCGGCCGACGCGGCCGATGCGCTGGCCGTGGCCCTGGCCGACTATCACCTTCGGCTCCGGCCGCTGTTCTTCGGCACGTCGATCGTGCGCGTGCAGAGCAGTCGGCACTGACAGGCATTCGAACAGGCCCGCGATGATCACGAAAATCTCCGGTACGGTGGACCGCGTCGACACGACCGGCAATGCGATCGAATTGGCGATCGGCCCGGTCGTCCACGAGGTGCTCGTCACGGAGCTCGTGCGGCGCGGCCTGCAGCAGAAACTCGGCCAGCCAGTCACGCTCCACACGCTCGAGTATCTCGAAGGCAACCCCACGCGCGGCAACATGGTGCCGCGGATCGTGGGCTTCCTCACGGAAGTGGAGCGGGAGTTTTTCGAGCTCATCTGCGAGGTCGACGGCGTGGGCGTCCGCAAGGCGCTGCGGGCGATCATCCGGCCGGTCGGCGAGATCGCGACGGCGATCGACGAGCAGGACGTGAAGCTGCTCGCCACGCTGCCCGGCATCGGCGCCGCCACCGCCGAACGCATGGTCGCGAAGCTGCGCCGCCGGATGCCAAAATTCGCGCTCCTCGTGGCCCGTGACGCGCCGGGCGAGGCCGTCGCCGGCGACGTGCTCACGGAAACGTTTGAGGTCCTCCGCTCGCTCGGCCACTCCGACTCCGACGCCCGTCGCCTCACCGACGCCCTGCGGCAGGAAAAGAAGAAGCCGAAAGACGTGCAGGAAGCCCTCGAAGCGATCTACCGCCAGATGCACAAGCCCCGCGCCGGGTGAGCGGCGGCGTTGTTGAAGTCGTAGCGCGCCCGACCTGTCGCCGGCTCACGTGGTGCGCCGGCTTCGGGCTCCCCGTATCCCGTCGCCGGACGTTCGCTACGGGCCTCCAGCCCTTCGCTCACTTAGATCTGCCTGCGCTTGCCAGAGCGCATGCGCTGCGCCATCCATGGCTCCGCTGGTCAGATACGCCGGCTCCCGGGACACGGGGAGCCCGAAGCCTCCCCCGTAGCGACAGAGCTCCAGCTCTGTCGATCGAC
>JBAXUY010000029.1:0-29993 GCA_037129475.1 Planctomycetia bacterium | reverse complement strand
CGCTCCTGCGGGCCACCGGAGCCGGCGTGGCCCTCCCGCTCCTCGATGCGATGCTTTCCGGCTTCGCCGCAGCAGCGCCGGAAACGGGCGGCCCCGGTTCCGTGCCGCGACGCATGGTCGCGATCCATGCGTCGCTTGGCATGATGCCACAGTTTTTCTTTCCCGCGACGCCGGCTGAGGGTGGGCCGCCTGCTGTGCCATCGAGCCCCTATCTCGATCTGCTCGCATCCCACTGCGGGCAGTTCACCGTCTTCTCCGGGCTCTCGCATCCGTCGGTCGACGGCAACCATCACGCCGGCCAGTGTTTTCTCACCGGCGCCCCACACCCGGGCCAGCCGACCTTTAAAAACTCGATCTCGCTCGACCAGGTGGCCGCCGAGACGATCGGCCTCGATACGCGGTTTCCGTTTCTCGCGCTGTCGGTGCAGAAGGGGGAGCAGTATTCCAACACGCTCGCCGTGTCGCGGTCGGGTGTCGACATCCCGGCCGAAACGAGCCCCAAGCGACTCTACCGGAGCATGTTCGTGGCCGGCACGCCCGAGGAGAAAGCCGCGACGCTGCGGCGCATCGAGGCCGGCGGCAGCGTGCTCGATCTGGTGCTCGACAAGAAAGCCCGGCTCGAGAAAGCCGTCGGCCCCGAGGATCGCAGCCGCCTCGACCAGTATTTTTCAAGCGTCCGCGAACTGGAAAACCGGCTCCAGAAGTCGATCGAGTGGGAAAGCCGACCCAAGCCTGCCGTCGACTACAAGGAGCCGAACGATATCGCCGATGCCAACCAGGTGATCGAAAAGTCGAAGCTCATGTTCGACATGGCGAGGCTCGGGCTCCAGACCGACTCGACGCGGGTGATCACGCTCTCGCTGAGCACGTTTTCCGTGGTCCCGCATGTACCGGGCGTGAAGAACGAAACCCACGGCCTCACGCACCACGGCAACGAGCCGGAGAAGATTGCGGAACTCAAGAAGATCGAGGAGGCCCAGGTGGCCGCCTTCGGATATCTGCTCCAGGGCCTCCGCGACACGCCCGACGGTGGCGGCACGCTGCTGGACCACACGCAGGTGCTCTACGGCAGTTGCCTCGGCAACGCCAACTCCCACTCCAACCAAAACCTGCCGATCATCCTGGCCGGCGGCGGTTACCGGCATCCCGGCCATCTCGCATTCGACGAGAAGCGCAATGAGCCGCTCGCGAACCTCTATCTGACGATGCTGCAGAAGCTCGGCGTCGAGACCGACCGCTTTTCGTCGAGCACCGGCACGCTGCGCGGCCTCGACACGTAAGCCGCTTCACGCACTCGCTTGCATTTTCGGATTGGCAATACGAAAATGCAAGGATGATTTCGCGAGGTTTCTATCAAAAAGCCGTTGAAAAGGCCCTCAGCAGATCGCCGGTCTGCGGGCTGATGGGACCGCGGCAATCGGGAAAGTCCACGCTCGCCCGCGAGATTGCCGGGGCGGTTGCGAGCCATTATTTCGACCTCGAATCGCCGCGCGATCAGTTGCGGCTGCAGAATCCTGAATTGGCCCTCGGCCGACTTTCGGGCCTCGTGGTACTCGACGAGATCCAGACCCAGCCGGAACTGTTTCCGGTGCTGCGGGTGCTGGCCGATCGGCCCGAGATTCCGGCGCGATTTCTGATTCTCGGCAGTGCGGCGCCAGAACTCGTGGCACGGTCGGCGGAATCGCTCGCGGGTCGGATCGAATACGTCGATCTGCACGGCTTCGATCTCACCGAAACCGGCCCCGGCACACACGAGCGACTGTGGCTTCGCGGCGGCTTCCCCAGGTCATACCTCGCGGCCTCCGACGAAGCGAGCGTCGCCTGGCGCGAGGGATTCGTCCGGACGTTCCTCGAACGCGACCTGCCGCAGTTCGGCATCCGGGTGGGTGCGGCCGCGATGCGCCGTTTCTGGACGATGCTCGCGCACGTGCACGGGCAGCTGTGGAATGCATCGGAACTGGGGCGGGCGATGGGCCTGTCCGACAAAACCGTGCGCACGTACCTCGACGAACTCAGCCAGACGTTCATGGTCCGGCAGCTCCAGCCCTGGTTTGAAAACATCGGCAAGCGCCAGGTGAAGTCGCCGAAGATCTATCTTCGCGACTCGGGAATCCTCCATCATCTCCTCGGCCTCGAGACCGAGGCCCAGCTTCACGCGCACCCGAAGGTGGGCAGTTCGTGGGAGGGGTTCGCGCTCGAGCAGGTGCTGCGGCAAACGCGACCGAAGCAGGCCTATTTCTGGGCCACGCAGGGGGGCGCCGAGCTCGACCTGCTGGTCTTCGACGACGGTCGTCGGCTGGGCTACGAATTCAAATATGCGGAACGGCCCCAGTTCACCCGCTCGATGCGGGTGGCGATGGAAGATCTCCGCCTCGATTCGCTCGTCGTAATCTGCCCGGGGACCGTGCAGGCTCCGCTCGCTTCAGGCGTCGAGGTGATGGGAATCGAGACCTTCGCCCATGGCGTGCGGCCCCATCCGCCGGAGGACGGGCCATGACCTCGCACGGGTGGTCGCCGGCGCAAGCGATTCAGTCGTGCCTGGGCGAGAGACCGACCTGCTGCCGTAGCCAGTTCCGGATGAACGCGCGTTCGGGCGTGTGCCGCAGTGAATAGAGCGAGCCGTGGTTGACCCACGCCAGCGGGTAGAAGACGACGGTGCTCGTGGGCGGCTTGTGCCGTTCGACGAATGCCCGCGTCTTGGTCAGGCTGCTGTCGTATACGGGCTTGAGCTTGAAGGCCGTGATCGCCTCGCCGATGGTTTTCCAGCCCGCAGCCTTGATTTTGGGAATCAGCTCGGCGTCGGGCTTCCCGCTGAGGATGTCGGTGTTGTATTCCGCCACGATCAACTGCGCGATCGTGCCGAGCCGGGCGATGCTCTTCGCCGCAGCCTCTTGATAGTCGATGCCGCCGAGCGCGACCTTCGTGCCCGTGAAGTCCACGCCGTCGCTGAAATAGTGGGCACTCGGCACCATCGCCTTCCAGAGCGACGCGATCTCGTCGTCGTAGAGACCGATCAGGTTGCAGGCGATGCCGCCCCGGGAGTTGCCTACGAGCACGCAGTTGGCCGGGTCTCCGCCCCATTCGTCGCACACCTCGCGCACGGCCTGCTTGGCGTACTCGACGGTGTTGGCGAGCGCGACGTCATTGCCCCAGTTGACCGTGACGTCGGGCTGCGTCGAAGGATAAGCGCTGACGATGGGCAGGATGACCCAGATGAAGTCCCTGCCGCCGGAGAGCCCGTAGCCGATGCCCTTCAGGCTCTGCACGCCCACGGTGTTTCCCAGGTATTCGAAGATGACGGGATACTTTCTGCCTGGCTCCCAGTTGGTCGGCAGATACACCGCATGCCCTTGCAGGACGTTGGGTGAGGCGGGCCGCCCACTCGGGAAAAACTTTGGATTCGCGATCTGGTCCATGAACACCTTCCCGGGTCCGGGCGTGTCGGACAACTCGTTCGGCGGCGCGAGATCCTCGGGGACGGTCGTCACGTCATACGGGCCATCGAGGCGGGTCTCCGGAACATTTGCTGCCGCTTGCGGCGGCTTCCTCCTGGAGCGATCATCGGTGAGGTGGTAGATGGCGAGTACCCGCTCCATGAGCGCACGCGAGTCATCGTCCATGCGCTGAAGCTCGAGCGGCCTGGGATCGCCCGGAGCCGCGGCGTCGGGGTTTTCCCGGATGCGTGCCTCGAGTTTGTCCCGTGCAAACTCCGTCGCGATGATCGACTGCGCCTCGTCCGGCGACACGCCTTCCAGGCGTTTGAAGATGTCGCCAAACACCACGGGCGTGATCCGCACCGCGTGCGGTGCGAGCTGTTGCACCTCGAACGTCGGGAACCACCCGGCCGGTGTTCCGGGAGGAATCGGGTCGATGCCCAGTTTTTGACACACGAGATAGCGTCGTTTGCCGAGCTTCGCGAGCCATCCCTTCCACCACGTCAGCCCCGCATCACCGCCCGGCCCGAAGGCGCCGATCCGACCGTCCTCGGCCTCGTAGAACTGGATCGCCGTGATCAGGTAGCAGTGCTCGTCGAACGCCCGCACGAGATAGATCGACTGCTGCCTGCCAGGACCATATTCCACGCCGCCGATCCGACACTGGGACAGTTTCAAGCCGTCATGCAGCCACGTACCTTCGAGCACCGGATCGATCGTGCTCGTCGCCGGATCGCCGATCGGCGTGGGGAGGCACCCCGTGACCACCACGGTCACAAGGAGGATGGCGACCATCGGCCAGCGATTCATGGTTCGGCAAAGCCGGATGCGGACGAAATCGCCGCTCACGAGCCCTTCAGCTTCTCGAGGATCGGCTTGAGCCTGGCGGCATAGGCATCATAGCCCTCGGGAGAGAGGTGGATGTTGTCCGGCTTGAAGAGGCTCTTCTTGAGCGTGCCGTCGGACTCGGTGAAGTCGGCCGTGAGGTCGAGCACCTGCACCATCGGGTCGGTCGTGAGGTCGAGCGGATCGAGGGCGGCGTTGGTCTTTTTGATGTCCTCGTAGAAGCGGTTGCCGGGCGCGTGGGCCGGCAACACCTTGACCACGATCAAGGGCGCCTTGGGAAAATTTTCGCGCAGGTTCAGTGCGCAGGTCTTGATGCCCTTGGCCGCTGGCTCGATGCCGGTTTCGGGCGTGAAGAACATGTTGTTGTTGCCAATCATCAGGATCACGACCTCGGGCTCGAGGCCGTCCACGCCGCCGTGGTCCAGCCGCCAGAGCACATTCTGCGTCTTCTCGCCGCCGATCCCGATGTTCACGGCCTTGAGGTCGGGGAAGTTCCGCTTCCACGAGTCGCCCCACTGGATCGTGATCGAGTCGCCGACGAGCAACACATCGACAGGCCCCTTGTTGGCCTCGACCATCTGCACGAGCTTGGCATGCGTGTCGAGCCAGCTGCGGCCGCCGAACGAGCCGGCCGTGGGCACCACGGGCCAGAGGTTCGGCATGTGCTTGTTTTGTTCCTTGCCGGGCCGCCGCTCGAACTCCGGCTTGATGACGTACTCCTCCTCCTCCTTCGTGAGCGGCCAGCCGGTCTTCTGCGGCTCGGCTGTCTCGTATCCGTAGTCGAGCGCCCGGGCCGAACCGGTCGCGAGGCAGAGGAGCATGGCGGCACGAGCCAGGATGCGAACGTTCATGGAAAGCCTTTTCAACGAGGGGATAAGCGAGGAGATGATGGTACGCGCCGGCGACGAGCCGGGGTCACGTGCCGTCGTCTCCGAGCACTTTGGAGAGTGCGGGGGCGAGGGCTTCGGCCAGGAGGCCGTAGCCCACCGGGGAGAGATGGAGGTGGCCGTC
This sequence comes from Planctomycetia bacterium, assembly GCA_037129475.1. GTDB lineage: Bacteria > Planctomycetota > Planctomycetia > Pirellulales > UBA1268 > RGVT01. The sequence goes on along the minus strand of JBAXUY010000029.1, from coordinate 24,702 downwards.
GGAATAGGCCGCCGTGTTGAGTGTTCCGTCGGCCGCATAAAAACCCTTGCCGGCATCGACGACCTGCACGTGGTCGTCTTTCGGAAGGTCGAGGGCGTCGAGAGCCGCGTTGGTCGCGAGGATGCCGCGATGGACGGCGCTGTCCGGAGCGAATGCCGGCACGACCTTCACGACCACGACGTGGGCCGCTGGCGCCTTGAGCCGCACGTTGTCCACGCAGAGTTTGATTCCCTGGGCGACGGCCTCGGGTGGCACGCCATTGGCGGCGACGTGCGGCGCGTTGTTGACGCCGATCATGAGCACGACCGCTTTCGGTGTGACGCCGTCGAGCAGGCCGTGTTCGAGCCGCCACAGCACGCCCTCGGTGCGGTCGCCGCCGATGCCGGCGTTGACGGTGCGGTATCTGCCAAAGCGCTTCTGCCACGCCTGGTTGAAGGGCACGTTGTCGATCGGGCTGCCGCCCCAGCCCTGTGTGATGGAGTCGCCGACAAGCAACACGTCGAGCGTGTCGCCGGCCGCCCGCGCCTGTTCGATCGCCTTGGAGTGGTGGTTGATCCAGATGTTCTCCTCGGGCGCCTTCCGCCAGCGGCTCGCCGTGGGCACGACGGGCCACATGTCGGGCCGGTGCTTCTGCACGTCCTTGCCAGGCTTGCGCTCGAACTCCGGAATCTGTACGTAGGCGTGCTCCTCGGCTGTCAGCGGCCAGCCGAAGGGCTGCGGGTCGAGCCGACCTTCGGCGTAGGCGGGATACGGATACGCGGGACTGCGGGCTTCCGCGGCGACGCATCGGCCGGAGGAGGTCGTGACGACAGCCACGAGCAGGCAGGCGAGAAGGACAAGAGCTTTCATGGTTTCGACTCTACGTCGCGACCCGCTCGAATGAGAGTCGGAATCTTACGTACATGGAGCGAGCAGCCGGCCTCACTGGCAGACTTGTGGAAGAGTGCCTCGCATCCCTGGGCACACCTCCTCCTGCAAAGAGAACCAAGGATGAACACGATGCGTCGGCGCGTTTTTCTCGGAACGGCGGCAGGCACCGCGCTCGCCCTCCTCGCAGGCCGACGGAACGCGGCCGCCCCGGCCACGAATGAATTTTTGTTTCTCGAGGCAGAGGGGTTCGCCGACCTCGGCGGCTGGGTGGTCGATCAGCAGTCGATGGACCAGATGGGATCGGCCTACCTGCTCGCTCACGGCCTTGGCCGGCCCGTCGCCGACGCAGTCACGGAGGTGTCGTTTCCCGCCGCAGGCCGCTACCGGCTCTGGGTGCGCACCCGCGACTGGGTCGCGCCGTGGGACGCTCCGGGCGCCCCCGGAAAATTCCAGGTGCTTCTCGACGGCCGGCCCATCCGAGAGATCTTCGGCACGAAGAGCGCCGACTGGCACTGGCATGACGGCGGCACGGTCGAGGTGCCCGAGCGGGCAACGATCGCGCTCCACGACCTCACCGGCTTCGAGGGCCGGTGCGAGGCGATTCTGTTTTGCAAGGATCTCGACTTTGAACCGGTAAGCGACGTCGAGGCGATCGACGCCTTCCGCCGCCGGCTGCTCGGCCTGCCGAACCAGCCGGATGACGGTGGCACCTTTGATCTCGTTGTGGTGGGCGGCGGCCTCGCCGGCACGTGTGCGGCGATCGCCGCGGCACGGCAGGGGCTCACAGTCGCCCTCGTCCAGGACCGGCCCGTGCTCGGCGGCAACGGGTCGTCGGAGGTGCGGGTGTGGCCCGAGGGCACGACCCGCGTCGAGCCCTTCCCGCACGTGGGCGACATCGTCGAGGAGATCCTCCCCGACTTCAAACGCGCTGGGATGATGGCTGGCAAGACGGCTGAGTATTTCGCCGACGACCTCAAACTCCGGGTCGTGAGTGCCGAGCCCACCGTCACGCTTTTCCTCGAACACCGCGTGAATGCCGTGGAGGCGACGGCGGGCCGGATCGATGCCGTCGTCGCCGAGAGCACCCGCGGCGGCCGGCGGACGCGGCTGCGCGGCCGGCTGTTCGCCGACTGCACGGGCGACGCCGTGCTGGGTCATCTCGCCGGCGCCGATTATGAGTTTGCCATCGGCGGCAACATGGGCATGACTAACTGGTGGCGGCCGATGGACGCTGCCAATGAGAAACACGTGCTTGCGTGCGAGTGCAAGGACAAGGACGCGCTCACGGCCGCCTTCCAGCAAGGCGACCACGAGCAGCCGTTCCCCCGCTGCCCGTGGGCGATCGATCTCTCCGACAAACCGTTCCCCGGCCGCGGAAAACTCACGGCCCAGTGGCCTGGCAACGGTCTCTACGGCACGGATGATCCCCTCGGCAATCTCGGCGGCTGGTTCTGGGAGAGCGGGTTCGACAAGAACCCGATCGACGACGTCGAGCGGATTCGCGACAACAACTTCCGCGCGATGTACGGCGCCTGGGACGCCCTCAAGAACGTGGACAAGCTCTACCCGACGCACCGCCTCGGCTGGGCCGCCTACATCGCGGGAAAGCGCGAGTCGCGGCGGCTGCTCGGCGACGTGATCCTTTCGGCCGACGACTTTCGGGCGCGGAAGGAGTGGCCCGACAAGGCGTTTCCCTGCTCGTGGCACATCGACGTCCACTCGCCACATCCCGAGTACGACGCCGGCTTGAAGGGCATGGAGTTCATCTCGCGGTGCACCGATGGCGAGCACTTTAAATACGGCGGCCCCTACTGGGCTCCGTATCGCTGCCTCTACAGCCGCAACGTCGCGAACCTCTTCATGGCGGGCCGCGACATCAGCGTCACGAAGGAGGGGCTCGGCCCGGTGCGCGTGATGCGGACCTGCGGCATGATGGGCGAGATCGTGGGCAAGGCGGCGGCGATCTGTGTGCGCCAGGCGACGACGCCCCGCGGCGTCTACGAGCAGCATCTCGCCGCGCTCCACGAACTGATGCGTCAGCCGGGGGAGGCGCGGGCCGCCGCCGTCAGTCGGCCCGCGGCGCGGTCGTGAGATCGACGTCGATGTCGATAACGTTCGCGCCGGGTTTGACGGTCTTCACGAGGGGCGATTTCGGGCCACGGTAGCGGGCTGGGATAACGAGCGCCCGCAGGGCGTCTGTGACGGCGACGCCGCGGGACGCATTCAGGTCGTCATCCACGGAGAGCGACACGACGTTGTCACCCGGCATCACACCGCGCGTACTGGCGTTGAACCACAACTCGTAGCGGCCCTCGCCGTCGGTGATCGCCATCGACGAGGAGCCCTTGGGACCCCGGGGATAAAACATCACGAGCACTCCGGCGGGCGCCGGGGCCCCGTTGAACGAGACGATGCCGGTGGCCGTGGCTCCGACGCCAGGCTGGCAGCCGGTGATGGCCAGGGCGCTCGCGGCGAGCATGAGCAAGAGAACGCGCATTGGGTCAAAAGTCCGCCGGGGACGTTCCCTCTGCCACACTGCTCAACTGCTGGTACACGCCCGTGAGCCCTTGCGCCTGATTCTGGACGGCCGTCGCCTGGGCGTCACCGCCGAAGTTCGAGGGGGAGATCGTTTTGAAACCGATGACGTTGTCCACCGATTCGATCATGCTGCTGATGAATCGGGCCGAGCCGTCACACATCGCGAAATGCGCGCCATCGGGATGAGCGCTGCCGAACGCCGAGGAGTCGCCGCTATTGAGCTTGTAGCGGGTGGTGCGGTTGACCGACATCGTCACGGCGCCGTCGTAGATCGGATACCAGGTGCCCGCCCAAAGGCCCGGCATTTTGTTGTCGCTCACGCCGGTCGCGGCCTTGCCACCGACTTCACCGATCACGAAGGTTTTGGATAGCCCGTCGGTGATCTCCCGCAGCGGTCGGCCCCGTGCCTTTCGAATGGCTCCCAAGGATGCCGCCGAGCACGGCCCGGCGGTGCTCGCGGTGAAGTTGGAGCAGCCGATGTTGGCCGGGCCGGTGCAGGCGGCGTAGTTGGATTTTCCCGACTTCGGCCCTGAGGTGTACTGCGCCTCGACGTCGCCCGGCGCGATCCGGCAACTCGGGCAGAGATAGAGCGGCAGAGGTGTGCGGACGAGGTCGAGGTTCGATCCGACGAGCGTCGTGACATTGGCCGTCGCCGTCCCCGTCGATAGCGCGTCGTAGATCGCCGACTGCTCGGCGTAGGGCAAAATCAAAAACGTCCAGCCCCAGCCCTTGCGCTTGTCGGCAGCGGGTGCCGAGGCCGGCAGTAGCATGTCGTCCGCCGATGCTTGCGGCGGGAATACTTTTTTGGCATCAGCGTAGTTGTGCAGTGCGAGCCCGATCTGCTTGACGTTGTTGGAACAGGCAGAGCGGCGGCTCGATTCGCGGGCCGCCTGCACTGCCGGCAGAAGCAGGCCGACGAGCGTGCCGATGATCGCGATCACGACCAACAGCTCGACGAGGGTGAATCCCCTGGATCCAGCGGCTGGAGTTTTCGTTCCCATGGCGATACCCCTCGTGAATCATACGATCCACGGAACCGCAGATCGGGAGACTCGTGCGATGGTACGTCACGGGCCCACCTGCCCGAGCGTCTGAAACTTGCAGGCGAAAACCGTCCGCTACCGGCCCTTCGACCAGGCCACCATCTCGCGGCGGCAGGAGACGTGGAGCTTCTCGTAGATCCGCTCCACGTAGGTGCCGACCGTGCCGATCGAGATGCCGAGCTGTGCGGCGGTTTCCTTGTAGGAATATCCTTCGACAAGCAGTTCGAGCACCTGCCGCTCGCGTGGCGTGAGCGGGTCGTCGGTCGTCGCCGCGGGTTTGCCCGCCGGGATCGCGGCAGCGCCCCGTTCCTGGAGTGTTCGAAACGCCTCGATCACCTGCCGGGCGATGGCCCGGCTCATCGGCACGCCCCCCTCGCGCACTTCGCGGATCGCCTCGACGAGCCGCTTCGGCATCACGGGCTTCACGAGGTAGCCATGCGCGCCGGCAGCGATCGCCTGGAAGGCCGTGTCGGGATCCTGGTAGACGGTGAGCATGAGGATCTGCGTGCCGGGCAGCTGCGGAGCCAGTTCAGCCACGCACTCGACGCCGCTGCGGTCGGGCAGGTTCACGTCCATCAGGATCACGTCGGGGGCGAGTGCGGGAATGTCGCGGATCGCGTCGGCCGCCGTGGCGAACATGCCGACGAGACGACAGACGTCGGCCCCGGAGAGCCCGCGTTCGACGGCCTTGCGGAGCCGGGCATCGTCTTCCACGAGGGCAACGTTGATCTTACGCATGGGGAGGCGCTCCTGGGGACGGTTCGGCAGGCCACGGCAACTGGAACCGCACGCGTGTCCCGCGACCTGGCGCGGTCTCGATCGCACACGTTCCGCCGATCTCGCTCATTCGTTGCCGCATGTTGTCGAGGCCGTCGTGTTCGGCGTCGGCCGGCGGTCGCGCGAGGTCGAAACCCGCGCCGTCGTCGTCCACGTCGATTTCGAGCATATCGTCGGCAAGCCGCAGCGACAGGGTCACGGAGCGAGCGTGCGCATGCTTGACCACATTGTTGAGCGCCTCGCGCACGGCGAGGAGGAGGCGGTGCCGCACGGTGCCCGCCAGCGGCGTCGCGGGCAGCGGCGAGGGCACCTGGAACCGCATCGAGAGGCCGGCTGCGTCGAGGAACTGCTCGGTCGATTGCACGAGGTAGGCCGCGAACCGGTTGAGCGTATCGTTGGCGGGATTCACCGCCCACACGATCGCGTCGACGCTCCGCACGAGCGACACGGCCGACCGGCAGATCCCGTCGGTGAGCTGCATCGCCTCGGGCGAGGCCACATCCTCCACCTCGTGCCGCACGGCGTCGGCCTGCATCGCGATCTCGGTGAGGGCGGCCCCGATCTCATCGTGCAGGTCGCGGGCGATGCGGGCCCGCTCGCGCTCGAGCGCGTGGGCCCGTTCGAGTTCGTGGAGTTTGCGCTTGATGCGCCGGGCAGAGATCGACCGCCCGGCAAACACTCCTGCCGCCACGAGCCCGGTCGCGCCGACGGCCCACACATCGCGCCGCTGGTGGAACGGCGGCACGAGCACGAGGTCGAGCGTCGTTTCCCGGTCCGGGCCGGTGCCGTCGGGGCAAAACGCACCCACCCGAAATCGATACCGGCCTGGGGCGAGCCCCTCATACGTCGCCGTGCCGTCACCGCCGGCGCCGAAGCTGTGGGCGGTCGTCCACGAGAGCGTCACGCGGTCCCCCGGCTGCGTCTCGGGCAGCACCCGCGACGTCACCGTCCAGTTGCCGAACCGGCGTGCGTCGTCGTCGTCGAGCACGAGGATCGGATGGGGCTCGGGCGTCGCGCGGATGTGCACGGTGCTCAACTCGGGCCGCGTGCCCACCCGTTGCCAGCCGGTCGGCAGCGCCATTGGCCGGATGTCTTGGTCGTCGAACTCCAGCGGCGACAGCCGCAGCACCTGCGGCTCCGCGCCCGCCCGCTCGCGTGTGAGGCGGATATCATCGACGCCGAGGTAACCCACGACCTTTTCGCCACTGTGCGAGAGAAACGACACCACCACGCCGAACGCGCCCTCCGGTGCGACCGTCGTGAGCGATCGCGGCACGAACGCCGAGGTCTCCACGTCGCCCGTCCAGCCCGTGGTCTCGCCCGGGATCGGCTCGTCGAGCCCGGCCACGACGAGGCCCTCCTTGTCCACGAACCAGAGCAGCGTGCGGCCGGCGCCCGGGAGATCGCGCCACTCGGTGTCGCGGCCGTCGAGGCGATACCGCAGCCGGGCGTCGCCGCCCAGCGTGGTCGAGGATTTCGTCTCACGAAAAGAGAACGTGACGCTGCCGGCGCTCGACGGCACCTTCACCGTATCGGCGACTGGCCGCTCGACGCCGTCGATGGCGATCCCGGTCACTTCCAGAGTAGATGCTGCATGGGCTGCCGAGCCGGCTGCCAGGCCGCCGAGGATCGAGACGATCATCGGGGTGAGCACGTGTTTGCCCACGTCCCATGGCCGGGGAGATGCGTCGAATCGTGGCACAATCATCGAGGTGCACATTTTTCCGACGCGCGTGGCTGGCGCCCCAGGACTACGATGCATGAGACCCATGACGCAGTGTAGCCCGATGACGAGTCGCTTGCTGGCGCCGAGACGGTGGTGCGTCGCCATCGGGGCGATGTGCATCGCGGCGGGGTGCGCCGCGGGGGGAGGGGTGCGCGCTGCCTCGCTCGAGGCGTTTCTCGAGCGGCACTGCTACGCCTGTCATTCGGGCACGACGCCCGAGTCGGGGCTCGACCTGGCCACGCTGTCGCGCGACCTCGCCGATCCTGCCGTGCATGCCCGGTTCGTGCGCATCCATGATCGCGTCGCCGCCGGCGAGATGCCGCCGCCGGAAGAGGAGCGGCCGGACAAGGCGGAGAAAAAGGAGATCCTGCAGTGGCTCGATCGTGAACTCACCACCGCCGATGAGGGGCGGGTCGCGAAGCAGGGCCGGATTCGCATGCGCCGCATGACCCGCAGCGAATATGAAAACACGCTTCGTGACCTGCTTGTCCTGCCACGGCTCGACATCCAGGATCTCTTGCCGAAAGACGCGGAGGTGGCTGGCTTCGACAAGGTAGCCGACGCGCTCGACCTGTCGCCCGTGCACTTGGCCGCCTACGCCGCGGCCGCCGAGGAGGCGCTCACCAGGGCGATCGCCACGCGCAGTACGCCGCCGCCGGTCTACAAGAAGCGACTCACGCCGGCCGGGCTCTTCAAGTTCACATTCAACCTGCAGAACGGCGATTTTGTGCTCCTCAAGGATCGCAAACCCGACCCGGCGTTTCCGGTGCGGGGCGGCTTCGAAGATGTGAAGGGCATCATCACCGCGCCGAATCAGGACGCCGATATGGCCGAGCGGAAGCGGATCTGGGATGCCAACAAGGTGGCCGAGAGCACGAGTGCCGTGGGCCTGCTCTGGCCGCCCGGGCCGGGCTTCGAGGCGGCGTGGAACGTGGCCCCGGTGTTTGCCGGTCACTACAAGCTCCGCATGTCGGTCTGGGGCTTCCAGTGGAACGCCGGCAAGGTTGAAGACGTGGCCCCGCAGGCGGCGGCGATTCGTGCGCACCCTGCCGGCCGGCAGGAGGAAGGCGGCCGCCTGCTCGGGCTCTTCACAGCCCCGTCGCTCAAGTCACAGGTGCACGAGGTGACGGCCTGGCTCGACGCCCGTGACTCGGTCGTGTTTTCGCCGGCTTCGCTCTACTGGCATGGGCTCAAGCCCAACCAGATTGGCGGCCGGGCCGCCAAGCACGTGGGGCCGGGCGTGGCCGTGGACTGGTTCGAGGTGGAGGGGCCGATCAACGAGTCATGGCCGCCGGAGAGCCACAAGCGACTGTTCGGCGACCTGCGGATCGGCCGCTTGCCACAGGGGGCCGACGTGGTGCCGCCGGTCCGCGAGCCGGTAAGCGGGATCGGCGGCTATCTGCCGAACTATTACGTGGATATTCCGCCGGCCGAGCGCACGCCTCCGCTCGAGACCGTGCTCACGAGCCATCCGCTCGACGACGCAAGGCGGCTGCTGAAGGAGTTTTTGCCACGGGCCTTCCGCCGGCCGGTCGCGCCGGACGAGGTGACCCCGTACGTCGCGCTCGTGGAGGCGCGGCTCGCCGCCAGGGACTGCTTCGAAGATGCGCTGCGGCGGGCCTACGTGGCGGTGCTCACGAGTCCGGAGTTTTTGTTTCACGCGCCGGGGGCACCCGATGATGCGGCGTTCGCTTCGCGGCTGGCCTACTGGCTCTGGAACGGGCCGCCCGACGAACGGCTGCTGGCCGCCGCCCGGGCCGGCCGGCTCACCGACAAGCAGGTGATCCACGACGAGGTCGAGCGGCTTCTCGGCGATCCACGGAGCGCGCGGTTTCTCGATGGCTTTACCGATCAGTGGCTGGAACTCGACCGGATCGACGAGACCACGCCCGACCGCCAGCTCTATCCGGAATACACCTGGCTGCTGCGCGACTCGATGGTCGCCGAGACCCGTGGCTTCGTGCGCGAGTGCCTCGACCAGAATCTTCCGGTCAAGACGCTCGTCGCTGCCGACTTCACGATGCTCACCCAGCGGCTCGCCGAGCACTATCGAATCAAGGGGGTCGAGGGCGTCGAACTCCGGCGAGTCGCGACGCCGAAGGGAAGCCACCGCGGCGGCCTGCTCACGCAGGCGGCAATCCACAAGCTCACCGCCAACGGCACGACAACGTCGCCGGTGAAACGCGGCGTGTGGGTGATGGATCGGGTGTTCAACATGCCTCCGCCGCCGCCGCCGCCAGGCATCTCGGCGATCGATCCCGACACCCGCGGCACGACGACGGTGCGCGAGCAGCTCGACAAGCACCGGTCCGACCAGAGCTGCGCCGTGTGCCACCGCAAGATCGACCCGCCCGGTTTCGCGCTCGAGTGCTTCGACCCCTTGGGGGGCTTCCGCGACCGCTACCGCTCGGGCGACAAGGGCGACCCGCCGTTGCCCAAGGGAGAGCGATTTCCATGGTACGTCTGGTATCTGAGCTACAAGCTCGGGCCGCGGGTCGATGCCTCGGGGACGCTGCCCGGCAACAAGACGTTCACCGGGATCGACGACTTCCGGGACCTGGTGGCGAAGTATGACGACGCGGTGGCCACGGCGTTCGTCTCGCATCTGGTGCGCTATGCCACCGGCGCCGATCTCTCCTATGCCGACCGTGCGGAGGTGGCTCGGATCGTGGCGGCCACTGCGGCCGACGGCCACGGCCTCAGGTCGCTGCTCCATGCCGTCGCCGCGAGTGACCGGCTGATGCGCCGCTGACCCCCCTGCGGAGGCGGTGCGGTTGGGACGGGTGTCCGCAAGTTTTCGACAGGGTTGCGGTCCACGCCTGTAGGTTTCCGACAGATTCGCGGTGCGGGTAGGGGTAGTCTCGCTGGAGTCCAAAAAACGGTGGTTTCGGCGGCGGGGTGTCCGTCGTCGATCAGCCGAAACGGGGTGAGACCATGGTGGGGAAAATCATTCGGTCGCTCGCGTGCTGTGCGGTGGCACTGGCAGCCGTCGGGACCGGCGTTGCCAACGCCCAAACACCAGTCACGTGGATCGGCGCAAGTGGAGGCACGTGGACAACGAATGCCAACTGGTCCAGCGGCACTGCGCCTGTAAACACCACTGGGACCGCGACGGGCAACGTCGCCGTCTTCGATACCTCAACGAGCGGTACCGTGTTCCTCTCTGGCGCTGTGAGCGTGGTCAGGCTCAACATCCAGCGGAACACCACGTTTACAGGTCAACAGTTTACGTTGAATACGACCGGAACGGCGATCACCCTGTCGCCGAACATCACGGCGACATTCAACACCCCCTTTAATATGGCCGCTGGCAACTATGCGCTTGGCGACGGTTCAACGCTGACATTCAATAACTCCAGCGGTAACCCCGTAACGGGCGGCGTCTTCCGGCTCACGAACGCCACCATCAATTACAACACGGCTGTCGTGAACAGCAGTGCCCCAAGCTACTACGGCACTGGCGCGCTGAATTTTTCTGGCTCAACTTCAGGAAACAACTTTAAATTCAATGTCTTCGACTCAGTGAACCTGGCGATCAAGTCCATGAGCACTGGGGCGACAAGCGGCACTGGTACGACAAACTACGTGGAATACTTCGGCTCGGGCGGCCTGACGCTCGAGCGGGATTTCCAGATGATGGCTAGTGGTACCACGAACTCAACGATCAGCAATCAAAGAAACGCGATCAGCCTCACGGGTACGGCGGCGAATCAAGTCGTGACCGTGAGCGGCCCCTACACCGCTCGCGTCGATCAGCTGTTTTTCAGCAACAATTACGACAGCACGCTACGGCTCAACGGGGCGACCGTTCAGGTGGGTGACGGGTCCGCAAACGCCCAGGGTTTGTTCATCGCAAACAGCGGTGTTTCACCGACCGCCGGCAGCACATACGGCCAAGCAACGAGCCTGACTTCTGGCCGCACGTATACAATCGACTCGGCCTCCACGGGAACGCTGCGGATCAATGGCACGACAGCGTTCAATCTGAGCACTGCGGCATCTGGTAGTAGTTTCGCAGGCGCGCTCGTAAGGCTGACCGGATCGACGACGCTCGTAAACAATGGCCCCTGGATCAATCGGAATTTCGCCAACGCGACCGTGGCCGCTGGCTTGGATATCGGGACCAGTGCCACGCTCAGCGGCACCGGCTCGTTTGACATGACGACGGGCTACACCGGCGCGGGGGCGACCGGCATCGGCAAGAGCGTGGCGATCGATGGCATCGTGGCCCCGGGCGACGTTGTGGGTGGCGTCAACGGCGTGGGCACGCTCACGATCGCCTCCGGCACGGTGTCGTTCGGGGCGGCGAGCAAGGTGGCGATCAGCGGCAGCGGGGCCACGCTTGACCAACTCGTGCTCAACGCGCCGGTGAGCGTGACGAGCGGCGCCAAAGTTGACTTCGCGGCCACGAGCAACCTCACACTGGGCCGCTACCAGGTGGTAACGGGCTCGAGCGGCGTGAACACGTTCACGGCCACGAATGCCCCGGCCGCCTACACGTTCGGCACGTCGGGCACCGACGCCTACCTCTGGGCGAAGCCGGTATTTGGCACGATCTCGACCACGCCCGCCGCTGCCCAGGTGATCACCGGCGGCACGGTGGCCTTCACCTACACGGTGCAAAACTCAGCTCCAACGGGTGGCCAGAATCTCGCGTTCACGAGTGCGGCGGGGAGCGGCATCGTAGGCACGGTGCTGGGTACGACGACGGTGGCCCCGCAGGCGACGAGCGGAACCGTCTCCGGCTTCTCGTTCGTGGGCGGCACGCCCGGCCTCGCTCAGGCTGCTACGTTCACCGTCTCAGACCCCAATGCCCTTGCGACGTCCGCCACGGGCACCGTGGCTCTGAACGTGCTTGATCACGCGACGCCCGGCTTCGCGACAGCCGCGGGGCTGGCAGTGCTCAACCCGCTGACGACCGGCACGATTCTGCTCGACTTCGGCTCGCTCGATGTTTCGGCCGGCGCTCAGAGCCTCACGTATTCGCTGACCAACATCGCCAGCCAGACGTACGGTGCCAGCCTGACGGCGGGCCTTGCGCTCACGGCGTTCACAGGCAACGGCGATGGGTTCACGTCAGGGCTGTCGGCGTTCGCCGATCTCTTGGCGGGCGGGACGAGCAGCCTGTTGACGGCGCAGTTCACGCCCTCGACGGAAGGCTCGTTCAGCCGGAGCTACACACTCACGTTCTATGACAACCAGAGCGTGGCGGGCTCGACGCAACGCCGCGACCTGACGGTGAACATGCAGGCCGTCGTGGTGCCCGAGCCGGGAGCGCTGGCTCTCGCGGGTGTCGGCGTGATCATCGCCGGTTGGCGGCTTAGCCGGCAAAGGCCGTGCGGGCGTTCGTGCAGCACACGGCCGTGACGAGGGCGTCGAGCCAGTCGCGGCGGTCGGGGAGCCGGCCCGTGTCGACGTCGCTGCCCACGAGGTCGCAGAGGATCCGCCGGAAGTACTCGTGCCGCGGATAGGAGAGGAACGACCGCGAGTCGGTCACCATCCCCACGAACCGCGAGAGCAGCCCGAGGTCGGAGAGCATGTTCATCTGGTCGCGCATGCCCCGCTCCTGGTCGAGGAACCACCAGGCGCTGCCCCACTGAATCTTTCCCGGCACGGCGCCGTCCTGGAACGACCCTGGCATCGCCGCGAAGAGGGCGTTGTCGGCGGGGTTGATGTTGTAGAGGATCGTGCGGCCGAGCGCGTTCTCGTCGGCGAGCCGGCCCAGGAACCGCACGAGTCCCGGCCCCTGCCGGGCGTCGCTGATCGTGTCGGTGCCCGCATCGGCGCCCACCGACCGGGCGAGATTTGGATTCGGATCGCGGAAGGGGCCGAGATGGAGCTGCGTGACATGGCCCCGCGCATGGTTCCAGCGGGCCACGTGGAGCACGAGCCAGGTGGCAAACCGCACGGTCTCGTCGAGCGTGGCGGCCGTTCCCGCGAGGGCGCGCCTATAGATATGGTCTGCCTCGGCTTCTGTGACGTCCGCATCGGCGAGCTGCAGCAGGCCGTGGTCACTCGCCCGGCAGCCGGCCGCGGCAAAGTCGGCATGCCGCTGTTCGAGTGCGGCGATGAGCCCGGAGAGTGACTCGGCACCGCGGCCCGCAATCTCGGAGAGCCGTCGCACCCAGGCCTGCAGGGCCGCCGGGCGATCGACTCGGGCCGCAGCATCCGGGCGAAACGTGGGCACGACGCGGGTCTTGAAACCGCTCTTTTTAATCGCCGCGTGCCAGTCGAGCGGGTCGGCCGGATCGTCGGTCGTGCCCACGAGCTCCACGTTCATCCGCGCGAGGATCCCGCGAGTGGTGAGACCGCCCGAGGCAAGCTGGCGGTTGGCCTCCTGCCAGATTGAATCTGCTGACGACTCCTCGAGCAGTTCTTCGATCCCGAAATGCCGCCGCAGTTCGAGGTGTGTCCAGTGGAAGAGCGGGTTGCGGAGCGTGTGCGGTACGGTGCGGGCCCAGGCCCGAAATTTTTCCTGCGGAGGTGCCGCGCCCGTGATCAGATCCTCGGCCACACCGTCGGCCCGCATCGCCCGCCACTTGTAGTGGTCGCCCGCGAGCCAGACGGCATGGAGATTTTCGAACCGCCGATCTTCGGCGATGTCCTGTGGGCTCAGGTGGCAGTGGTAGTCGACGATCGGCTGCCGCGCGGCCACGCGGTGGTAGAGATCGCGGGCCACCGGGCCGGAGAGCAGGAAGTCGGCGTCGCAGAAGCGGGTTGGCATCAAGCGAGAGAATAGGCGAACGGCCACAGCGAGCCAATGGGCCGTCGCCCAGGCGCCCGCTCTGGACAGCGAATATATACATATGTATATATTTCTGACACGAGCGTCGCCATGGCGGCTAGAATTTGCCAGGAAGCGTCAGGTGATTTGGTGACGACCTCGGAGTTCAACGCAAATGGCGACGGCGATCATCTTCGAAGATTCGCTCACGGTTCCGGCCTGCGCGGGCCTGGGTGAGTTTCGGCGGTGGACGCGTTCGGGAGACTTTCCCGACCGGGGCCGGATCGACTGGATCGAGGGCCGGATCGAGATCGATATGTCGCCGGAAAATCTGTTCACACACGGCACGCTCAAAACGGAGTTGGCGTCGAAGATTTATGGTGTCATCCGTGCCGCCGATCGAGGCGAGGTGTTCATCGATCGCACACGTGTCGTCTGTCCGGCAGCCAACCTTTCCGTGGAGCCCGACGTGGTGGTCGTCACGCATACCGCGCTCGATGGCGGCCGAGTATCGTTCGTGCCGGCCAGCGGCCACGAGGCGTCATTCATGGAGATCGAAGGAGGTCCGGATCTCGTGGTCGAAATCGTCAGCGATGCATCGGTCCATAAGGACACGCGTCGGCTCCCCCCGGCCTACTATATGGCGGGGGTCACGGAGCTTTGGATCGTGGATGCTCGTGCCCAACCACCGGTATTTCGGGTGTTCGGTCGCGGGCCCCGGGAGTACGAGGCTCTCCAACCGCAGGCTGAAGGGTGGATCGAGTCGGCCGTGCTGGGTCGTCAGGTGCGACTCATGGTGCATGACACGGCGCGTGGCACCCCACGGTACGACCTGGAAATTCGTCAGCCACACTGAAGAGACCACCGCTACCGGAAGGAGTAATCAGTGGCGTTGCGCATCGGGATCTTCTGCGTCGTTTTGCTCTTCGGGGCTGCCGCGGCCCCTGCCGCCGACCCGCGGCCCAACGTGCTGTTCATCGTCTCCGACGATTTGAACTGCTTTCTCGGGTGCTACGGCGATCCGCTCGTGAAGACGCCCAATATTGACCGGCTCGCCGCCCGCGGCGTGCGGTTCGAGCGGGCCTACTGTGCGTTTCCGCTCTGCGGCCCGAGTCGCAACTCGTTTCTCACCGGCCTCTATCCCAACGCGACCGGCATCCACGCCAACGGCCAGATCTTCCGGCAGACGATCCCCACGCAGTTCTCGATGCCTCAGGCGTTCCGGTTGGCGGGCTATTTCGCAGCTCGGATCGGCAAGATGTACCACTACAACGTGCCGGCATCGATTGGCACCAACGGCCACGACGACCCCGGCTCGTGGGAGCTCGAGATCAACCCTGCAGGCTGCGACCGGCTCGAAGAGGAGCCGCAGATCTTCTCGCTCGAGCCCGGAAAGTTTGGCGGCACACTTAGCTGGTATGCGTCGCCCAAGGGCGACCGCGCGCACACCGACGGCATCATGGCCGACGACGCGGCCTGGGTGCTCGAGCGCTGCGCCCGCGATCGCTCCCGGCCGTTTTTTCTCGCCGTCGGCTTCTTCCGGCCGCATAC
Source organism: Planctomycetia bacterium (assembly GCA_037129475.1). GTDB lineage: Bacteria > Planctomycetota > Planctomycetia > Pirellulales > UBA1268 > RGVT01. The sequence continues at coordinate 9,473 of JBAXUY010000029.1, read as the reverse complement.
GCCCTATGTCGCCCCGAAGACGCCTTACTTCGAGATGTACCCCGAGGCCGAGATGCCGCTCGTCACCGGCGTGGAGCAAGACCAGCGGGATATGCCGAAGGCGGCGCTCGGCAGCCGCAAGACGGAGCAGGATACGATGACGGACGAGCAGCGGCGGCAGGCCCGGCAGGCCTACTGTGCGAGCATCAGTTTTCTCGATGCCCAGGTGGGCCGCGTCCTCGACGCCCTCGACAAGCACGGGCTCGACGACAACACGATCATCGTGTTCACGAGCGACCATGGCTACCACATGGGTGAGCACGGGCTCTATCAGAAGATGAGCCTCTTCGAGGAGAGCGCCCGCGTGCCGCTTCTGATCGCGGCCCCAGGCCGCTGCCAGGCCGGCGGCGTGGCGAAATCGCCCGTGTCGCAGGTCGACATCTTCCCGACGCTCGCGGCGCTGTGCGGCGTCGAGCAACCGAAAAACCTGCAAGGGCAGAGCCTCGTGCCGCTGCTTGCCGACCCGGTGGCCACAGGCCGCGGCTGGGCCGTCACGCAGGTGACCCGGGGCAACTCTGGCCGGATCTCGCAGCCGAAGGAGGCGGGCGCGAAGGGCAAGCAGTTCTTCGGCTACTCGCTGCGCACGCCGCGCTGGCGCTACACCGAATGGGACGAAGGCCGCGAGGGCCGTGAACTCTATGACCACGACGCCGACCCGAAGGAACTCACGAACCTCGCCGATATGCCTGCCCACGCAGCCACGGTCGCCGAACTCTCGAAGCAGCTCGCCGCCGCGGTGCAAACGACGCACCCGGCAGCCGGCGTCGTGCCAGACATAAAACCCGGCCTCTGGAGCCCGAACCTCACCAATCCGTGAGAGGCCGGCTAGACCGTTGAACGGAGACTTTCCAGAAATACGCCGGGATGCCGTACCGCAATGCGCAGGAGGCGTACGGTGGGGCCGTCGAGCGGGTGTTTTCCGGACTCCCAGTCTCGCACTGTCTCCACGGTCGCGCCAGTAGCCTCGGCAAACTGCTCGACGGTGAGCCCGACGAACGTGCGAATCGTCGCGACATCGTCGCCAGAGGTTATGCGTCCCTCTCCCAGCCGCTGGCGAGTGCCTGCTGAGATTGCTCGCGCGAAATCGGTCGTCGAAAGTTCTGGAATGTCGTCTGTCATCGGAGCCGTTCCTCGATAAAGCGGATGTACAGCTGCGACTCGCGGGCCGTTACCCGACGGGCTGAAATGATTCGGACGACGTCTTCTTCCACTTCTACAATCACTACCAGAACGATACCCGTCGCGATCGGGCCGATGCAAATGAATCGGTCCTCATCGAGCGAGTGGTTGGCATCGTAGATCTCGAGATAGTCGATGCCCGACGTGAAAAGAGACCGTACCTCCTCAAAAGATATTGCGTGCTTCTGTTGATTGCGGACAGCTTTTCGTTCATCCCACTCGAAATGCTTGGCCACGGAGGAGACGTCCGAATGTTTGGGGAAATGGCGACAATCGGCTCGCCACAGAAAGAGTGTACGCACGTACACATTCCTGTCAATGTGCGACGGGTCGTTTTTCGGCTGGCATTCGTCGGCGTGAGGCCGGGTCGGTAAACGAGCGACTGTCGATCCAGCGAGCGGTCGTCTAGGGTCGAAGTGTGAAGTGCGCTTCCGGACGCCCCGTGGCGGTGTCGCGTCGCTCGCTGTTGCGGGCGGCCTACGTGCAGCGCATCTATGAAAAGCTCCACGTGTCGAGCCGCCGCGAGATGATGGCCCGCTCGCGCCGTGGGGCCACGTGACCTTCACGGGACCGGGCGGAGGACGAGGCGGCGGATGTCGGCGACTGATGCGCCGGGGATCTGCGTCGCCCGGAGCACGAGCGTGGTCGGGCCCTTTGTAAGCGTGATCGTGCCGAGCGTGAGCGATCGGAACTCCTTCGAAAAACTCTCGCCGTGGCCGCGGGGCACGCGGTCGTCGGCTGTGTTGAGCGGCGGATCCCAGCCGGGGGTGATCGTGCCGGTGACCGTGGCGCTGCCGCCAGAGAGCGTGACGGTGGAGCCCGAGTCGGCGAGCGGGCACGTGTACCAAAGTTCGGCCGTGTAGCGACCCGGCTCGACGACATCGACCGTCCATGTGATCGAATCGTCGGGCTTCGTCCACGTGGTAAAGAACGAGCAGTTGGGGGCCTTGCCGCTGCGCACGACGCCGCCGTGCGTCAGGCCGTCGCGGGCGGGCAGTTCGGTCAGCGGCGCCCCGGGATACCCGACGGGAAACCGCTCCTCCGTGGGCCGCGGCACGGTGTCGAGCACGTCGCGCCGCCAGGCTGCCGCGATTCCACGCAGCCGCGCCGCTTGCTCGGGCTGCTCGGCCGCGATGTCGCGGGTTTGTCCCGGATCGTTCGCTAGGTCATAGAGCCGGCCCTCGGAATCGAGCCGATGGCGTGTCGTCCGCACGCTCACCTTGCCGCCAAAGCTCGCGACGACCGCGCGGTCGGCGAGCGTGGCTGCGATGGCTTTCGATTCGGGGGCGTCGGTAATCAGCGGCGCGAGATCAACGCCATCGAGCGGCTTTGCCTGGGGCGGCGTGAGGCCGGCGAGGCCGGCGAGCGTGGGCAGGATGTCGATCGCACCGGTCACGTCGTCGACGATCGTGCCCGGCTTGATGCGGGCCGGATACCGGATGCAACACACGCTCCGCACGCCGCCGTCGTCGGTCGAACCCTTCTTGCCGCGCATGCCGCCGCACCAGCGGGTGCTGTTCGGGCCATTGTCGGAGCAGAACACGACGATCGTGTCGCGGGCGAGGTCGAGCCGCTCGAGCGTTGTGAGCAGCCGGCCGAGGTTCGTGTCGAGGTTTTCGACCATCGCGAGGGCAGCCCGCGTGAAGGCTAGGTCTTCCCGGTCGCCCTCCGGGCCGCGCTGCTCGATTGGCTTGTCACGCCAGCGAGTCCATTCCGCGCCGGGCACACTCATCGGCGAGTGCGGCGTGTTGAACGCGACGTAGCAGAAAAATGGTTTGTCTTCTCGTCGAGACGCTTCGATGAACCCGATCGCATGGTCGGTGATGTCGTCGGCGAGCAGACCGGCTGCACGCAGAACTGCTCCAGGACGGCCCCGTCGTGGGCGAGCGAATCGACGGCCGGCGTGGCGACCGACCGATTGCCCACGAATGAAAAATCCCCCCAGCCGGCGTCGTCGGCCACGACCACGACCACGTTGGGCCGGGCGGGTGGTTTGGCCCAGGCATCCCCCGCGACGCCGAGGGCCGCGATGACGGCGGCGGTCCTCAAAATCACGGACATTTGCATGCGACTGGCACGAGTGGGGCCCGAGTGGTGAAATAGTGTGCCCAACAACGCACCAGCGTTCCCATCCCGAGCGAGGAGTGTCCCCATGCCCGAGCCCGTCGTCGCCCCCGAGTCCGCCGCCGGAAACCTGTCCCGCCGTGGGTTCCTCGGTGCCTCCACTGCGGCGGCAGGGGTGCTCGCCGCCGGAGCCGCGCCCGCTTTGGCCGCGGATGCCAACAGCCGGCTGCGGATCGGATTCATCGGGCCCGGTGGCCGTGGCTTTGGCGCCCATGTGAAGACCCTCGCGAAACTCCGGAGCGAGGGGGCGAACATCGACCTCGTGGCGGTGAGCGAGGTCTATAAGAACCAGGAAGACAAGGTCTGCGAGTTCATCAAGAAGGAGACCGACGTCGAGGCGAAGCGGTACGTCGATTACACCGACATGCTCGCCGACAAGGACGTCGATGCCGTGTGCATCGGCACGCCCGACCACTGGCACCACCGGCAGATCGTCGACGCCCTCCGGGCCGGCAAGCACGTCTATGCCGAGAAGCCGATGACGAAGACCGTCGAGGAGGCGATCGACGTCGCGAAGGTGTGGCGCGAGACCGGCAAGGTGATGCAGGTAGGCGTGCAGTCGACGAGCCTGAAGGTGTGGGACCAGGCCCGGGCGCTGATCGACTCCGGCAAGCTCGGCAAGGTGATGGGGTTCCAGACGGAGTATTTCCGCAACTCGTCGATGGGGCAGTGGCGCTACTACAAGCTCGACAAGGAGATGACGCCCCAGACGATCGACTGGAAGCGGTGGCTCGGCGTCTCGGCAGGTCTCGCCCCGGAGATGGACTTCGACCGCGCCGTCTACGCCCAGTGGCGGTGCTACTGGCCGTTTGGCTCGGGCATGCTCACGGACCTCTTCGTGCACCGCACGACGGCGATGCTCAAGGCGACGGGGCTCCGTTACCCGGCCCGGGTTGTGGGAGCCGGCGGCATCTACCTCGAACTCGACACCCGCGAGGTGCCCGACGTGGCGACCGTGGTCGCCGACTACAACGAGGGCTGCCAGGGGCTGATCTCGTCGACGATGTGCAACGAGAACTCGCGGCTCAAGCAGGTGATCCGTGGGCACAACGGCGCCTTCGAGTTCGGCAACGGCGAGCAGTTCACGGAGTTCAAGTTCGTGGCGGAGCGGCCGCAGGTGACGTTCAATGCCGACATCAAGGATGAGATGATCAAGACCGACCTGAGCGAGGAGGATCTCAAGAAGAACGACACGACCTACCTGCACTTCAAGAACTGGCTCGACGCCATGGCCGCGGGCAAGCCTGAGCTGTGCAACAATACGCCCGACCTGGGCGCGGCGGCGGTCGTGACGGTGATCCTGGGTGCGATGAGCTACCGCAACGGCAAGGTCTACCACTTCGACTCGGCGACCGGCACCTACAGCGACGGCAGCCCCGCGTGGGCCAAGAAGTGGGAGGCGCTCTCGAAGGAGCGCGGGCAGCCCAAGCACGTGCCCGGCTGGCACGCCGGCGACACGGGGAGCACCCTCAAGCCCGAACCCTACATGACGCTCGCCGGCCCATGGGTGGGCGGCAAGGATCCCGCCGGCGCGTGAATCTAATACCAGACGCCAGCGCGGACGAGGAACGTGTCGGACGGGTGGAGCCACGGCTGGTCGGTGAGGTAGTACTGCACCGTGCGGCCCGTCACCCAGCCGGTCTCGAATCGCCACGAGAGGCCGAGGTCGGCAGGCCGGCGCTCCCAGCCGGCGAGCAGCCGGTAGTCGCGGATGATCATGATTTGGTCCTGCCCCTTGTTCGGGCCGGTCGTGGCTTGCACGGCCCACTGGTTGCCGCCGAATTCGCCGGCCAGGTAAAGCCAGTGGCTCGAGGCGACGCGACGGCCGCGAAACGTTCCTTCGCGCTCCGCCACCCGCCAGGCCATCCGCGGCCGCGGAAAAATTAGCTCGAACCGTTTGTCGTCGGCGGGCGTCCAGAGCAGGCCGCCGGCCGGCAAAATATCGACGTCGTAGCGATCGAGGTAGATCAGGCCCGCCACGACCCGCAGGTTCTCGTGGGCCTCCCACGCGCCGAAGCCGTGGCCGGTGACCCGCAGTGCCTGCGAGGAGTCGTTGTGGAAGTCGCTGTACCAGCCCGGTGACACGGCGAGATCGACGCCGAACCGGTCGCCGACCTTCCTGAGCCAGCGAGCCTGGACATAGCCCTCGTAGAGCTCGCCCGGGATGTCGGCGCCCGTCGGAATGTTCGTGAGCGTGCCCACGAAGCCGGGCGTGATGAGCAGCGGCGAATCCACGGTGGGACAGGGCAGCCCGAGCGTCACCGTCTTCTCGAGGACGGTCAGCCCGAGGCCGTTGGCGTCGAGCTTCGGCAGCTCCGTCACCTGGTAGAGCGCCTGCTGGAGCATTCCCGGCTTCGCGCCCGGGGGCAGCTTGCGGCCGGTCGGCGGCTCGAACTCCTGCCGGGGCTGGCCCGGCGGCGCCAGGTCGTCGGGCAGGAGCGGCTCGCTCAAGTCCTGCGGGTCGCCCAGCGCCGCCAGGCGAATCCGCTCGAACACCCCCTGCTCCACCGGCGGCAGCGGCTTGATTTCGTCATCGGCGTGCACGCAGCACGCCCAGGCGATGGCGAGCACCGCAGCCGACGGCATCAATGGGCGGCGACGGAGCATGCAGCGAGGGGTCAATAGGCGAGGCCGAGGCGCAGCATCATCGTGTCGCTCAGGTTCTGATACTGCGGCGGGCCGTCGACGAAGAACAGCTGCCGGGCGAACACGTAGCCCACTTCGAAGCTGCCCGAGAGGCCGGTGGGTGTTTGCGGCACGAACTCGGTGCCGAGCGAGATGCGGACGTCGTTGTAGTCAAACGGAGAGATTTGGCCGCTCTGCCGGCGGAACGTCCAGGCGCCGCCGCCGTACTCGCCGGCCAGAAAGCCCCACACCGAGTGCTTGCCGAGCTGCGTGAACCGCTTCGCCGCCTTCGGCGCCGGAAAGAAGATGTCGTACCGCGAGTTGGCGTCGGGAGTCCACGTGACGCCGACGGCCGGGAGCAACTTCACGAGGTTGCGGTCGAGATACACGATGCCCGCCTTGCCGACCATCGTCGGCGTGAGCTGCACGGTGCCGATCGCCCGGCCCATGATGCGCCAGCTCTGCGTCACCATCACGTCCCAGTTGGTGTACACGCCCAGCCGGATGCCGAGCTCGGCGCCGAAGACGGGCGTGAGCTGCGGGTTCCAGGCCGTGTCGACGAACACGTCGTAGGTGTTCGGTGGCAGGTCGGCGAGCATCGTGGCGGAGGTCTGCGGGCCGTCCCAGAGTTGCAGCCCGAATCCGGGCGTGACGAGAAGCGGCGCGTGGTTGAGATTCACCTGCGAGTTGTGGAAGAAGGGAATCGCGAACGTGGCGGTCGTGTCGAGTTCGTTGACGCCCACGTTCGTGCCCTGGCCGTTGCCGAAGAGATACGCCCAGCTGCCGCGGGCGCCCTGGTAGAGCCGCATCGTCTGTTGAAACGTGGAGTTCTGCTGCGGGTAGCCGGGCGGAAACAGCGAGTTGGGCGCGCCGGCGGGGTTTTGCGTCTGCACGAGGGATGGAGCCGCGGTGGAGTAGCCGGGGTAGCCGGGCTGGCCACTGATCGCCGAGGGGGCCTGAGCCGGGGCCCACGTGCCTGGAGAGGGTGAAGACGGAAACACCTGCGGCGCCTGCGGCGCATAGGGGTCCCAGGCCGGCGGCGGTGGCGAGAGCGGCGTGCCGAACGAACCGGCCTGCGCCAGACGGTCGAGTGACGAGGATGCCGGCGAAGGGAGAGCGACAGTCTGCGCGCTAGCGCGCGGGACCGCGCCGAGCGCCGCGAGCGCCGTCGACCACGCCAGAATGAAACGCCACATGCGCACGCACTGACCCGTCGGAAAACCAGGAAACAGACCGTCTCCCGTGCCGCCCTCACGGATTCGAAACCGGGGGGTACCAGCCGCGGCGCAGCAGGGTCAAGGTCGCAGGGGATGGCCCGCGGGCCGTCGCATCCCGCAAAATACCCGACTTGCGCGGCTTGCCGCGCACCCACATGCCACCACGTCGGTTGCCCCACGTCATGATCCCCGACCCGATCGACTCCACCGTGCTCCATGCGCAGGCGGGGATTGCCACGTTCGAGCACCTCGACGAGGCAGAGACGACGATGGATCGGGCCCGGGCCGTGGCAGCCGATCCAGCGACGCCCCTGCCGGCGCTCGTGGTCGCCGATCGGCAGGTGTGCGGACGTGGCCGGCGCGGCGCCCGCTGGTGGCAGCCCGAGGGCGCGCTGGTCGCGAGCCTCGTCCTCGATGGAGCGGTCGTGGGAGGCAGTCCGATCCGCCCCACCTGGTCGCTCGCCTGCGGCGTGGCGCTCGCCGAGGCGCTCGCCAGCGTCGAGCCGGCACTCGCTCCACGGGTGCGTTGGCCGAACGACGTGGAGATCGACGGTGGCAAACTCGCGGGCATCCTCGTGGAGACGGTCCCGGGTGGCCGCGTGATCTTCGGCATCGGCGTCAATACGACGGGCTCCGCCGCCGAGGCGCCGGCGGGCATCGGCCGACGCATCGCCACGGTGCCCGACGTCGTCGGCCGGGGGCTGCCGCGGGAGCAGGTGCTCGTGGCGTTCGTGCCCCGCTTGATCGCGCTCCTGGCAGGCATGGCCGCCGCCGACGGCCTGCTTGTCGCACGGTATCGGCCCCTGTGCAGCCTCACCGGCAGTGACGTCACCGTGTATCGCGGTTTGGGGACGGGCGACACGGTGCGCGGGCCCTGCCTCGGCATCGATCGGTACGGCGCCCTCGTGCTCGACACCGTTGCCGGACGACTGCACGTCGAGTCGGGCAGCCTCAGCGACCCGGCGGCCGCGTGGCACGGGGAGGCCGACGCCTGACGGCGGCCCGCTCGGCCACGACGCAGATCTCGCGGCCGCCGGTCGAGAGTTGTCGGGCCCGGGTCGTGTAGCCCCATCCGGAAAACCGCGCGAGCCAGTCGGGCAGTTCGTCCGCCCGCGACCAGTTCGGCAATTTGAGCGTGGCGACGATCCCGCGGGGCGGCCTGCCGGGTGCCGAGACGACGCGTTCGATCGCATCGAGCGTGCTCTTCGGGTCGATGTTCATGTCGGCCACCACCCAGTCGAATCCGCGCAGCTGCTTGAGCTTCACGTCGCGGGCCCGCATCCGCCACTGTGTGAAATTCGGATGCCGTGCGACGTGTTCGTCGACGAGCGCCGGATCGATCCCCGTCACGACGAGCCCGGCCTCGAGGAGCCGCTGGCACGCACCTCCCGGCGCCGCGCCGAGTTCGACGGCGCGCACGCCCGGCTCGAATGGGATCGCAAACGTGGCGATCGCCTCGTCGAGCTTGAGCCAGGCCCGCGATACCTTTCCGTCGGGCAGGCTCCGGGGATAGATGCCGCCCGGCCAGGTGTCGGACGGCGTGTCGGCCACGTGCCAGCCCACCCACCAGCGGTCTGGCGCGTCGATCGCGCAGTCGAGCACGAGCGCGCCGGGACGGGTGGCATTGTCGCCGACGGGCACGGAACGACGGCGGGCAGGATCGAGACCGGCGATGATCGCCGTGCGGATCGCCGCCGGATCGCCCTCCACGCGCGGCTCGCGTGGCCAGACGTGGACGTCGTCCCACGCGTACGCCCCGGCGAGGTCGTGGAGCGATCGCACGAGTGTCGCGGTGTCGGTGCCGGTCACCTGGCCGCATGAATGAATCACGGTGCGGGCGAAGACGAGCCGGTGAAGGTCACTCGAGGAGGGCGACTCTCCACCCGCCGGCAGGCGGAACGTCACCACGCCCCGCCGCCAGACAGCCCTGGACAGGTCGGGCAACACCGCCTGCTGGCGGGCGACGAGGGCCGGCTCCGCACCCCCCTGGCAGGTGGCGAGCAGGAAGTCGCCGCGGGGCGGGCGGGTGGCATGCATGGACGAGATGGTAGAGGGCTTTTCGTGCGGCAACAGCCACCCTCAAAAAATCAGGCCGGCCCGGGCGCCCAAGGGCCCGGGCCGGCCTTTCTCGTCTGAACAGTCGACGGTTGAACGGTCGACGGGGCCTGACCGCGTCCGCAACGAGCTTCGTCTCAAAGAGACTCACTCACGGCGGGGATGTCAGGCAAAGGACTAGCCGTGGCCCTTCTTCTTCTTGGCAACCTTCTTGGCAGCCTTCTTCTTCTTCTT
>JBAXUY010000289.1:0-1598 GCA_037129475.1 Planctomycetia bacterium | reverse complement strand
CTCACCGAAGGCCCCGAGGCGATCGAGCCGCTCAAGATGCAGCAGATCGCCGACCGGATCGGGATGCACGTGACGACCGTGAGCCGGGCGGTGGACGACAAGTGGCTGCAGACTCCGCGTGGCCTCTACCCGCTCCGACGATTCTTCGTGGGAGGTACGGTGAGCGCCGACGGCGACGAGGTGGCGTGGGACACGGTGCGGCTCAAGTTGCAGGAGATCATCGATCAGGAGCCGAAGGACGAGCCCTACAGCGACGACGCGCTCGTCGAGGAGCTGGGAAAGCGCGGGATCACCGTGGCCCGGCGCACGGTGACGAAGTATCGCAAGGCGATGGACATCCCGAGTTCCCGCCAGCGTCGCGATTGGAAGCTGCCCCGCGGTGGTCCCCCGGCGGAATGAGGGCGATCTCGCCTTGCCGGTTTCGCGCGGATCGCCGTAGGATTTCACCTCCTTCCTTGAGATGGCCCCATGCGCTGCCCGTTTTGCCGAGCCGACAACGACCGCGTGATCGACTCACGTGCCGGTGACGACGGCTCGTCGATCCGCCGCCGACGTGAGTGCGTCGCCTGCCGGCGCCGTTTCACGACGTACGAACGGGTGGAACGGCAGCTGCTCTCGGTGGTGAAGAAAGCCGGCGAGCGCGAGCCCTTCGACCGCGACAAGATCAAGCGGGGGCTCGCCAAGGCGTGCTGGAAGCGGCCAGTGAGCGAGGACGACATCGAGCGGGTGGTGGCCGCGCTCGAGGCGGAGCTCTACGGCACCTACGAGACCGAGGTGCCCAGCCGCGTGCTGGGCGAGCGGCTCATGGAGTTGCTGCGCGGCCTCGACCAGGTGGCCTTCGTGCGGTTCGCGAGCGTCTACCGCGAGTTCCAGGACGTGCGCGACTTCGTGGAGGAACTGGAGCCGATCCTGGCTCAGACGACCGCCCAGGACCGGATGTAGTCACCGGCTCGCCCTGGCGTAGTCTCCTCGAACTCCCCCTGTCTTCTCTTCGAGCTGGATGGCGGTGATCGACATGCCCGGATCGATCGACTTGCACATGTCGTAGATCGCGAGCGCCGCAGCCGACACCGCGACGAGCGCCTCCATTTCGACGCCCGTCCGTGCCGTGGCCCGCACCACCGCCTCGATCACGGTCGCCTCGGGCTCGAAGCCGATCGTGACCTCGACCGCATCGAGCGGCAGCGGATGGCAGAGGGGAATCACGTCGCTCGTCTTCTTGGCCGCCATGATCCCGGCGAGCCTGGCCGTGGCGACGGCATCTCCCTTCTCGAGCTCGCCTGCCCGGATGCGCCGAATCGTCTCGGCCCGCGCCACGAGCCTTCCCGAAGCCCGCGCCGTGCGCAGCGACACCGGCTTCGCGCCGACGTCGATCATCCGAATGCCGTGTGGGCGGTCGCTCATGGTGGCGGAGTATAGCGGCGTCGAGTTGCCCGTGCTGGCTCGGGCTCCCCGTGTCCCGTCGCCGGACTGCAGGGCAGGTAACAAGTACCCGCAATCGGAGCCAAGGGAGGCATGCTCGAGGGATGCTTCACGGCACGGCACGGCACGGCATCCTGCCGTCCGTTCCTTGGCCGACCTCCGTCGGCTGGTGCTGA
>JBAXUY010000288.1:0-1634 GCA_037129475.1 Planctomycetia bacterium | reverse complement strand
TGCCGCCGGCGAGCACCACCGCCACGACATCCCGCATGCGCGTCTGGTCCACGTCGCGTGAACGCATCGATCTCCTCCTCCCGAATTCCGCGCTCCTTCGGGATGGCCCACGTCGTCCGACTTCGTTTTGACTCGACCACTATACGGCACCACCCGCACTCCTGAAAAAGCCGATTTTCCGGCCGGCAAGCGGTCTGGCATGCCGGAACGCCGTTTCCTACGATCCGTCCCGCATCCGCCCGATACCCAACTCGCCCGAGCCCTGAGCCGCCTGAGCATCGTTTCGCCATGGCACAACGGTCGAAAGCTTCTCCCCGCCGCGAACGCGACTCCGATCCGCTCGAGGCGCTCAAGCCGATGCTGGTCCTCGGACTCCTCGGCACGATCCTCTACGGCGCCTACACGATCGTCCAACGCGGGCCCGGCAGCGGCGTCCCCGGCTGGCAGCCGCCTGGCTCCCCGGTCGCGGCCACGGCCTCGGACGCTCCCCCGTTTCAATCCCCAGCCGTCGAGATGCCGACGACAGCACCTTCGCAGGCTCCCGTCGCTGTCGTGCCTGCGCCAGCGGCGCCGGCAGCGAGCCTTCCCCCGGCAGGCGCGGTCGCCGAGGCGGCGCCCGATCAGCCGCCGACCTACCTGGCAGCCCAATCCGCTGCGCCGCCGGCGACGGCTGCGCCCCCGTTCCCCGTCCAGCCGGATCCGCTGCCTACGGCCCTCCCGGCCGCCCCGCTCTCGCAGGCGCCGTCCGCCGGAGGCCCCGCGGCAGCCGCGGCCTTTGCATCCGACTGGGCCGACGCGCACGACAAGTTGGCGGCGGGCCGCTACGCCGAAGCCCTGGCATTGCTCTCCGTCTGGTACGACGACACGTCGCTGGGTATCGAGGAAAGCCAGCGGCTCGAGGACCTGCTCAGCCAACTCGCCGGCACAGTGATCTACTCCCAGCAGGATCTGCTGCTGCCGCCGCACGTGGTGGCCGCGGGCGAAACGCTCCAATCGATCGCGGCGACGCTCGGCGTGCCCTGGCAGCTGCTCGCGAAAATCAACGGCATCGACGACCCCGCGAAGCTGATTCCCGGCGAACAGATCAAGGTGCTCCGCGGCCCGTTCGACGCCGTGGTGAGTGTGTCGCGTGGCCGCCTGAGCCTGCAGATCGGCGGCAACTACGCTGGCAGCTTCCCCGTCGTGGTGGGCCGTCAGGTGCAAGACCGCGTCGGCGCCTCGCTCGCCGTCGTCGACGTGCGCCGGGGCGGACCGACCGCAGGCCCGGCCGGCCCCACGGCACAGGTGTCCTACCTCGCCGCATCCGGAGGCAAGTCGATCGTGCTCGGCGACGGCCTTTCGATCGAGGCGGTCGAAGATCCGAGCCTGATCGCCGACCGCGCCCCGAGCACGAGCCTCGTCGTCGCGGCAGGCGACCTCGACGAGATCATCGATATCCTCGGCCCCGGCTCGCACGTCCTCGTGCGCAAGTAAGACAGGCCGGCAGCCTGTCTTGCCCTGGCAACTCTTCGCGCCCCATCCGGCTCGGGGCTGCCCCGTACCGTCTCGCCGGACGTTCACCGCGCGCTGGCTGTCGCGTCGTCGCCGCCGTCCCGGCGTCGGCTCCGGCTTACGGTCGCCGGGCAAAGCCCGGC
>JBAXUY010000287.1:0-1666 GCA_037129475.1 Planctomycetia bacterium | reverse complement strand
TCGGCGTTGTCGTGCCGCAGGGCGAGCCGGTGCTCGGCGCGGCTGGTGAACATGCGATACGGCTCGTCGACACCCTTCGTGACGAGGTCGTCGATCAACACGCCGACGTACGACTCGTCGCGCTCGAACACGAGCGGCTCGCGGCCCGCGGCTGCGAGTGCCGCGTTCGCCCCCGCCACGATCCCCTGCGCCGCCGCCTCCTCGTAGCCGGTCGTGCCGTTGATCTGCCCGGCGCAGAAGAGCCCGCCCACGCGCTTGCTCTCGAGCGACACCGTCAGCTGATCCGGGGGACAATAGTCGTATTCGACCGCATAGCCGTAGCGCATCACCTGGGCTCGCTCCAGCCCCGGCACCATCCGGATCATGGCGTCCTGCACGTCGCGCGGCAGGCTCGTGGAGATGCCGTTGACGTAAATTTCCTGCGTGCGCCGCCCCTCCGGTTCGAGAAACAGCTGGTGGCTCTCCTTGTCCGCAAACCGCACCACCTTGTCTTCGATGCTCGGGCAATACCGCGGCCCGCGCGACTCGATCTGGCCGGTGTACATCGGCGCCCGGTGCAGGTTCGCCCGGATGAGATCGTGAATCTCCGGCGTGGTCCGCGTGATCCAACAGACCACCTGCTCCTGCTCGATGCGCTCGGTGAGGAACGAAAACGGCTGCGGATCGTCGTCGCCCGGCTGGACATCGAGCCGCGAAAAATCGATCGACCGCGCGAGCAGCCGGCAGGGCGTGCCGGTCTTGAACCGGTCGATCCGGATGCCGACACGTTCGAGGGCGCTGCTGACGCCCGCCGTCGTGCCCTCCCCCGCCCGTCCGCCGGGCGTTGTGGCCTCGCCGGTGTGCATGACGGCCTGGAGAAACGTGCCCGTCGTGAGCACGACTGCCACTGCGCGATACTCGGCGTCGCCCCGCACCCGCACCCCGGTCACCCGCCATTCCGGGCGGCCGACCCCTGCCGCGGCGGCCGGCTCCACGATCAGATCCTCGACCGTCTCCTGCCTGAGCGCGAGGCCCTTCGTCTCCTCGACGATCCGCTTGGCCTCCATCTGGTAGAGCTTCTTGTCGGCCTGCGCCCGCGGCCCGTGCATCGCCGGCCCCTTCGAGCGGTTGAGCACGCGAAACTGGATCCCGGTCGCGTCGATCGCCCGCGCCATCACGCCGCCGAGCGCATCAACCTCGCGCACCAGCTGCGCCTTACCGACGCCGCCGATCGCCGGATTGCAGCTCATCTGGCCGACGGTGTCGCAATTGGCGGTGAGCAGCGCCACACGTGCCCCGAGCCGCGCCGCGGCGCATGCCGCCTCCACGCCGGCGTGCCCGGCGCCGACCACGATCACGTCATAGTCGTAGCGACACGTCATGCGTTCGAGTGTACCACCCCGCCATCGGGCTTCAGGCTGACATACGTGGAACAGTCGCTTCCCCTTGCCATACCCGGGTTCGCCCAATCCGGCTCGGTGTTACCCCGTACCGTCTCGCCGGACGTTCGCTGCGGCCCTCGTGGCCTCCGCTCACTCGGATGTGCCTGCGCCGGCAGGAGCGCCTCCGCTTGGCCATCCTGGCTGCGCTGGTCACATACGCCGTCTCAACGGTAGGGGTAACCCCTCGCCTCCGTCCCCGTAGCGACAGAGCTCCAGCTCTGTCGATCGACAGGCCTGGAGGCCTG
>JBAXUY010000286.1:0-1706 GCA_037129475.1 Planctomycetia bacterium | reverse complement strand
TGATCGCCTTTGGCTTCGAGGTGATCAACGGGTTTCACGACACGGCCAACGCCGTGGCGACGGTGATCTATACGAAGTCGCTGAAGCCCATGCCGGCGGTCGTCTGGTCGGGACTCTGGAACTTCATCGGCGTCCATGCCGGTGGCATCGGCGTGGCGTTCAGCATCGTCCACCTGCTGCCCGTCGACCTGCTCGTGAACATCAAGACCGGCCGGGGCCTCGCCATGGTGCTGTCGCTCCTGGGCGCCGCGATCATCTGGAACTTCGCGACCTGGTATCGAGGGCTCCCCGCCTCCAGTTCCCATTCGCTCATCGGCTCGATCATGGGCGTGGGCATGATGAACGCGTGGCTCGAGCAGGGCTCGATCGTGCAGGGCATCAACTGGCACAAGGCGGCGGAAGTCGGGCTGGCCCTCCTGCTCTCCCCGATGATCGGGTTCGGCCTCGCGGCCCTGCTGCTCGTGGTGTCGAAAAAGCTCATTCCCGCGCGGGAGCTCTACGAGCCGCCGCACGACGACCGGCCGCCGCCGTGGTGGATCCGCGCTCTGCTCATCGGCACGTGCACGGGGGTGAGTTTCGCCCACGGGTCGAACGACGGCCAGAAGGGAATGGGCCTGATCATGCTCGTGCTGATCGGGATCGTGCCCGCCGCCTACGCGCTCAACATGAGCACGTCATCGACGCAGATCACGGCGACGGCGGAGGCGGCCCGCCGCCTCGAGGCCGAGTTGTCGGAGCCCCAGCTGGCGATGATGATGACCGCGCTCAAGGAACGGCACGTGGCCGAGACGCGGGTCGAACGGATCGCCCGTCGTGACGGCGTGGCGGCGGCGGCCGTGCTCGAATCGGAACTCGTGGACGAGATGTTCGATCCCTATCCGGGGAACGACGTCGTGCTCGCGACGCTCGATCCCCTGCCCCTCTGCAGGAACGTGCTCGCGAGTCTCGACGGTCGCCAGAGTTTCGCCGACCTCCACGCCGACGACCGCTGGAAGCTGCGCACGCAGCTCGTCGAGCTCGGGGCGTCGGTCCGCACGCTCCTGCGGCAGTTTGGCGACACGCTCGCCGAGGATCGCCGCAAGGTGCTCAAGGGCCTCGCCGGCCAGCTGGCCAAGCCGGTGGAGTACGTGCCGGAGTGGGTGGTGATGGGCGTGGCCTTGTGCCTGGGCCTGGGCACGATGTTCGGCTGGGAGCGCATCGTGGTGACGGTGGGCGAAAAGATCGGCAAGACACATCTGACGTATGCACAAGGGGGCGCGGCCGAGCTCGTGGCCGCCTCGACGATCGCCATGGCCGATTCGCTCGGCATGCCGGTGAGCACGACGCACGTCCTCTCGAGCGGCGTGGCGGGCACGATGTGGGCTAACAAGTCGGGCATCCAGCCCGAGACGGTCCGCGAGATCGCCCTCGCCTGGATCCTCACGCTACCGGTGGCGATGTCCCTCGCCGGCGGCCTCTACTGGATCGCCACGTTCTTCACGGGGTAGCGCGGTGGCGTGGCTCGCCCAATCCGGCTCGGGGCTGCCCATACTCCGTCGCCGGACGTTTGCTGCGCCCTTCCTGGGCTCCGCTCACTCGGACTCACTGGCGCTGCGCCATCCTGGCTCCGCTGGTGAGTAACGCCGGCTCCCGGAGTACGGGCAGCCCCTCTCCTCCCCCGTGGGGACAGAGCTCCAGCTCTGTCCATCCGACAGGCCTGGAGGCCT
>JBAXUY010000285.1:0-1724 GCA_037129475.1 Planctomycetia bacterium | reverse complement strand
CCCGGCATCGTGCCGCTGTTCGCTTGGCGGGCCTCCGCCCGCTGGTGCTCACCCGCGCCTCCAGCCCTGACGCCGTAGGCGTGGGAGCCGGGCTATGCCCGGCGACCGTAAGCCGGAGACGACGCCGGGACGGCGGCGACGGCGCGACAGCCAGCCCGAAGTGAACGTCCGGCGACGGGATATGGGGAGCCTGAAGCCGGCTTGGGCACGAAATGCCAGGGCATGACAGGCTGAAGCCTGTCCTACGCGCCCCTATGCCTTCGGCTCCTCGGAAGTCCTTCCGCGGACGAGGAGTTTGATCGGCACCTCTTTGAAGGGCGTGTGCTTGCGGAGCACGCCCAGTAGGTAGCGACGGTAGGGTTCCGACACGCTCTTGGGCGCGCTCGTCGAGAGCACGACCGTGGGCGGGGCGGTCTCCACCTGCGTGGCGTAGAAGATCCGCACCGGCTTGCCGCGGGAATCGGCCGGTGGCTGGTTGGCCTCGATCGCCGCCCGCACGATCGCGTTGAGCTTGGCCGTGGTCACGCGAGTGCGGCTCTGGCGGAAGAGCCGCTGGGCCGTATCCACGACCGCTTTCACGTTGCGACCACGCGTCGCGGTCACAAACTCAACGGGCGCCCACGGCATCGTGCGGAACGTCTCGCGCAGATACTCGACCCATTCCTTCTGCTGCACGCCACCCGCGTAGAGGTCCCACTTGTTGACCACGAGCACGACCGGCTTCGCGCCCTCTGCGACCTCCTCGGCGAGCTGCTTGTCGACCTTGCCGATCGGCTCCGAGGCGTCGAAGAAGAGGAGTACGACGTCGGCCCGGCGGATGCTGCGCTGGGCCCGGTGCGTGGAGTAGAAGTCGATGTCGCTCTTGCGGCTCTTCGCACGCCGCAGGCCGGGCGTGTCGATCGCCAGAAACGAATGGCCGTCGACCTCGAACCGCACGTCGACGCTGTCGCGCGTGGTGCCGGCCACGGGGCTCGTGATCACCCGCTCCTCGTGCGCCAGTGCATTGACGAACGTGCTTTTGCCGACGTTCCGCCGCCCCACGATCGCCAGCTTCATCTCCGGCAGCTCGGCCTGTTCCAGCTCCTCGGGCCACGCCTCCGGCAGCCGCTCGACGATCGCCTCCACGAGGTCGTCGCGATTCCTGTTTTGCCGCACGCTCACGACGAGCGGCTCCCCGAAGCCGAGGGCGTCGAATTCGTGGGCCTGAACGTCATACTTCGGATCGTCGGCCTTGTTCGCCACGAGCAGCACCGTCGCCCCGCTCTTGCGGAGACGCGCGGCCACATCGCGGTCGGCCGGCAACAGTCCGCTGCGTACCTCGACGACCAGCACCACGACCGCCGCCTCGACGAGCCCCGCCTCGATCTGGGCGTCGATCTTCGCCGTGAGACCGTCGGGGTCGTCGAATCCCATGCCACCTGTATCGACCAGATCGATGATCCGGCCGTCGAGCTCGATCCGCTGCACGAGCCGGTCGCGGGTCACGCCCGCAGTCGGATCCTCGATGGCGATGCGCTTCCCCACGAGCCAGTTGAACAGGCTCGACTTGCCGACATTCGGCCTACCGACCACGACGACTTTCGGAATCACATCAGGCACGGGGTTCTCCTCGAGAGTGCCTGTTGTAGCACGGCGTGGCAAAACTTTCGGGGGACAGTAATGTGCGGATGACCCGCATTCGGAGCCGAAGGGAGGCATGCTCGAGGGATGCTTCACGGAACGGC
>JBAXUY010000284.1:0-1760 GCA_037129475.1 Planctomycetia bacterium | reverse complement strand
CGGGCTTCACGTAGACGGCCTTGAACTCGTCGAAGAACTCCTTGATCGCGAAGGCAGGGCGGGGCGCAGCCCCGACGACCACGACCACGATCGCTCCGAGCATCACGCCACGACGGTTGCGTCCAAACATCGATGCACTCCCAGGATGTCAAACCATTCCATGCTCTCGCTCGGCCCACGGCCGTCTTCGAGCCCCATTACTAGACCGCGGAACGGCCGCCGATGTCAAGAATCGGGATCGTCATTCCTCCATGTCTCCCCGTCGTCCTCGATCTTTGTGGAGTGGACGAGCGGTTGGGCGGACGACGCGTAGTCGATCTCGACCCGTTCCGCGGCACCGTCGATCCTGCGAAACACGCTGCTCCCCTCGTATCGGCTCCCGCCGTCGAGCCACTCCACGGCGCTGCGGTAGCGGTCGGGTTCCTCGATGCCCGTCTGTTCCAGCAGCGCCGCCCCGTCGGGAACCACGAACCGGCAGGTATCGGCGAACGCCCGCAGGCCCGGCAGCGCGGGCCGCGCGGGGGAGTCGAGCAGCCGGGCAAATCCCGCCTGGCAGGCGAACACTGCGTCGGCCAACGCCAGGCTCACCGTCGGCCCCGGGCCACTCGCCCGTGCACCTCCTTCGGCGATGAGGAATGCGCCGGCGACCGAGCAGCGTCCGCCCGACCAGACGACATCGACGTGGCGATTCCCGGCGACGCGGAGCAGGTCGCCGGTTCCTTCCGCGACCGTCCTGGTAAACCGCACCTCACTTCGCGTCGAGCCATCGGCGAAACCTTCCGCCGTCCGGATGAGTGCGGCCGTGGCGACGCCCGGCGCGGGGCCGTCGCCGCTGCCACGAATCTCGAAACGCGCGTCGTCGCAGACCAGGGTCGCACCGTCCCCGAGCGCGAACAGCGCGTCGTCGGCCGCAAACTCGCTGGTCACGAGCACGAGCCTCGTCCGCTCGATCGTCAGCGTGCCGGATGTGATCGACCACGCGGCAGACAGCCGGTCGGCAGACCCGGTCTCGGACGCCGTTCCCAGAAATCGCATCGCAGGCGCGTGTCCGGCGGCCGCCCGCACCGTCAGCCCGATCCCGGCGAGCCGGAGCGCCGGCTCGTCACGCACGCCATCGTATGCCAGTTCGATGACGTCGCCGGATGCGGCCCGCCGCACCGCGTCGGCGAGCGATCTCGTCTCACGGTCGCCCTCCGGCACGTCGACCACCCGCCACGGCGGTGCATCACGCTGCGTCACCGTCGCGTTTCGCGGGTCGGCCGTCGTATCGACCATCGGCGGTCGACGCTCGGTGACGGGGCCGCGCACGGTCGACGACGTCCACCAGAGTCCGGCGACGATCGCCGCCAAGCCTGCCACGGGCAGCAGCCAGGGCAGCGGCGACGCGGTCTCCGGCGGTGCGTCGCCCGCCGGCTCCACGGTGGCCACCGTGCTCGACCGCGACGCCGACACGTCGATCCCTTCGTCCTCCGCGACGCCGAGCAGGTCGGCGATCAGGTCCGCCGGCCGTTGATAGCGGTCGGCGGGATCCTTGGCCATCAGCCGGGCCACGGCGGCGGCGAACCGCCGCGGCACGTCGGGCCGCAGGGCTTCGACGGCCGGAGGCGGCTCCTGCTGATGGTGCAGCAGTTTCTGCACCATCGTGCCGTCGGCAAACGGCGGCCGCCCGACGAGCATGAAAAAGATCGTGCACCCGAGCGAATAGAGATCGCTCCGCACGTCGGCCGACCGCGGGTCGCGGGCCTGCTCGGGCGAGATGT
>JBAXUY010000283.1:0-1779 GCA_037129475.1 Planctomycetia bacterium | reverse complement strand
CTTTGCGTGAAGCATCCCGTGCACGGCAACCTCGTGAAGGGCATCCTCGCCTGACGGCCGGGCCGGACGCCGGGCAAGCGACCAGCGACCGGAGGTCGCCAAGCAAAGCGAGGCACGATGCCGAGGCTTTGCGTGAAGCATCCCGTGCACGGCAACCTCGTGAAGGGCATCCTCGCCTGACCCGAGCGTCCGCTACCATGGCGGGCATGAAACCGACCACGCTCCTCTGGCTGCGGCACGATCTCCGGCTCGACGACAACCCGGCCCTCGCCGCGGCCGCAGCCCGCGGGCTCATCGTGCCCGTCTTCATCTGGGCGCCCGAGGAAGAGGCGCCGTGGGAGCCCGGCGCGGCGTCACGGTGGTGGCTCCACCACTCGCTCGAGAAACTCGCCGCCGCGTTCGAGAAGGCCGGCGCGCCGCTCGTCATCCGCCGCGGTCCGTCGCTCGAGGCGCTCCAGGCACTCGCGAAGGAAACAGGCGCCACCCACGTCGCCTGGAACCGGCGCTACGAGCCGGCCGTCATCAAGCGCGACACGGCGATCAAGAAGGCCCTCGCGGCCGACGGCCTCGAAGTGGAAAGCTTCAATGGATCGCTCCTCTACGAGCCGATGCATGTGGCCACGAAGGAGGGCCGGCCCTACCAGGTGTTCACGCCGTTCTGGCGGTCGTTGCTTGCGCGCGACGAGCCCGCCGCGCCGGTCGCCGCGCCGAGAAAACTCACCGCCCTGAGCAAGGCTCCGAAGAGCCTCTCGATCGAGTCACTCGGCCTGCTCCCCACGATCGACTGGGCGGCCACGATGCGCGAGACCTGGACGCCGGGCGAGGCCGGAGCAGCCAAGCGGATGGAGCGGTTTCTCGCGCGCGGGCTTTCCGGCTACGGCACGGAGCGTGATCGGCCCGATCACGACGGCACGAGCGCCCTCTCGCCACACCTGCACTTCGGCGAAGTGTCGCCGCGGCGGTTGTGGCATGCGGTCCGTGCGGCGGCCGGCGGCACACCGGCGGCGAAGATCACCGGAAGTCCCGAGGTCTATCTGCGGGAACTCGGCTGGCGGGAGTTCGCCAACCACCTGCTCTATCACTTTCCGCACACGACCGAAGCGCCTCTGCGGGCCGACTACGCGCGTTTTCCCTGGGCGAAGGACCCGATCGGCCTGCGGGCCTGGCAGCGCGGCCGGACGGGGTTTCCGATCGTCGATGCGGGGATGCGGCAACTGTGGGCGACCGGCTGGATGCACAACCGCGTGCGAATGATCGTGGCGAGCTTTTTGGTGAAGGATCTCAGGATCTCGTGGCTCGCGGGGGCGAAGTGGTTTTGGGACACGCTCGTGGATGCCGATCTGGCCGCCAACACGCTCGGCTGGCAATGGGCGGCCGGCTGCGGGGCCGACGCGGCGCCGTACTTCCGGATCTTCAATCCCACGAGCCAGGCGGAGAAGTTCGACCCCGACGGGGCGTACGTGAAGCGTTGGGCCGGGGTCGACGCGGCCGATTACCCGGAGCCGATCGTGGATCACGCCGAGGCGCGGAAGCTCGCACTCGCGGCGCTCAAGACGCTCAAATCGTAACGATGGCCCTCCAGGCCCGGAGGGCCGGGTTCATGCCAGCGGGCGGAGGCCCGCCAAGCGACGGTCGGCACGATGCCGAGCCGTCGCGTGAAGTGGCCCTACTTCTTCTCGAGCGCGAGCGTGAGCGCCCGGACCTTGTCGACGATCGTCTTCATGGCGTCGGGCTCGGCCACCTTGTTGGCGGCCTTGTCGGCCTCCTTGAGGAGCGCGA
>JBAXUY010000282.1:0-1825 GCA_037129475.1 Planctomycetia bacterium | reverse complement strand
GGAGGAGGCTTCGGGCTCCCCGTACCCCGGGAGCCGGCGTATCTGACCAGCGCAGGCAGGGATGCCGGAGCGCAGGCAGATCCGAGTGAGCGAAGCCCAGGAGGGGCGCAGCGAACGTCCGGCGACGGGGTATGGGGAGTCCGAAGCCGGCGCGCCCAACGCCCCGAACGTCCGGCGAGACGGTACGGGGTAACCCCGAGCAGGGCCGCACGCTTCGGCTTTCCGATGTGTCACAGCCCGAAGTAGCGCTTCCAGGCCTCGACGTCGTACGGGCTCGGCTCGGCGGGCTTGGCGTCGACATCGTCGCGCCGCCGGCTGCGGGCCCGCAGCTCGGCCAGCCATCCTTCACAGTCCACCGCCCCCGCCCGGCGGCGGCGGGCGGCGGCCTGGAGGCGACGATCACTCGACACGACGGTGAGGCTCTGTGGCGCGTTGTCGTCATCGATGAGTTCCTCGATGAGTGAATCGGCGTCGGGATATTCCCGCGCGAACCACACGCGGAGGCCGCGGTGGACGTGACGGCCTGGCAGGCCATCGGGAGCGTTGACCGCGTCGAACACGACGATCGTCTTCGTTGCGTCGGGGCCGAGGAGGTCGGCCAGCAGGTCGAGCAGCGCGAGCCGCGATTGCTCGAAGCCCCGCGGCCCCCGCTCCGCTCCGAACACGCCCGAGGCGTGGAGCAGGTTGTAGCCGTCGATGATCAGTGTCATGGCTCAGGAGGCCGCGAGCCGATACTTCACGCGTCCGGCGACGATCGTGGCCACGGCACGGCCGGTGAGCGTCCAGCCGTGGAACGGCGAATTGACGCTCTTCGAACAGAACCGCCCCACGTCGACCTGCCAGGCGAGATTCGGATCGATGAGCGTGATGTCGGCGATCGAACCGGGGCGGAGCGTGCCCCGGTTCACGCCGAGAATCCGCGCCGGCAGCGTGCTCATCGCCTCGATCAATCGCGGCCAGCCGATGCGGCCCGTGTTCACGAGCCGCGTGACGGAGAGACCGACGGCCGTCTCGAGGCCGAGAATTCCCATCGGCGCACGGTCGAGCTCGAGCATCTTCTTCTCGCGGGCGTGTGGGGCGTGGTCGGTGGCGATGCAGTCGAGCGTGCCGTCGGCAAGGCCCGCCATGATCGCCTCCACGTCGTCGGCCGTGCGCAGCGGCGGGCTCATCTTGAAGTTCGAGTCGAAGCCGCGGAGGCACTCGTCGGTGAGCGTGAAGTGGTGCGGGCAGGCCTCGGCCGTGACCCGGGCCCCGCGGGCCTTGGCGGCCCGGACGAGCGCCACGCCACCGGCCGTCGACACGTGCATCACGTGGAGCCGGCCGGATGTCACTTCGGCGAGAGCGATGTCGCGGCCGATCATCACCTCTTCGGCCGCGGCCGGCATCCCTGCGAGGCCGAGCACGAGCGACACGAGACCCTCGTGCATCACGCCGCCATGGGAAAGTTCCAGCACCTCCTCGTGGGCGAGGATCGGTTTGTCGAACATGCGGCAGTATTCGAGCGCCCGGCGCATCAATTCGGCGTCGTAGACCGGGGCACCGTCGTCGCTGAAGGCCACCGCGCCGGCCTCGACGAGCTGGCCGATGTCGGCGAGCTCCTTGCCCGCCCGGTCGCGACTCACGCACCCGACGACGAACACGTTGCACGTGTCGGCCCGGGCCGCCTTCTGGTGGATGAACTCGACCGTCGACTGGGTGTCGATCGGCGGCTCCGTGTTCGGGATGCAGGCGACGCTCGTGAAGCCGCCGGCGAGGGCCGCACGGGTGCCCGTCTCGATCGTCTCGTCCTCCTCGCGGCCGGGCTCGCGGAGGTGCACGTGCATGT
>JBAXUY010000281.1:0-1843 GCA_037129475.1 Planctomycetia bacterium | reverse complement strand
TACATCCCGCAGCGCGACATCTACATCGAGAAGGATGCCGCCATCAACAAGGAGATCGACCGCCTCCGGCTCGCAGCCACGAGCGCCCTCGTGAGCCGGCGCGACGTGATCGTGGTGGCGAGCGTATCGTGCATCTACGGCCTCGGCTCGCCCGACGACTACCGCTCGATGGTGATCCGGCTCGCCAGCGGCATGGATCTCGGCCGCGACCGGCTGCTCGAAAAGCTCGTGTCGATCCACTACGAGCGGACCGACGTGGCCCTCGACCGGGGCAAATTCCGCGTGCGGGGCGACTCGATCGACATCTGGCCGCCCTACGACGAGCTCGCCACGCGGATCGAATTCTGGGGCGACACGATCGAGTCGATCGCGATCATCAACCCGACGAGCGGCGAGGTGGCGGCCAGGAAAGACGAGATGTATTTCTATCCTGCCCGCCACTTCGTGATGCCGGAGGATCGGATCAAGGCCGCCGTGTCGTCGATCAAGGCGGAACTGGAGGCCCGCCTCGAGGAGCTCAAGAGCCAGGGCAAACTGCTCGAGGCCCAGCGGTTGAATGCCCGCACCCGGTTCGACATCGAGATGATGCTCGAGGCCGGCTTCTGCCCCGGCATCGAAAACTACTCGCGGCCGCTGTCCGGCCGGGCCCCCGGCAGCACGCCGACCACGCTGTTCGACTACTTTCCCGACGACTTTTTGTTTTTCGTCGACGAGTCGCACGTGACGGTGCCGCAGGTGCGCGGCATGTACGCCGGCGACAAGGCCCGCAAGACCACGCTCGTGGAGCACGGCTTCCGGCTGCCGAGCGCCCTCGACAACCGGCCGCTGATGTTCGACGAGTGGGAGCGACGGCTCCACCAGACCGTGTATGTGTCGGCCACGCCCGGCCCCTGGGAACTCGACCGCACCGGCGGCGAGGTGGTGGA
The DNA here is from genome assembly GCA_037129475.1 of Planctomycetia bacterium. Classification (GTDB taxonomy): domain Bacteria; phylum Planctomycetota; class Planctomycetia; order Pirellulales; family UBA1268; genus RGVT01. Next base: position 917 of record JBAXUY010000281.1, on the reverse strand, counting down.
GCAGGTGATCCGCCCCACGGGCCTGCTCGATCCCGTGATCGACATCGTGCCGGCCTCGCAGCAGGTGCCGCACCTCTCCGGCGAGATTGCGAAAACCGTGGCCGCCGGGCAGCGGGTGCTCGTGACGACGCTCACGAAGAAGCTCGCCGAAGATCTCACGACCTACTTCCAGGAACGCAACGTGCGCTGCCGCTGGCTGCACAGCGAACTCGACGCCTTCGAGCGGGTGGAACTGCTCAAGGACCTGCGCGAGGGTGCATTCGACGTGCTCGTGGGCGTGAATCTCCTGCGCGAGGGGCTCGACCTGCCGGAAGTGTCGCTCGTGGCCATTCTCGACGCCGACAAGGAGGGCTTCCTGCGCAGTGAAACGTCGCTCATGCAGACGATCGGCCGCTCGGCCCGCAACGTGGACGCCCGCGTGATCCTCTACGCCGACACGATCACCGAGTCGATGCGGCAGGCGGTCGACGAGACCCGCCGCCGCCGCGCGCTGCAGGAGGAATACAACGCCGCCCACGGGATCACGCCCGAGACCGTCCGCAAGGAGATCCGGGCCGGCATCGAGGCGGAGGCGGTCTCACGGGCCGTCGCCTTCGACGCCGTGGGGCAGGGGGACGACGACAAGCGCCGCACGACCGAACTCCTCGAACAGCTCGAAGCCGACATGATGCAGGCCGCAGCCGAGCTCGACTTCGAACGAGCCGCGCACCTCCGCGACCGGATCGCCGACCTGCGTGACGGCCGCGGCCGCGACGGCCGGCGCATCGGCAAGGGCCCGCGCAACCGCGGCCCCGGCCGGATCCCGCGGCCGAAGCGCTAGCACGCGTGCCGTGTGCCCTACGTCGCCCAACGGCAGGACACACGATAACCACCCGCATTCGGAGCCGAAGGGAGGCATGCTCGAGGGATGCTTCACG
>JBAXUY010000280.1:0-1845 GCA_037129475.1 Planctomycetia bacterium | reverse complement strand
GGTCACCGCCTGCACCGGCTCGATGATCCGGCCGAGCTTCTCGCTCACGTCGGCCACCTCCGTGATCCGGAGGCTCACCTCGTTGCGAAAACGGTCCATCTCCATTGTGCCGCTCGATACGGCCGCCTGCATGTCCCGCACCATGCGTTCGATGTCCTTGGTGGCGAGTGCGGTCTGGTCGGCGAGCCGCCGGATTTCCTGGGCCACGATCCGGAAGCCGCGGCCCGACTCGCCGGCCTTCTCGGCCTCGATCGTGGCATTCACGGAGAGCAGGTTCGTCTGGTCGGCCACCTTGGCGATCGCCGTGACGACCGACGTGATCCCGCTGGCCCTCTGGCTGATCGTGGACAACTTTCTGGTGAACGCATTCATCGTTTCGTCGAGGTGCTGCATCGACGCGGCCATGCTCTCGAGGCCGCCGCGCCCATCGTCGGCCACGCGGGCCGCCTCGCGGGCCGCCTGCGTGACCTCGCTCGTGGCCTCCAGCAGCTTCTCACTCGTCGCGGAGATCTCGGCGACGGCCGTGGAGATCTCGGTCGTCGAGCCGCTGAAGCCGCGCACGGCCCGGTCCTGACGCACCAGCGCGTCCGACGCATCGGCCTCGACGGTCGACAGCCGCTCGCCGGCGGCCTGGATGCGGCGCACGAGGCTGCCGAGCGATTGCCGCATCCGCCCGAAGGCTCCGAGCAGCCGCCCCATCTCGTCGTCGCTCCCGGCCGGCAGGGCACCGGTCAGGTCGCCCGCAGCGATCGCCTCGGCGACCCGCAGCGACTGCCTCACCGGCCCCGCGATGGAACGGGCCAGCCAGGCGGCGGCCAGCGCACCGGGCACGCCGACGAACACCACCGAGGCGGCGGCCGCCGCCGCCTGCCACCAGAGCACCTCGCGGCTGGAGGCGGTCGAGATCACCACGAGCACGGCACCCGCCATCCGACCATCCGCATACCGCACGGGAGCCGATGCGCGATACGTGTCGGCCTCGAATCGACCGACCGGCTTCTTCGCAACGATGCAGTCGCGGACCAGAGCGGCGTCGAGCGACACGAGAGGCACATCGGCGTCGGACGCGGTGCCACGTTCGTCGACGCTTCGGCTCACGAGCGCCGTCGATTGCGAATCCAGGATCCGCACCTCGCGCACGTCGCCGGCGACGAGCTCGCTCACGAGCCGCCGCATTTGCGTGCGGCCATCGCGCGACTCTCCGGGCTGGGCGGGAACTTCCGCCGCGAACGCCACCGCCCGTGCCAGGGCCGCGGCGATGCTGTCGCCACCGTCGCGAGCCTGCTGGAGGACGGCCTGGCGGGCCGCAAACGTCTGGAGCAGCGTGTTGACCACGATCGCCGCCAGCACGAGCAGCGTGGCGATGGTGGCGATTTTCGAACGCAACGACATGGGCGGACGCTCCTCGACGGCGGATCTCTCCGCAACCTTAGTGCGCCGCCCCGGCCCACGCCACCGCCCAGACCGCCGCCGGCCTCAGCGCCGCTCGACCGCCACGACCGCGCCAGCCGGCCCAGCCGGCGGGCGCACGTCGGCCCCCGACGGCTCGTCAGCCACGGCGCACGCCACCGCGGGCCGCCACCGACCCGCCACGGCGCACCCCCCGATCGGAGCGGCCATGAACAAGGGCGCGACGAGCCACGGCAGCCACACTGCGGCCATGCCATTCGCCTGGGTTTGCCTGGAACGCGTCTCCATGGCAAGGCAAATACCGGCCGCCGGCCCTGGGATCAATCCCAACCGAGTGGCCGAGGCGGGGATCGAACCCGCACGGAGATCGCTCTCCACGGGATTTTAAGTCCCGTGCGTCTGCCAGTTTCGCCACTCGGCCCGAGTTGCCGCGAT
>JBAXUY010000028.1:0-30131 GCA_037129475.1 Planctomycetia bacterium | reverse complement strand
AGGTTGAGCTCCTCCAGATGCCGGGCCGCGGGCCGCTCGACTTCGGGCCGCTCATGCGCGAGTTGGCGGCGCAGCGGTTCGCCGGCCCCGTCGAGATCTTCATGCATCCCGTGCCCCGCGGCGTGCCGATTCTCGACACCGTGCCTGCGATCACCGCGGAGGTGAACCGGGCTCGGGCGTATCTCGAGGGCGTTCTGCAAGAATCGGTGCCTGGCACCGATTCTGGGCCAGTAGGATCGAGCGATCCCGCAAACCTCACAGCCGCCCGGTTACTCGTTGCCGGCCGCGACGGCCGCCGGCAGGACGTTGATCACGGCGGGCGGTGACGCCTGGCCGCCGTCGGCCAGGGCCAGCAGGTGAAAGAGCCGCCGGCCGGGAGCGGCCTTCGGTGCGGCGGTGATGGAGAAATCGCGCTCGTCCTGCCCCTCGACGATCAAGAGGCCGCTGAGCCCGACGTTGTCGATGAACACTCCGTGCGGCAGGTTGCGGTTGGCCTGGCCGTCGCGGCCAAACTCGATCCGATCCTTGAAGTCGTGGCGCACCGCCTTCGCCTTCAACGAGATCGTCTGGCCGGGGCGGATCGTGAACTCGAGCGGCTCGCCCGGCACCTGCTTGACGACGGTTGAATCGGCCCCGGGAAGGATCTCGAGCGTGAACTTCGGCTTGTCGGCGAGCTGGATGTCGCCGAGCGTGCCGAGGTCGCGCACCATCTCGCTGCCGGCCACGGTCGCCACGGCCCGCACCTTCACCGCCTTGTCGGCGGCCTCGTCGGGCGCCGCGGCATCCGCGGCCGCCGAGAGCACACCGCTTGCCGCACGCTGGCCGGCCTCGATTTCGATCGGACCGTGGAAGGTGAACCCGGCCGGCAGATTCTCGAGCTCGATCCGCACGGGGCCATCGAAGCCTTCGATGCGGGTGACCGAGAACGTGAGCTCGCGGCCGCTGCCCGGGCAGACCTTCGGATCCTTGCCTGTGATCGTTACCTCGAACGCGGGATTCGGGCGGCGGATGCCGAGCGTGTAGTGATGGTCCCGCGGGCCACCGAAGCCGCGCACGTCGGTCACGCGCGCCACGTATTCGCCGTCGGCCGGCGGCACGAAGGTGAGCTGTGAATCGCTGCCCAGCCGCCGCGTCGATTCGTCGTCGTTGTCGTAGAACACCGGGAACACGGGCAGCCCGTTGGGCACGGGCGTCGCGCCCGGCGGCAGCGGCTCCACGATCCACGCCGGCTCGCCGAGGGCGTGCGTCACGGCCGAGGTGTGGAAGAAGGTGTGCCGACTCCCCGAGCCCGGATAGACGTCGAAGCCCGAGTCGGGGCCGCGCGGGTAGAGCCAGAGCTTCACCACCTCGCCGTTCGCGTAGAGATATTCATCGAGCTCCATCTCGTCCCAGTTTTGCACCCGGAAGTCGTTGGTCTGGTTTGAATCCTTGCCGCGAAACGTGAACCACGAATCCCGCACCGCCTGCAGCACGACCTGCTCGACGGGCCGGCCATCGGCATGCAGCACCTCGATCCGCGAATCGACGAGCGACTTCGGCTGGGCCTTGGCGGCGAGCACTTCGACGACGAGCGGCTCGCCCGCCCGGGCCGCAAACCGCACGCAGTCGGCATCGCCGGGCGCGCCGATCGAGCCCTTCACGGCCACGGGCACCGGCACGAGCGCCGCCTCGCGTGGCGCGTCGTTGGGCTCCGCCTCGGCGACATCCTGCGGCTTCTCGCTGCCTGATGGCTGCGCGATCGCCTTGGCCACCGACGGCGCTGTCGAAGGCATGGCCGAGGCTCCGCCCGGCGTCGTGGCGAGGCCCACCCGCTCGATCCGGCCATCCATCCGGCCGAGCCAGAAGCCGCTCTCGGCCGGCACGACCGCCGCCACGAGATCCGCCTGCCTCGGCAGTTCGCCGACGAGCGTGAGATCGGGCACGCTCCAGGCCTTCAAGCTCCGGTCTTCGGCTGCAGTCACGAGCCGGCTCCCGTCGGGAGAGAGTGCGACGGCCACGATCGGCGTCTCGTGGGCGAACCGCGCATGCACCGGCGGGTTGATCGCCGGCGCGTCGAGCGATGCGAGCTTCCAGAGATGAATCCGCTTATCGCGGCCTGCCGCGAGCACGTGTTTGCCATCGGGCGTGAACGCCACGCTCGCGAGTTCGCCCTGCGGCTGGCTGAGCGTGTCGAGCCGCACGCCGTCGCTCGCCCGCCAGAGCTTCACCGTCTCGTCGGCGCTCGCCGAGCCGAGGAGTTTGCCGGATGGATGCCAGGCCAGATCGAACACGGCGCCGTTGTGCACATCGATCGACCGCACGAGGGCGCCGTCGGCCACGTTCCAGAGCTTGATCGAGCGGTCGTAGCCCGCGGTGGCGAGCGTCGCCCCGTCGGGGGAGAGTTCGGCGTCGTAGAGCAGGTCGCGATGCGGGCCGAACGACCGCACGAGCCCGCCGGACGCGGCATCGCGAATCTCCGCCACGCCGCGCAGGCCGACGACACCACTGGCGATCACGAGCTGCGATCCGTCGCGGCTGAAGTGCACGGCGGCCACCGGGCCCGGGAGGTCGGCGATCGTGACGAGCGGCTGCGCCGCCGGGCTGCCGTTTTCCACAGCCACGATCTCCACGGTGCGGCCACGGGCCACGGCGAGCCGTGTGCCGTCGGGGGATGCGGCTGCAGCCGTGACGGGCTTCGCCGCCCGCGACGGGGTGAGCGCGGGCACCACGAGCGTTTCGAGAATGGACGTGTCGCTGGCGGGGCCGGGGGCGCCCGCCGCGATCCAGGCCTCGAGCGTGGCCAGGTCAGCCGCCGGCACCTGCGGCTCGTCGGCGGGCGGCATGTGGTCTTCGGCGGTGCTCTTGATGCGCTGGATGAGGACCGAGCCGGCCGCGTCGCCCGGCACGATCGGATCGCCCGAGCCGGCCCCGCCTGTGCGGAGCGTCGCGAACCGCTCCACGGAGAAGTCCGACTCCGCCTCGCGGTCGTTGTGGCAGCCGGAGCAGTAGGTGCGCAGGATCCGTGCGATGTCGCGATCGTACGAAACGGGCTCCGCCCCCGCGCAGGGCAGGGCGATCGCAATGCAGCAGAGCAGAGGGAGCAGGCGCGTCATGAAAATACTTCAGTGGCGAAACAAAAACTCGCGGCTCGTGAGGAGCGACCAATACATGTCTTCCACGATCTGCCGCTTCTCCTCCGGCGTGGCCTTCGAGAGCATGTCTTCGAAGGGCTTCCGCTCGGCGTCGGTGGGCTTTCGCGATAGGGCGAGGATCCAGGCGTCTTCCACGAGCGTGGCGGGCGCCGGGTCGGTGGCCATGATCTGCGTCACTCGCCCCTCCTTCCCTGCGAGCTTGCCGTTGAGCGTCGAGCCGTTGGAAAGGTGGAGCACCTGCACGAGGCTCGGCTGACTCGACCGCTCACACTCGCAGGTGATCTCGCGGGCGTTGCGGCCGAACGTGTCGAGGAAGTAGTTCTTCACGGACGAATCGCCGAGTTCGAGGGCGCGGGTGTCGTCGTCGTAGCCCTCCAGCTTTTGCGTGGAGCCGTCGGCGAGCACCGTCTCGGTGTAGCGGTCGCGCACGCCCGTCACGTCGGCGATCGCGTCGGAGAGCACCTCGGCCATCAGCCGCTTGGGGTAGGCGCGGGCGAACCAGCGGCGGTCGTCACGGTTTTCGGGCAGGGGCATACTCGAGCGGGCGTAGGTCTCCGAGAGAAGAATCAGCCGCATGAGCTGCTTGAGGTCGAAATGGTGCTCGATCGTGAAGCCGCACAGGGCATCGAGGAGCTGCTCGTTGCTGGCGGGGTTGCTCGTGCGCAGGTCGTCCACCGGCTCCACGAGGCCGAGGCCGAAAAAGTTGGCCCACACGCGGTTCACGATCGCCCGGGTGAAGTAGGGATTCTCCGGCGCGGTGAGCCAGCGAGCGAGCGGCTCGCGGCGGTCGCCCGCGTCGTCGAGCGGCAGTGGCTCGCCATCGAGCGGCGCGGGCGGCTGCGGCCGGCCGGTTTTCGGCTGGAGCAACTCGCCCCGTGATTCGACGTACAGTGTGCGGATTCCGTCACCATTCCGCGAGTCGCCACCCCAGCCCTTGGCGCGGACCCGCGAGAAGAGGTTGGCGAAGGCGTAGTACTGGTCGTTGGTCCATTTTTCGAGCGGATGGTTGTGGCACTTCGCGCAGTTGATCGACAGCGCGAGAAAGGCCTGGCTCACGTTTTCCGCGAGCGTCTCCGGGTCTTGATGCACGGCGAAGAAGTTCGTCGCGCCGTGTTGGGTGCTCGAGCCGCGGGCGGTGACCAGTTCGCGCACGAGCCTGTCCCACGGCGCGTTCTCCGCGACGCGGTCGCGGATCCACTGGGCATAGGCCGTCACGGCCGCGGGCCGGAGCTTGGCCCCCGTAACGAGCAGGATGTCGCTCCATTTATAAGCCCAGTAGTCCACGAACTCGGGGCGGGCGAGGAGGAGATCGACGAGCCGCTCCTTGCGGCGGGGCGAGCGGTCGGCCAGGTAGGCATGCACCTCCTCGGGCGACGGCAGCCGGCCGATCGTGTCGAGGAACGCGCGGCGGAGGAACGTGGCGTCGTCACAGGGGGGCGAGGGCTTGAGATGCAGCTTTTGAAGCTGCGCGAGATTCAGCTCGTCGATCACGTTGGCCCGCGGGGCGGCGGCATACACGTCGGCTGCCACCGTGTGGGGAAAGGGCGCGAGCACCCGGGCCACGGCGATCTGTGAACTGAACCAGGCCGTCACCGCCCCCTCGCCGTGTCCGATCACGTTCACGGTGCCCGCGGGGTCGATCGTCGCGATCGTCTCGTCGGCCGACGTGAACCGGGCCCAGCGGGTGACGTCGCGCGACGAGCCGTCGCTGTATTTCGCGGTGACCCGCAGCTGCGCCGTCTGGCCCGGCGCGAGCCCACTCTCGGCGGGCGCAAGCTCGATCGCATCGAGGGTTTTCTCGTCCTCCTTCGGACCCGGGCAGCCGGCCTCGATCCAGGCGGCGAGGAGCGCGTAGTCGTCGCTGCCCACGTCGAGCCGCTTGCCGCCCTTGTGGGCCAGCGCCATCGTCGGCTTCGTGAGCAGCAGGCTCGTGCCTGGATCGGCGAGATCGACGCGGCGGCCACGGGCGTCGCGCGTGATCGCGAGGTAGTCGCTCTGCGGATCGTAGCCGAAGAGCGAGAGCCGGAAGCCCGCCTTGCCGGCGAGCGCGCCGTGGCAGCCGCCGCCGTTGCAGCCGGCCTTCGAGAGGATCGGCATCACGTCGAGATCGAAGCTGGGCTCCTCGGCGCGAAGGGCCGTGCACCAGACCATCGCAAACGAGAGCCACAAGGCGGGGCGCCGGCTGTGGGACGGCAAAAGTCTCGTCGCGGAGGCCGCAGCGGCCTCATGCTCCTCGAGCGTTCGCCGATCCCTCCGCCTCCCGGTCCGGCGAGAGGCCCGTTGGAGACTCGTCATGCGAAGAGCTCCTTGATCGGGTCGGTGCCGAAGTCGGTGAGCGCGAAGGGGCGGCCGGCGGGGCCGGGAAGGTGCATCTCGTGGTCGAGGCCGAGCGAGTGGAAGATCGTGGCCACGATGTCGCCGGGCTTCACGGGCCGCTCCGCGGGGAACGCGCCGATCGTGTCGCTCGCCCCCACCACGCGGCCGCCCTTCACGCCGCCGCCGGCGAACGACACGGTGAAGCACTGCGGCCAGTGGTCGCGGCCCCCTGCGGGGTTCACCTTCGGCGTGCGGCCAAACTCGGAGAGGCCGGCCACGAGCGTGTCGTCAAGCAGACCGCGCTGGTGGAGGTCTTCGATGAGCGCGGAGTAGCCCTGGTCGTACATCGGGCAGACGACCGTCTTCATGCCCTCGATCGACGTGAACGGCTTCGAGCCGTGGATGTCCCACGACGTCTCGTCAAACACCGTGAGGAACGTGTTGATCGTCACGAACCGCACGCCATTTTCCACGAGCCGGCGCGCGAGCAGGCAGCATTGCCCGAAGCGGTTGAGCCCATAGCGCTCGCGGACGGCCTGCGGCTCCTTCGAGAGGTCGAAGGCCTCGCGGGCCTGCGGGCTCGTCATCAGCCGGTAGGCGGCGTGGAAGTTGTCGTCGAGGAGCCGCGCGTCTTCGCTGGCTTCGAACTGCTTCGCCGCCCCCTCCACGATCTCACGCATCTTCTGACGCCGGTCGAGCCGGGCCACGGAGATCTGGTCGGGGGGCAGCAGATCGGGCACGCGGAAATTCGGCTGCGAGGGATCAGCCATGAGCGCGAACGGATCCTGGGCCTTGCCGAGAAATCCGCCGGCCTGGCCGTTGGGCAGGTTGCCGCCGCCGCGGCCCATGATCTCGGGCAGCACCACGAAGGGCGGCAGGTCGGTGCGCCGCCCGAGGAGATACGAGGCCACGCTGCCGGCATGCGGTGTCTGGATGCCGCCGGTGAATCGTCGGCCCGTCTGCATGATCTGCCAGCCGGCGTCGTGCACCGCCGCGCCGTCGTGGTGGCACGAGCGCACGAGAGAAAACTTGTCGGCGATCTCGGCGTGCTTCGGCAACAGTTCCGAGACCTCGAAGGCGTCGCTCTTCGTGCGGATCGGCTTGAAGGGGCCGCGGATCTCGGCCGGGGCGTCGGGCTTCATGTCCCAGAGGTCCATGTTCGACGGCCCGCCGAGGTTGAAGATCGTGATGCACGACCGCTTCTCGCAGCCGGGGCGAACCTTCCCCTCGCTCGCGGCGCGGGCGTATTGCGGCAGCGAGAGGCCGACGGCCGCCAGCGCGCCCACGTGCAGGAAATCCCGCCGGCTTGTACCCGACCCGCAGAGGACCGCCCGCTCACCGGGCCGGGCGACGCGAAATTCAAACATGCTGGGTGCTCCGTGCGTTACGAGCTTCTAGGCCGATGCATTCTAGCCCGGAGGCGTCCCGGCGTCATTTGACGAAGATCGCATTGTTTTGTATTTAAGACGCATGGGCATTCAGGGATTGCTGCCGATGCTTTCAGGTTTTGCCGCGGTGCAGGTGCTCGACCTGTTCGACGCGCTGCCCGACGTGTTTCTGTTCGTGAAGAATCGGGAAAGCCGGTTCGTGAAGTTCAACAAAGCCTGGCTCAGCATGCACGGCTGCGCGACCGCGGCCGACGCCCTCGGCAAAACCGACTACGACTACCATCCGCCGGCGCTGGCGGCGCAGTATGTCGCCGAGGACGAGCGGGTGATGCGGTCGGGGAAGCCGCTCTGCGACCAGGCGTGGCTCGTCTCCGATCACACGGGGATGCCGCGCTGGTATCTGTGCACGAAGATGCCCTTGTTCGACGCCGACGGCACCGTGTCGGGGCTGGCCGGCGTGCTGCGGCCGTTCGATCATGCCGGTAACGCGCCCGATGAATACCGGCGGCTCACGCCGGCGATGGAATACGTGCTCGAGCACTACCGTCGGCCGATCAGCGTCGCAGACCTGGCCCGCCGAGCGGAGCTGTCTGCGAGCCAATTGCAGCGTGAGTTTCGCCGGCTCTTCGGCATGAGCGTGGGCGACTACCTGCTCCGCCTGCGGCTCCTGATGGCCCAGCGGCGGCTGCGGGAGACGGCCGACGCGATCGGCCAGATCGCAGCCGACTGCGGTTTTTACGACCAGAGCCATTTCACGCGGGCCTTCAAGGCCCACACCGGGCTGGCCCCGCAGCAGTATCGCCGTCGCGGCGGACCTCCACGCGAGTGATCATGCTATACCATCCGCTGTCGACGCCGTTTCCCATTGCGACACCTTTTCTGAGGAGCCTGTTCATGAACACCGCTTCGCCTGCCCGTGGGGACGCCGACGTCTTGCCCGCCGCCGAGCCCGTGAACTCCCGGCGTGAGTTTCTCGCGGCGGCCGTCCAGGCCGCAGGCGCTGTCGCGTTGCCGACGATCGTGTCGGCGCGGGCGCTCGGGCTCGAGGCCCGGGCCGCGGCGGCGAGCGAGCGGCTGACGCTCGGTGTGATCGGGTTCGGGCCGCGGTGCAAGTATGTGCTCACCGAGATGCTCAAGTTTGCCGACGTGCAGTGCGTGGCGATCGCCGACGTGCAGAAGCGGTGTCGCGACGAGGGCAAGCAGCTCGTCGATGCCGCCTACGGCACCTCTGGCTGCACCACCACCGGCGACCTGCGAGAGCTGCTCGCCCGTGCCGACATCGACTGCGTGCTGATCGCCACCGGCGACCGCTGGCACGGCAAGGCGGCGATCATGGCGGCGGAAGCGGGCAAGGACGTCTACTGCGAGAAGCCCTGCGGGCTCACGATCGACATCTGCGGCCAGATCGACGACACGATGCGGCGCACCGGCCGCATCTTCCAGGCCGGCACGCAGCGGCGGAGCGTGCCGAACTTCATCCGCGTCAAGGAACTCGTCCAGGCGGGCAAGATCGGCGCGCTCACGGAGATGCACGCCTCTGTCTACATGCCGTCGCTCAACAACAACTGGCTTCCCGCACAGCCGACACCCGATCCGGAGCTGTGCGACTGGAATGCGTGGCTCGGGCCAGCGCCGTGGCGTCCCTACAACGCCGAGTATCTTGGCCGCGGGTGGCGGGGCGTCTACGACTTCGAGGCCGGGGCGCGACTGCTCGACTGGGGCGTGCACACCGTCGACCTCTGCCAGTGGGTGAAGGGGGCCGACGGCACCGGTCCGGTCGAATTCACGCCTTCTGAAACCGGCATCGTCTGTCGGTACGCCGACGGCGTCTCTCTCACCCTCCACTTCCTCGCCGATCCCTTCAAGGACCGTGGGCCGCAGTTCAACACGCAGCTCGGTACCTGCCCGGTGCGATTCGTGGGCCGGGAGGGCTGGATCTCGACGGGCGATGCCGGCCTGGTCGACGTGGAGCCCGCGACGCTGGCCTCCGAATTTCCCGATGCCGTCAAGCGGGTGAAGGGCACCGACGCAGCAGCGCACGCCCGCGACTTCTTCGACTGCGTGAAGAGCCGGCAGCCGGCTGTCTGCAACGCCGGCGTGATGCGGCGATCGCATGTCGTCGCCCATGCCGCGGCGAATTCCTGGATCCTGGGCCGCACGCTCGGGTTCGATCCGGCCACCGAAGCGTTCACGAGCGGCGGCAAGCCCGACGCCGAGGCCAACGGCCTCAAGAAGCGGCCGGAGCGGGAGTTTTGGACATGAGCATGGCCCAGCTTTCCAGCCTTCTCGTTGCTGCGAGTCTGCTGCTCGCTGCGACGGACCGCTCTGCCGTGGCCGAGCCGCTCTTCGACGGCACGACGTTCACCGGGTGGGAGGGCGACACCGCGCACGTCTGGCGGATCGAGAACGGCGAGATCGTTTCCGGGTCGCTCGACCGCAGGCAGGAGAAAAACGACTTTCTTTGTACGAAAAAACGCTACGGCAACTTCGACCTGCGGCTGAAGATCAAGCTGGCGGGCTCCGAGGGGTTCGTGAATTCCGGGATCCAGTTTCGCAGCGAGCGCATCCCCAAGAGCCACGAGCTGATCGGCTATCAGGCCGACTTCGGCAAGGGGTTTGACGGCGCGCTCTACGACGAATCGCGCCGGAATCGGATCCTGGCGCAGCCGTCGGCCGACGTGCTGGCCAAGGTTTCCAGACCGGGCGAGTGGCACGACTACCGCATCCGGGCCGAGGGGCCGCGAGTGCAGCTCTGGGTGAACGACATCCAGACGGTCGACTACACCGAGACCGAGCCGGGCCTGCCGGCCGAGGGCGTGATCGCGCTGCAGATCCACGGCAACGCCGTATCGGAGGTCCGCTTCAAGGCGATCGAGATCGAGGAACTGCCGCCCACCGGCGCCGCCGCCCTGGGTGCCGACATGCCCAAACGCCTCCCGCGCGCGGAGAGCTTTCTCGGCATTCACTACGACTTCCACGCCGGCAAAGACTGCAACGAGATCGGGAAGAACACGACGCGGAAAATGATCGAGAACATCATCGATCAAGTTCGGCCGGATTACATCCAGATCGACTGCAAGGGGCACGCGGGCCTGTCGAGCTATCCGACGAAGGTGGGCAACCCCGCGCCGGGATTTGTCGGCGATCCGCTGAGGGTGTGGCGGCAGGTGACGGCCGAGCGGGGGGTGGCACTCTTCATGCACTACTCGGGTGTGTGGGATTCGGAGGCGATCAGACTGCACCCGGAGTGGGGGGCGATCAATGCCGACGGCAAGGTGCAGGGGAAGGCGACAAGCTTCTTTGGACCGTATGCAGACACGTTGCTCATTCCGCAGCTCCGGGAACTGGCCGGGGAGTATGGCGTGGATGGGGTGTGGGTGGACGGGGAGTGCTGGGCGTCGGTGCCGGACTACGGCGAGGCGGCCGTGAAGGCGTTTCGCGAGGCGACGAGCATTGCGGATGTGCCGAGGAAGCCGGGCGATCCGCACTGGTTCGAGCTGCTGGAGTTCCACCGCGAGGCGTTCCGCAACTACCTGCGGCACTACATCGCGGAGGTGAAGAAGACAAATCCGAACTTCCAGATCTGCAGCAACTGGGCGTTCACCGATCACATGGCCGAGAAGGTGAATGTGCCGCTTGATTTCCTATCGGGCGACTATGCGCCGGATGACAGCGTGAACTCGGCGCGGCTGTCAGCGCGGTATCTGGCGGGGCAGCGAATGCCGTGGGACCTGATGGCCTGGAGCTTCTCGCGGAACAAGGGCAAGGATGGCTCGAATCAGAAGACGGCCGTGCAAAAAACGGCCGTACAGATCGAGCGCGAGGCGGCCATCGTGCTGGCCGCGGGCGGTGGGTTTCAGGCGTACTTCAAGCAGAAGCGGGATGGGAGCGTGTATGACGAGCGCGTGCCGGTGATGGCGGAGGTGGCGAAGTTCTGCCGGGCGCGGCAGGCGGTGTGCCACCGTTCGGAGGCGGTGCCACAGATCGGGCTGCTGCTGTCGACGGCCGGGCACTATCGCTCAATCAACGGCCTGTTCAACCGCAACCTGAATATGGTGCACGGCACGCTCCAGGCGCTGGTGGAGAGCCAGCAGTCGGTGGAGGTTGTCGGCGAGCATCAGCTGGTCGGCCGCATGGGGGAGTACCCGCTGCTCATCGTGCCTGAGTGGGCGTACCTCGGCCCCACGTTCCGCGATGAACTGGCGGCGTATGCGAGGGAAGGCGGCAGCCTGCTCCTGATCGGCTCGGGGCCGGCGGCGCTGTTCGAAAAGGAACTGCAGGGCACGAAGCCTGGCGCTGTCGCCACCATCGGCAAGGGCCGCATCGCGGTCCTGCCCGAGAGCTTCGGCCAGCGCTACTTGTCCAAGCGGGAGAAGGCGACGCGCGATCCCTTGATCGCGCTGGTGCGGCAGCTCTTCCCGAATCCCATGGTGGAGGTGACGGGCTCGGAGGATGTCGAGATCACCGTCGCCAAGAACCATGGGAAGCTGCTCGTGAACCTGGTCAACGTATCCGGGCCGCACCAGACGGAGCCGGTGACGGATTCCATCGCGCCGATCGGGCCGGTGAAGCTGACGATCCGCATGGCATCGCGGCCGAGCGCCATCACGCTCGAGCCGGCCGGCACGCCGCTGCCGTTCGCATTCGCTGCCGGCGAGGTGAGCCTCACCGTGCCGCGCGTGGAGGTGCACGAGATCGTGGTCATCGAGGGCGGGCAGAGGTAAGGCCTCATGACCGCCGTTCCTCGAGGCGATCGAGATCACGGTATCTGGCGCGGCAGGCCGTGTGCCAACGTTCGGAGGCGGCGACTCGAGCCTCATCGTGCCGCTCGCGCAGGTGCGTGATATCGTGGTTGTCTCGTTTTTCGGCGGGGTCGCGGGAGTGACGCTGGTCGTCGCCGGCACCGGTCACACGGCCTCCATGGCCATGCGGTCCGCCGCGCACGCCAGCGCCACCGTCGCCACGCTGTCGGCCTCGGTGAGCCGGCGGTGGTGCATGTGGTCGCGGATCCACGTGATCTGGTCCGCTGCCAGGTCGCGAACCACGTCGCCGTAGATCCCGAGCTTGTCCTTGCCGACGGTGAACGAGATCTCCACGAGCGCGGCGGCATCGAAGCTGCGAAAGCGGCCGCGGGTGTGCCGGGCCGCGCCGTCGTAACAGTCGATCAAGTTGACGTCACTGCCGGGCAGCATCCCGGCCAGCGTCGCGCCTGCCGCGTCATCGACGAGGCCCCGGAGTGTCCCGTGCGTGGGGACCCAGTCGAACAGGCGGATCTCGCCGCGTTCGAACACCAGCCGCATCTCCTGGCGGTCCATCCGCGAACACTGGTGGAAACCGTGCTCGAAATGAAAGAGCACCCCCGCGTGGGGCGTGGCGACCACCGGCCGGTCACCTGTCGCCGGTCGGGCATACCTGCAGGTGCACATCACCTGTTCCTCGACCGTCGGGGCAGCCGTGTCACCATCCGCGTCCGCCGGCCGCATGCTCCGGGCCGCCGCCACGACCTGTCCCCGGCCCAGCCAGTAGGCGACGAGATCGAAGAAATGCACGCCATGCTCGACGAAGATGCCGCCGCTGACATCCCGGTTCCAAAACCAATGGCTTCGGCCCAGTCCCTCGTCGGCCGCCTCGTTGACGAACAGGCCGTGCACGAGTTCTCCCAGGAGCCGTGACTCGATGACCGATTTGACGGCGTCGGCGAGCGGGTTGTATCGCTCGACGAGATTCGCGACGCAGAGTCGCCCTTGCCGGGCGGCCAGGGACTGAAGCGCCTCCGCATCGGCCACGGTGGTTGCCAGCGGCTTTTCGGCGAGCACGTGCTTGCCAGCCTCCAGCGCCGCGCGGGCCTGCTGGAAGTGCATGGCCGGCGGCGTCGCGATGTAGACAAGATCGATCTCCGATGCGGCCAGAGTCGCTTCCGGAGCCAGCACCGTGGCGCCGAGTTCCACGGCAGCCCGTTGGGCGGCCGCGGGATCGATGTCGGCAACCGCCTGAATCGTCACGCCGGGCAGCCGCCGGTAGCGGTCCATTGAGAACCGGGCAAACGCTCCACAGCCGACCAGCCCCACGCGGATCACGGTGGCGTTGCTTCGGCCGGACAGCCGCTCCGCGGAGGAGGCGGATGGGGCGAAATCAGCGACACAGGCGAGAACTGCTTGCATGGAACGCGCACCCTGTGATGGACGCATGCATGCGTTGCTGAGCGAATGCCCCGGCGACTGCTCCGTCGCCGAAGGACTATATACCTGCGGCAGACGCGAAGGAAAACCAGCCTCCCTGGTCACTATCTCGAGGCTGGCCTCCCGAGCCCCCTTAGCCGCGGTGGAGCACGAAGCCCTCGATGGCTTCGTATTCGGGGAGGCCGAGTTTGTCGTAGAGCCGCGCCGTGTCGCGGTTGCGGTCCTCGGCCCGCTGCCAGAACTCGCGCGGGTCGGTCGGGCCCGGGAAGAGGGCCCGATCCTTCTGGCTCTCGTGCTTGAAGATCGCCATCCGCTTCCGCTCCACCTCGTCGGGTGAGAGTGGCACCGCCATCTCGATCTCGTGCGGCTCCCACTCCTGCCAGGCGCCGCGGTAGAGCCAGAGTTCGCACTGTTTCGCCCAGTCGCGGTTTTTCACCTCGTCGAGCGCCCGCGTGATCGCGGCGAGGCAGACGCGGTGGGTGCCGTGCGGGTCGGAGAGGTCGCCGGCGGCGTACACCTGGTGCGGCTTCACCTGCTCCAGGAGCTTTACGGTGATCGCGATGTCGTCGGGACCGATCGGCTTCTTGCGCACGGTGCCCGTCTCGTAGAAGGGCAGGTCGAGAAAGTGGATGTTGCCCGGCTTCACGCCCGAGTAGCGGGCACCAGCCCGCGCTTCGGTACGGCGGATCAAGCCCTTCACGGCCTGGAGTTCAGGCAGGTCGATCGCGCCGGCAGGTTTTGACTTCAGGAACGAGCGGATCTTGTCGGCGACCTCGCCGGCTTTCGCTCCCACGCCGAATGCCTTGCAAAACTCCTCCACGAAGTCCACGTGCCGGTCGGCCGACTCGTCCCACACGGCGATGTTGCCGCTCGTCTGGTAGGCCACGTGCACCTCGTGCCCCTGCTCGCAGAGGCGGATGAACGTGCCGCCCATGCTGATCACGTCGTCGTCGGGATGCGGGCTGAACACGATCACCCGCTTGGGAAACTCCGTCGCCTTCTTGGCCTCGGCGTTGGCGTCGAGCCCGCGGATCCGCCGCGGCGTGCCCGGCTTGCCGGCCGGCCAGCCGGTGATCGTGTCTTGCATCGCACGGAAGACCTCGATGTTGAGGTCGTAGGCTCTCCCGCGGTGCGAGAGCAGGTCCTGGAGGCCGTGCTCATTGTAGTCTTCGTCGGTGAGCTTGAGGATCGGCTTGCCGAGTGTGAGGGCGAGCCAGATCACCGCCTTGCGGACGACGGCATCGGTCCACTCGAGGCCCATCGAATCGAGCGGCCCCACGACCCACGGCGCCTCGAACCGTGTGAGCCGGGCCGCGGCGGCCCGGTCGAGCACGAATTTCGCATCGGCGTGCTGCTGCAAGGCACTCGCCGACACGTGGCTGCACGGCGGCTCCTCCACGGCCTTGCGCACGATCGTCGCCTTGTGCTCGCCGAACGCGAGCAGCACGACGCGGCGGGCGTCGAGGATCGAGCCCACGCCCATCGTGATCGCCTGACGGGGCACGTTCCACTCGCCGAAGAAGTCGCTGGCGGCGTCGGACCGCGTCACGCTGTCGAGCGTGATCAGCCGCGTGCGGCTGTCGATGGCGCTGCCCGGCTCGTTGAAGCCGATGTGGCCCGTGCGGCCGATGCCGAGGATCTGGAGGTCGATGCCGCCCGCGGCCCGGATCGCCTCTTCGTAGCGGGCGCAGGCAGCCGCCACGTCGGCTCGGGCGAGCGTGCCGTCGGGGATATGAATAGTGGCCGTGGGGATGTCGAGGTGGTCGAAGAGGTGCTCCCGCATGAAGCGGTGGTAGCTCTGCAGGGCGTCGGGCTGCATCGGCCAGTATTCGTCGAGGTTGAACGTGACGACCGTCTTGAACGACACGCCCTCCTCGCGGTGCAGCCGGATCAATTCGTCGTAGACGCCCACGGGCGTGGAGCCGGTGGCCAGGCCGAGCACCGTGGTCTTTCCTGACGCGGCGCGCGACTGCACGAGGTCGGCGATCTCGCGGGCCACCGCGCGGCTGGCATCGCCCGGCTGGTCGTAGACCGTGACGGGCAGCCGCTCGACGGCGTGCACGTGGGGCAGGGGGCCGCGGTAGATCGGGGCGGACGGCACGACGGATGGGGAAGGCTTCATGGTGCGAGCGCGTCCTTTCAGATGAGTTTCGTTTTTCCAGGCACCGCGGGCGCCTGCCGCGGCAGCGACGACGTCCACGTGAGATCCTTCGGGAAGAGGTCGAGCTGCGACTCCTCGGTGAGGAACTTCCAGGATACTTTCTGCCCGGTGTAGGCGGCCATGCGGCCCATCACCGCCACGAGTGAACTGTCGGCCATCTGCCGCAACTCCACGATCGGCTTGGCAGCGCGGATCGAATCGACGAGATCCTTGTGCTCCCGCTTGTAGGCGTCGGCGATGCTGCCCTTCATCTCCCACACCTCCTTGCCGGACCGGTCGAAGATCTGCGAGCCGGCATTCGCTGCACCGATGTGGCACTCGCCCTTTGAGCCGTAGACCACGTTCGACACGTCCGTGGCCGCGCCCGGTATCTGCCGGCACATGAACGACACGATGCGGTCGCCCGGATAATCGTAGTTGATGCTGAAGCTGTCCCAGAGTTCGCTGTCGTCGGGCCGTGTGAACCGGCCTCCCGACCCGAAAGCCGCTACGGGGTTGGCCCCCATCACCCAGTTCATCGTGTCGAGGTTGTGCACCGCCTGCTCGACGATCTGGTCGCCGGAGAGCCAGACGAAGTGATACCAGTTGTTCATCTGGTATTCGGCGTCGCTCATCCCCTCGGTCCGTGGGCGATACCAGATGCCGCCAGCGCAGTAGCGGGCCGTCGCGCCGATGACGTCGCCGATCGCACCGTTGCGAATCTGCTCGATCGCACCGAGGTAGTTGACCTGGCGGCGATACTGCGTGCCGGCCACGATCGCCGTGCCCTTGGCGACGGCCGCGTCGTGGGCCGTGAGGCAGACGCGGTAGCCCGCCGGATCGACGCACGCCGGCTTCTCGGTGAACACGTGCTTGCCAGCCTCGACGGTGGCGAGCGTGTAGGACGGCCGAAAGCCTGGAGACGTCGTGACGTGCACGAGGTCGATCGAGGGGTCGTCGAGGATGCGGCGGTAGCCGTCGAACCCTTCGTGGATTGTGTCGGCGCTCGCCACCTTCCCCGGATGGGCCTCGCGCATCGCCTTCCAGAGCGACGCGCACTTCGAGCCGTAGAGGTCGGCCGTGGCCACGAGCTTCACACCCTCGTTGATCGAGAGCGAATCGTTGATCGCCCCCGAGCCACGGCCGCCGCAGC
This sequence comes from Planctomycetia bacterium, assembly GCA_037129475.1. Lineage (GTDB taxonomy): Bacteria > Planctomycetota > Planctomycetia > Pirellulales > UBA1268 > RGVT01. The sequence goes on along the minus strand of JBAXUY010000028.1, from coordinate 13,824 downwards.
CGATCACGCCGATCCGCAGGTCGCGGGCGTCGGCCGCGGCGAGCGACGAATGGACCATCGTCGTGGAGAGCGTGGCGGCGGCCGCGGCGGTGAACGAGCGGCGGGAGACCGCGGTGGGGCGTGGGGATGCGGCAGCCATGGGATGCCTCCTTGAGCGTGGGGGCCCTGCACGGCGTTGCGCCGCACTCTTGAGTGTGCCATCGCCGCCCGGCTGCGGGAATGCCCCAAAGTACGAGACCATGTGTTTTTGTACGCCCTAGGTGTTGTCCTCGGGAGAGGGCCGAATTCAGCCGTGGGATCACATTTTCAAGCGAATCGCGACTCCTTTACCTCGGCCGCTGTCGCTTGGTGGTATCGTGTGGGGATGGCAGAACGTGCCAAGGAATACTTCCGGTATCTGGCGGTCGATCCTCGTGATCAAGCCTGGGGCCTGTGGGTGACCGGCGGCGGCTACCAGCCGGCTGCGGCGGGGGCCGACCCGATTCCGCGCCGGCGCCATCCGCCTGGCCACTTCTACACGTGGGAGGCGGGCCGCGTGCTCGCGGAATTTGCCGTCGTGTACGTGACGCACGGCGCGGGGGAATTCGACTCGCAGGCCACCGGCAGCGTGGACCTGCTCCCCGGGGATGCGGCGCTCGTGTTTCCCGGCACGTGGCACCGCTACCGGCCGCGGCGCGACACCGGCTGGGGCACCTATTGGGTGCACTACCACGGGGAGATTCCGCTGCGGCTCCTGTCGGCCGGAGTGTTCGGGCCCGCCCGGGCCGTGGTGCGGACGGGCGGCGACGCGCAGCTGCTCGATGCGTTTCGCCAGTTGCTCGACGGCCTGCGGTCGGGCTCGGCGAATTGCGGCGTGGTGGCGGCAGCCAAGACGATGGAGATCCTTGCACGCTTGCAGGAGGCCGCGGCGCCGCGGCAGCGCGTGCCGCAGGTGCAGCAGGTGATCCGCCGTGCGCGACTCGCGCTCGAGGCCGACTCGGCCGGGATGCCCGGCATCGAAGACCTCGTGGCCGGCTCGGGCATGAGCCGCACCAACTTCTTCCGGGCGTTCAAGGATCAGACCGGCCAAAGCCCCTATGCCTATCACCTCCAGCTCACGATCCGCCGCGCCGAGGAGATGCTGCGCAACTCGACGATTTCGGTGAAGCAGGTGGCCGCGTCCCTCGGGTTTCGCAACCCCTATCACTTCTCGAAGCTCTTCAAGAAGAAGACAGGCTTCGCCCCGCGGGCCTACCGCGACCACTGGCAGGGCCTCGCCGGCGAAGACCGCGGAACGCTGCGCACGCCGGGCCGCGGGTAGCGGGGCTCAGGTCTGCGGCAGGAGCGAGCCGAGCGTGAATTCGATGCCGGCGAGGGCATCGCGGCCGGCCATGCTGCCGCCGCAGGCAAGGATGCAATCGGGCTCGACAACGCCGCGCTCGAGAAAGCGGCCCGCCTCCGGCCGGCGGAAGACATGCGTCCTCCGCGACAGGGCCTCGATCACCCACACCTCGAGGATGCCGGCGGCGGCGTAGAGCGGCACCTTCACCTCGAGGTCGAAGGGGAGCGTCGTGTCGGCGATCTCGACCACGAGCAGGGCGTCGGCCGGGCCCGGATGGCCTGCCGCATAGAAATCGGATCGCGGCCTCAGGATCGTGATGTCGGGCTGCGGCTGGCTCGTGTCGTCGAGGGCGAGTGGGTTTTGAACGCGGACGATGGCCCGCGGCCCGCAATGCCTGGAAAAAATTCCAGAGACGAGGTCCACGAGCGCCGCGTGCAGGCTGCCGATGGGGGACATGTCGATGATCTCTCCGGAGATCAGTTCGACCCTGTCGTCCGGCCCGAGAATCCCGGCCTCTCCCATCCGCCGGAAATCGGCCACGGTGAGCCGATGCCGCGAGGCGGCGACGATGTCGGCAGGCAGCGTGGCCATCGGGCGTCCTCGAACGTGCGCGAACAAAATGCTGTGGGAAGCGACACGGAAACCGGGCCGGCATCGTCTCCCGTACGAGACTCTATCGTACGGACGAGCAGGGTGGAATCGCGTTAAACACATACAGACGAACAGTATTCGGCAAGCGTCGGCGACCCCCGCCGGCTATGATCGACCGCGTATGATTCACCCGCTAAACCAGGCCTCGATTCCGCGGGTGATCCATCAGACCTGGAAGACGGTCGACGTGCCGCCGAGGTTTCTCCGCTGGCAGCGGACCTGGTGGGATCGCAATCCGGGCTATGCGTATCGCCTGTGGACCGACGACGCCATCGCCGCGTTCGTCGAGCGCGAGTTCCCGAATCTCGTGCCGCTGTTTCGCGGCTATCGCGACCAGATCGCCCGAGTCGATCTGGGCCGCTACCTGATCCTCGCACGGCTGGGGGGCGTGTACGCCGATCTCGACTGCGAATGCCTGCGTTCGATCGAGAGCCTGGTGCATGGACAGCAGTTGGTGATCGGCGTCGAGCCGGCGGAGCATGAGCAGCTCGATAAAGCCGTCCACCGCGGCCTGCGAAACATCCTCTGCCCGTCCTTCATCGCCTCCGTTCCCGGGCATCCGTTCTGGGCCCACGTGATCGCCCAGGTCGCCGCCACCCGCGACGCGCAGGACGTGCTCGATGCCACGGGCCCGTTCCTCCTCACCCGCGCGCACCAGACGTACACGGCCGCGGCGCCCGTCACCGTCGTGCCCGCGGAACGGCTCTATCCGCTCTCGAAGAACGACTGCTGGACCGGGAGATCGTTCGATCTCGGCGTCTGGGAAACGGCCACCCGACGGGCGGCGATGGTGCACTACTGGGAAGGGACGTGGTTTCGGGACGACGCGCGCCTCTCGCAGCTGCCGCAGCAGATTCCGGTCCGTGTCACGGCGGGGGCATCCGCTCCGCCGGCCACCGCGTCGCGAGACGACGCCAAGCCGCTCGTCTCCTGCCTCATGGTGACGCGAGACCGAGCCGATCTGGCGCGGTTCGCCATCGCGGCCTTCCTGCGCCAGACCTACCCGCAACGGGAGTTGGTGATCGTCGACGACGGGCCCGACGACGCGCTCGCGCGGTATGTCGAGGCGCTCGCCCGCCCCGAAATCCGCATGCTGCGCCTGCCCGACGAACGCGCGCCGCTCGGCGAGCTTCGCAATCGAGCCGTCGACCATGCCCGCGGCAGGTATGTCGCCCAGTGGGACGACGACGATCTCTCCGACCCGCAGCGGCTGGAGTGCCAGTATCACGTGCTGCGACAGACCGGGGCGCATGCCTGCCTGCTGGGCCGCTGGATGATGTGGTGGCCCGAACGGCAGCGGCTCGCGATCTCCCCGGCGCGGCCGTGGGAGGGGTCGCTCGTGTGCGAAAAGGCCGTGATGCCCCGCTATCCGACGATCCGCCGCGGCGAGGATACGCCGGTCGTCGAGCAGCTGCTCCGCACTGCGCGGGTGGCCACGATCGATCTCCCGCGGCTCTACACGTATGTGGTCCACGGCGCCAACACGTTCGACGCCGGCCATTTCGATGTCCACTGGCAGCGGGCCACCGCCCGGTTCATCGGCAGTCGCTATCGGGCCGTGCTCGGGGAAATGGCCAAGCGGCTGCCGATCGAGGCCTACGCCCAGAGCGTGCGCGATGCGAAAGCGGCCAGCCTGCGGCCGGCGCGGCGACACGCCTCCGGGAAGGTGCTGATTCTCACCCCCGTCAAGAATGCGGTGCGGTTTCTGCCCCGCTCCCTGGAGCTCCTGGCCGGGCTCGACTGGGATCCGGGGCGGATGTCGGTGGCGTTCCTCGAGAGCGACAGCACCGACGGCACGCACGCCTGGCTCGAAGCGCGGCTGCCGCAGTTGCGGCAACGGTATGCTCGCGCCGAGGTGTTTCGGAAAGACTACGGCTTTCGTCCGTCCGGCCCCCGCTGGACGCCGGGCATTCAGCGCCGCCGCCGCGAGATTCTGGCCGACGCCCGCAACCAACTGCTCGCGGCCGCGCTCCGCGACGAAGACCACGTGTTGTGGCTCGACGCAGACCTCATCGACTATCCCGCCACGCTGCTTTCCCAGCTCATCGACTCCGGCCATGACATCGTGGCGCCGCGATGCGAATTGCCTGACGGCCGGGTGTTCGATCTCAACAGTTTTCGGCTCGTTCCGGATCGGACGATGGCGGAAGATCCGCGGTGGATGATCGACGGCATCTTCATGCCGCCGTCCGGCGTCGGCAGGCGTTATCTCGATGCCGACCTCGGTCGGGACAGCGTGCCGCTCGACGGTGTCGGCGGCACGGCGTTGCTCGTGCGGGCCGACCTGCATCGTGAAGGGCTTCGGTTTCCCTCCGAGCCCTACCGTAGCTATCTGGAAACGGAGGGCCTCGCGGCCATGGCGGCAGACATGGGAATCACGTGTTATGGTCTCCCGGGACTGCGGGTCATTCACGCCGAGGTGTGACGACGCATGGAACCGCCTCCTCATCCGATGCACGCGCCGACATCCTCACCGCCCGCCGTCGACGCCAGCATCGTGGTCTGCACGTTTCGGCGTCCGCAGTTGTTGCGTGCCTGCCTCGACAGCCTGGCCTCGCAGGCGAACCCCTTCGGCGCGTGGGACGTCGTCGTCATCGACAACTGCCCCGATGGAAGCGCGCGGGCGACCGTCCGTGAATCCGGTGGGCGGCTCGCAGAACACGGCATCGAGGTGCGGTATGTCGCCGAGTCGAAGTCGGGAGTGTCGCATGCCCGCAATCGCGGCCTCGCCGAAGCCCGGCATCCGCTGATCTGTTTTCTCGACGACGACGAGCGGGCGCTCTCCGGATGGCTCACGAACCTCCTCGAGCCGTTCGCGAATCTCGGCGAGGCGGTCGACATCGTGGCCGGCGAGGTCGATCCCGACTTCGGCGATTCGCCCCGCCCCGACTGGCTCGCCGACGAGTTTCTGCACATGTTCTCGTGCCGGTGGGGATGGGACACGAAGCCGCGGTTTTTGCAGGAGAAAGAATGGTTCGGGGAGGGAAACGTCGCGTTCCGCAAACGGCTCTTCGCCGGAGTCGGCTTCGATCCCGCACTCGGTCGCCGAGGCGATGCCCTCACGGCCAGCGAAGGCGTGGTGTTCACGCTGCTTCGCCAACATGGGGCGCGGGCCTTCTACGCGCCCGACGCGAAGGTCAGTCACTTCATCCATCCCGAACGGCTGAGCAAGAAATGGATGCTCCACCGGCAGTTTTTCCAGGGAATGTCGGATTGTCACGCCCACCGTCTGATCGGCAAGCCGCCGCTCGTGTCGCGGATCACGCTCGAACTTCACAAGGTCCAGTCCGTCGATATCGACACGTTGTCCACGAAGGAGTTGAAGACCTACTGCCACGTGTACTACCGGCTCGGGTACTTCGTCGCCGTTACGACGACGTAACCTGCGGTGGCGGCCGCCGCACCGTTTTGCCGATCGGGGTTTGGAAGTAGTCTGGGCGGCCCTGAAGGAGTCGCCTGGATGCTGCCGCTCGTCGTCATCGCCGTCGCCATCGCCGTGCTCGTGACGCTCGTCGTCTGGGCGAAAGTGCATCCCTTCCTGGCCTTCATCCTCGTGTCGGCAGGGGCGGCCTGCGCGCTCGGCATGCCGGCGGGCGAGGTGGCCGGCGCCGTGCGGAAGGGCATCGGCGACATTTTCGGCACGCTCGCGATCGTGATCGTCACCGGGGCGATGCTCGGCAAGCTCGTGGTCGAGAGCGGGGCGGCCCAGCGGATCGCCGACACGCTCGTGACGGCGTTCGGTGAGAAGCACATGGCGTGGGCGATGGCGCTCACGGGGTTCATCGTCGGCATCCCGCTCTTTTACGGCGTCGGGTTCGTGCTCCTCGTGCCGATCATCATCGCGGTGGTGAGCCGGTCGCGACAGCCGCTACTCGTGGTGGCGCTGCCGGCGCTGGCGTCGATGAGCGTGGCCCACGGGCTGCTGCCGCCACACCCGGCGCCGACCGCGCTCGTGGCCACGTTCAACGCGAGCCTCGGCCTCACGCTGCTCTACGGCTGCGCGATCGCGGTGCCCGCGCTCATCCTCGCCGGGCCGGTGTTTGGCCGCACGCTCGGCGGCATCGTGGCCAACCCGCTCCCGGGCCTCGCCGCGGTCCCGCGGCCCGAGGCGGAATTGCCGGGCACGTTCGTGAGCGTGGCCACGGCGCTCCTGCCGGCCGTGCTGCTCGGGGCATCGGCCGTGGCGGAGGCGATGGTGCAAAAGGGATCACCCACCGCCGCGGTCGTGAAAGTCGTGTCGGATCCCGACGTCGTGATGGTGGCGTCGCTCCTCGTGGCCACGGTCACGCTCGGTGTGGCCCGCGGCCGGTCGCTGCCGGCGGTGATGCATACGTTCGCCGGCGCGATCGGCGACGTGGGCTCGATCCTGCTCGTGATCGCCGGCTCGGGCGCGTTCAAGGAGGTGCTCGTGAAGAGCGGCGTGAGCGCCCAGATCGGGCAGATGCTTCAGGGGCTGCCGGTCGATCCGCTCCTGCTGGCATGGCTCGTGACGGCGGCGATCCGCGTGTGCGTCGGGTCGGCGACGGTGGCCGGGCTCACGGCGGCGGGGATCCTCGCCCCGGCCGTGGCGGCGGGCGGCGTCGATCCGAACCTCATGGTGCTCGCGATCGGTGCGGGCAGTCTCGTCTGCTCCCACGTGAACGATTCGGCGTTCTGGATGTTCAAGGAGTATTTCAACGTCAGCCTCGGCGACACGCTCCGCAGTTGGACGGTGATGGAGACGATCGTGTCGCTCGTGGGCCTCGCCGGCGTGCTCGTGCTGGCGCGGCTGGTGTAACCACCGACCCGCCGGCTATACTTCCTGTCATGAAGGTATGGCACCTGATCAGCGTGACCACGCTCGTGGGCTGTGCGCCCGGGGCGTTTCCCAAGCAGGCTGAGCCGCCGGCCGCGAAGACGGAGCCAGCCGCCAAGCCCGCGCCCGTCAAGACGCGGCAAACGCTCGGCAAGACCACGCAGAACGTCCTCGAACTCTCCCAGGCCCTCGCGGAGGGCGGCGTGCTCGCCGAGACCTCGATCAAGAGCGACGGCCTCGAGGTCGCCTCAGAGGCCTATCGCACGCAGATTGGCAAGGCCGGCTCGCTCGCGGTGGAGCAGCGGATGCAGCACTACAACGCCGAGCACGGCGAGTATCCGCAGACCTACGAGCAGTTCATGACGCGGATCATCGGCAAGGGCGGGCCCGACTCGATCGCGCTGCCGATGCTGCCCTACTACCAGGAGTGGGCCTACGACGAGCAGAACCGCAAACTCGTCGTGGTGGAGTTTCCCGCGAAGAAGGAACAGCGCGAGCGGGAAACGACCGGGGCCGCCGGGCTCTGAGCGAGCGTCGCGGTCGGCCCCTGGGTCATTCCCGTCGCCCGCGTGGTCAGCGGAGCCGCGGCGCCGTGCCGCTGAGGCTGCCCGCCGAACCCCGCACGCTGCCCGCCATGCCGCTGAAGCCCCGCATCATTCCCACGAGGGCGGTGAGCCGCGGTGAGATCAGCGTGAGCAGGTAGGTGCGGCGCAGTTGCGGCGACGCCACTGGATTGCCAAGCATCGCCACGATCGGGCTGATCCGCGGCGACACGAGGCCGAGGAAGCTCAGCCGGCCGGCCTGCGTGCCCATGCCGCCGAGCTGGAACATCGACACGGCGTTGCTCAGCCGCGGGGCGATCAGGCCGAGCGGGCTGGCAGTGGGCATGCCCGGCACCGTGCGCATGCCTGGCACGAGAGGTTTGTTGAGGCGGGCAAAAAAGCCGCCCTGAGCGAGGCACACGCCCGTGGGCATCGAGAGGGCCAGCGAGAGAACCGACATGAGAATGATGCGCTGCATGGAAAACGTCCTGGAAGATCTGGAAAAGACGGTCGCAGCCGAAACGGCCCGCTGGGCCGCCTCGGAGGGCCATTCGTGGCCCGGTTTCGACGGTAGTTCGAGGCCCTGGGATTGCAAGTCGGGAAAAGCCCCACAGGCCGCGTTCCGCCGGGCCGGCCAACCCCGGGTGCGCCCTATACTCCATGCTTTTCGCCGGAGTCGATCCGATGCGTGTGCCCACGTCGATGCTGGCCGTCGTCGCCCTCGTGCCGTGGGCCGCGGTCGATGCACGGGGGGCCGAGCCAGCCCGACCCAACATCCTGTTCATCTTTTCCGACGATCACGCCCGGCACGCGCTCTCCTGCTACGGGTCGAAGGTCAACCAGACCCCCCACCTCGACAGGCTCGCAGCGAGCGGGGCGCGGTTCACGAACTCGTTCGTGACGAATTCGATCTGCTCACCGAGCCGGGCCACGCTGCTCACCGGCCAGTATTCGCACAAGAACGGCGTGCCCGTGTTCAACGCGTTCGACGGCTCGCGCGACCACGTGGCCAAGCGGCTGCAGGCGGCCGGCTATCACACCGGGATGATCGGCAAGTGGCATCTCGGCAGCGACCCCACTGGCTTCGATCGCTGGATCGTGCTGCCGGGGCAGGGGGCCTATTGGAGCCCGACGTTCCTCGTGCCCGGCGGCAAGCTCACGATCGAGGGGCACTGCACCGCGATCACGGGCGACCTCGGCATCGAGTTTCTGAAGTCGCGGCCGGCCGACAAGCCGTTCTTCCTGATGCTCCACCACAAGGCGCCGCATCGCGGCTGGGAGCCCGACGAGCGCAACAAGGCGAAGTTTCAGGGCGCCACGTTCCCGGAGCCTGAGACGCTGTTCGACGACTACGCCACGCGGCCAGCGGCGCTCCCGGAAAACGAGCAGACCATCGCCCGCGATCTCACGAACGACGATCTCAAGCGCGAGCCGCCGCCGGGCCTGTCGCCGCAGGAGGCGAAAAAGTGGCTGCGCGAGAAGCCGACGGAGGTGGAGGTCGATGGCAAAGCGCTCGCGGGCCCGGACCTCGTGCGCTGGAAGTATCGCCGGTTCATGCAGGACTATCTGGCCTGCGTGCAGGGCGTCGACGACAGCGTGGGCAGGCTGCTCGACCATCTCGATGCGTCGGGCCTGGCCGCGAACACGATCGTGATCTACTCCACCGACAACGGCTGGTATCTCGGCGACCTCGGCCTCTACGACAAGCGGTTCATGTATGAGCCTGGCTTGCGCACGCCGCTGCTCGCCCGAGGGCCCGGCATCAAGGCGGGCATCGCCCCTGAGCAGTTCGTGGCCAACATCGACCTCGCCCCCACGTTCCTCGACCTCGCCGGCGTGCCGGTCCCCGAGTGGATGCAGGGGCGGAGCCTCGCGCCGCTGTTGCGCGGCGAGGCTCCGGCCGACTGGCGCACGAGCGTCTATTACCGATATTACGACTTCCCTGGCGCCCATCACACGCAGCAGCACTACGGCGTGCGCACGGCCCGGCACAAGCTGATCCACTATTGGAAGCAGGACGCGTGGGAGCTGTTCGATCTCGTCGCCGATCCGCACGAGCAGCGGAACCTGCTCTTCGGTGATGTGGCGTCTCGTACTCCGGAGGTGGCGAAACTGTTCGCCGACATGCAGGCCGAGCTGGTTCGCTTGCGGTCGTTGTATGAAGACGACGATCTCTATGCCGACCGGATGACGTGGCCGAAGGGTGGGGTGGATGGCGACGCTGCCGACCGGGCTCCGCTCGGATCGAAGACGGTGGCCGGCGCCATCGCCGTCTCGCAATAGCACAGTCGTCCCGCGGTCCGCCGCAACCGCCTGCCCCTGCCGCACAAGGCAATCACTGGAAGTGGGGGGGGCGCCCGTTGAGACGTTTTTTTCGTCCCGCTACACTCCCGGCCGCCCGATCCGACACAAACGTCAGGAGCCCCCGCCATGCGGCGCGATCTTTCGAACTGGTTGAGCAGCCTCTCCTCCGCCCGTCGTTCACCGGCGGGGCGGCGCATGGCGCGGAAGAGTCGCGATGCACGGGTCGGGCTCGGTGGCGGCGAGTCGCTCGAGCGGCGGTCGATGCTGGCCGTGACCGCCAGTGTCAGTTTTGGCTCTCTCCGGATTTTCTTGCAGGCGAACGGCGACGAGGCCACGCTCACGAGCGACGGCACCAACTACACCGTGTCGGGCACGGGCTTTTCGCCCACCACGTTCGCCCTATCCGGCGTCGACAGAATTTCGGGGCTGGGGTACTACGGACTCACGAATCTGAAGTTCACCGTCGGCTCCGGCAGCAACATCGTCGACGCGTTGTCGATCTCCGAGACGATCGGCACTGCGATCATCAATCAGGCGGTCGTGCCCGACTCGGGGTCGATCAGTATCGGATCGTCAGGCTCGATCGCGCTCAACGCCGACCTCACCACGGTCGACGCTGGCATTTCATTTGGCGGGCCGGTGACGCTCGGCGGCACATCGGCCGACACGCGCACGCTGAGTGCCGGCAGCGGGGAAGTCGCCTTCGGCTCCACGATCGACGGAGCGAGCAAACTCGTGGTGAACGCCACCGGTACGACGGTGTTCGGCGGGGCGATCGGCAGCCAGACGGCCCTCGCCGGCGTCGAGACCAATGCGGGCGGGGCGACTGTGATTGCCGGAGCGACGGTGACGACGGTCGGGGCGGCGGGGCAGGTGTTCAACGACGCGGTGCGGCTGCAGGCGAATGCCACGTTCGACGCCGGCACGGCCCCGGTGACGTTCGCGAGTACCGTCGATGGGGGTATGTATCTCGTCACCGACACGATCAGCGTCGGTCAGCGCCCCTGGTTCTTCGCGCTCTCCGCCGACGGCACGACGGGCTACGTTGCGAACGAAGAGAGCGACACCGTGTCGGTGATCGACACGGCCACACGCGCCGTCACGGCCACGGTCAGCGTCGGGTCGCAACCGTTCGACATCGCCTTGTCGCCCAACGGATCCAGGTTGTGGACCGCCAACCGCGCGTCGCCGTCCGGTTCTGTGTCGGTGATCGACACGGCCACGAACACGCTCGTCCAAACGATCTCCACGGGTGACTTCACCGAGTTTCTCGCGTTCTCGCCCGATGGATCGCAGGTGTACGCGTCGAACTACGGAAGCGGTACGGTCTCGGTGATCGACACGACCACGCTGACGGTCGTGAACACGATCAGCGTCGGCGCGGGGCCGCGCCAGGCCGTTTTCACCCCCGACGGGTCCACGGCCTATGTGCCCAATCTGACCGACGGCACGGTCTCGGTGATCCGCACATCCGATGCCACGGTCACCGCCACGATCACGGTGGGCAGCGATCCCTATTTTGCCGCGATTCTGCCCAACGGGTCGAAGGTCTATGTGCCGAGCTACGAACGAAACGGCAAGGTGTCGGTGATCGATACGAATCCGGCCTCGGGAACGTTCAATACGGTGATCGCGACGATCAGCACGGGCTCCAGATCCTATCCGCAATACATCACGATCTCGGCCGACGGTTCGCGGGCCTACGTCGTCGTCGACGGGTACGACGAGATGGCGGTCATCAACACGGCCACCGACACGATCGTGGCCACGCCGACGACGGGAAACTATCCGGTGTATCCCGCCCTGTCACCAGACGGGCTCTCGCTCTATGTCTCGAACATCAGCGGCAACACGCTCTCGGTGATCGACACGGCCACCAACATCAACGTGCAGGAGGTTGCCGTCGGCGCGGCGCCCTACGGTGTCACCGTGTCGCCCGACAGCGAGACGATCTACGTTGTCAATAGCGACGGCGCGAGCGTATCGGTGGTCGAGGTGAACCCCCGCTTCTCGCTCACCGTCAACTCGACCGGCCTGACGACGTTTGGCGGGGCCGTGGGCGGCGTGCGGCCGCTGGCGAGCGTGACGACGAATGCCGGCGGCACGACGAAAATCGGCGGCGGCCTCGTGCGCACGACGGAGATCGCCGGGCAGTCGTACGGCGACGCTGTCGAACTGATCGCTACCACGGTGTTGCAGAGCGACCTTGCCGGCCCCGTGACGTTCGCGAGCACACTCGACGGTCCCTATCGGCTGGAGGTGATCGCGGGCGAAGGTGACTTGTTGTTCAAGGGAGCCGTCGGCAGTGTGACGCCGCTGGCGGGCCTCAAGATCACGAGCGCGGCGAGCACGACGGGCGAATCGACGCTCGCCCTCGACGGGGCCTCGAAATATGCAAACGGCCTCTGGCTCGGCCCGGGCGTGAGCAACGTGTCGTTCGCCAACGGCGGCACGATCAAGAACTTCACCGGCAACGGCATCTACGCGCCCGACGAGGGAATCCAGACGTTGGTGGCGAGCAGGTTCGATTTCGGCACGGATGGCTGGAAGGTGGGCAACTTCCTCGTTCCCACGCCGACGCCGACCGACCCCGATTGGGATTTTTCCGGCGGCAATCCCGGCGGGTTCATCAGCACGACCGATCTCTACGGAGTCACGGCGTTCCTGGCCCCGAGCCAGTTCCTCGGCAACTGGGCGGCGGACCGGGTGACGGGGCTGACGTTCAACCTCCGCGTGAGCGCCAGCGCCGCGGTCAACAAGGCGACGGTGGTGCTGTCGGGCGGCGGAATCAGCATCTCGACGTTCGGGCCGTATCCGACGCCGAACGACACGTGGGTGCCGTACACGCTCGACCTCACGTCACGAACGGGCTGGTTCTATACGAACGACGGCGTCACGCCGGGCGCGGCCGTCTCGGCTGCTGATTTCGCCACGGTGCTCGCGAACGTCGAGGCACTGCGGATCAATGCCGAGTGGTCGACGGCCCCCGGCGCGACCGTGGATCTCGACAACGTCGTGCTCCTGGCCAACTTACCCAACGACAACCTCACGTTCCGGGGGCTCACGGTCGAGAACAACGGCGGGGCCGGCATGTATCTCGACACCGCCACCAACGTGCTCTTCGCCGACGGCGTGATCCGCGGCAACGGCGGGGCGGGCGTGACTGCCACCGACGGCGAAGACATCACGATCCAGTTCAGCGAGATCTCGGGGAATGCCGGCGACGGCGTCCTGTTCACGGGCTCGACGGGCCTGATCGAAGGCAACGAGATCTTCGAGAACGGCGAGGACGGGATTCACGTGAGCGGCCTCGGGGTCGGCGAAGACGATCCCAGCTTCGTGGTGAACGTGCTCGGCAACATCGTGCGCGACAATGCCGACGACGGCGTGCACTTCGACAACGGCAAGTTCGTCGGTGAAGACCTCGACGTGGAAGACAATCCGTTTTCACGGGTCGCGGGCAACACGATCGAGGGCAACGTCGACAATGGTGTGGAACTCAGCGACGCCCGGGGCGTGTTCGTGGGGGGGCCGTCGGTGTCGAGCGATGGCATCCTGGGCATTCCCAGCGACATCAACGTGATCAATCTCAACGGCCATGCAGGCGTGTATGCCACCGGAAGTACGTTTGCGTTCGTCGCCGGCAACGAGATCGACTCCAACGCCCGGTATGGTGTCGAAAGCGACGGGGCATATGGGCTCGTGGTCGGGTTTCCGACGGATGAGCTTGCCAACACGATCCGCCGCAACGGCGAGGCGGGCGTCTACGTGCATGGCGAGGTGGAGCAGGCGTTGGTCTTCAACAACGACATTTCGGAAAACCCGATCGGCGTGATGCTCACGTCGGTGACCGGAAACCTGGTCGTCGGCGGGCCGAATACCTTTCCCGGCGAGGAGGAGACGCTGGGCAACCGCATCTTCGACAACGGTGAGGGGCTCCGGGCCACGGGCAGTTTCACCGAGGGGGATGCCGTCGTGCTCGGCAACCTGTTCGAGAACAACCTCACGGGGGCCACGCTCGCAAGCGCGCAGGGGCTCCTGTTTGGCGCGCCGGAGGGCGAGGATTCGTCGGCCGGCAACATCGTGCAAAACAACAACGAGGGGCTGCGGGCCTCGGGCGACCTGACGGGCACGACGGTGGCGGGCAACGAGTTCCTCGACAACACGAAGGTGGGCATCGCGCTGCAATCAGCGAAGAACCTGACCGTCGG
>JBAXUY010000279.1:0-1858 GCA_037129475.1 Planctomycetia bacterium | reverse complement strand
AGGACAGAGCTGGAGCTCCGTCCCTACCCGGTGAGCGTGCCCTTGGTGCTCGGGATGCCGGGCTGCCGTGGATCGGCCTCGACCGCGGCCCGCAACGCCCGCGCGGCCGCCTTGAAGACGGCCTCCGCGATGTGGTGTCCATTCCTGCCGTGGTGCAGGACGGCGTGGAAATTCATCCCGGCTGTCGCCGCAACGCTCTCCCAAAACACCTCCACGAGCTGTGCGTCAAACGTGCCGATCGTCGGCACCGGAAAGTCCACGGCGAACACGCATGCTGCGCGGCCGCCGAGATCGACGGCCACGGTCGCGAGGGACTCGTCCATCGGGATGATCGCGTGGCCGTAGCGGCGGATCCCGCGGCGTTCGCCCAGGCAGTCCTTCAAAGCGAGGCCGAGTGCCCGCCCCACGTCCTCGACCGTGTGGTGACCGTCCACGTGCAGGTCGCCCGTGCAGCGCACCGTGAGGTCGAACAGCGAGTGCCCCGCGAGCAGCGTGAGCATGTGGTCGAAGAAGCCGGCGCCAGTCTCGACATCGGCCTTGCCGGTGCCGTCGAGCCCGAGCGTGAGCGTGATCTGCGTCTCGGTGGTGTTGCGGGTGATGGATGCGGTGCGGTTCATGATGGGCTCAAATGCCTCGGGCGACTCGTTCAGATCGTCTTCATCACGGTGAGAAAGGCGTCGATCTCGTCGTCGGTCCCGACGGTGATCCGCAGGCCGTCACCCCAGCCTGCGTAGTTCATGAAGCGGATCAAGATGCCCTGCCGCTTGAGGGCTTCGTAGACCGGCTTGTGCGGCCGCTCGGGGTGCGTGCACCACACGAAGTTGGCCTGGCTGTCGAGCGCGTCATAGCCGAGCCCCCGCATCGCGTCGGTGAGCCGCCGCCGCGTAGCGACGATCTTCGCCCGGTTGTCGGCGAGCCAGGCCTGGTCGTCGATCGCAGCCGTGGCCGCGGCGATCGAGAGGGCGTCGCAGTTGTAGGAGTCCTTCACCTTGAGGAGCTGCTCGACCACGTGCGGCTGGGCCACGGCGAACCCGAATCGCAAACCGGCCAATGCATACGACTTGCTGAACGAGCGGGTCACGATCACCCGCTCGTTGTCTCTCACGAGATCGAGACAGTTCGTGTCGGAAAAGTCACCGTAGGCTTCATCGACGACGAGGGCGCACGGGAGGCGGTCGGCCAGATCGCGAATTCGCGTCGGGGGCAGCAGCGTGCCCGACGGGCTGTTGGGGTTGGCGATGATCGCGAGCTTCACGTCGGCTCCGGAAGCCGTCTGTGGTGCCGCGAAGCCGTCGGCGAGTGACCAGTCGCGTTCGTAGTGAAACTCGTCGCACTCGGCCCCTTGGATACCCGCGAGCGTGCGATAGAGGATGTAGCTCGGATACGGCATCCGCAGGCACTCACCTGCCCCGACGAACGTGCGCACGAGGATCGTGAGCAGGTCGTCGCTGCCGTTGCCGCACAGGATCCAGTCGGGATCGACGCCGAGCACCTCGGCGGCCCGCAGCCGAAACACGGTCGCGAGCGGATCGGGATACTTGGCGAGCGTACGCCCGGCGGCCGTGGCGGCGAGCGCCCGGGCGACCGCCGGCGAGGGCGCGTAGGGGTTTTCGTTCGTGTTGAGCTTGATCCACTTGCCCCCCTGAGGCTGCTCACCGGGCACGTAGCCGGCGAGCGCCGCGATGTCCGGGCGCACGAGGGTGCGAGCAGTGGCTGAGGGCTCTGCTGTCATGCCGGAAGTCTACCTCACGGCTCCATCGCTCTCCGCATCCGCCCGTACAACCCGCACAACCGGAGCGTGGTGCGCCGGCTTCGGGCTCCCCATATCCCGTCGCCGGACGTTCACTGCGCCCCGACC
>JBAXUY010000278.1:0-1861 GCA_037129475.1 Planctomycetia bacterium | reverse complement strand
CCGAGATCCACGACTACTGCCGCGGCGACGTGCTCGACACCTACTTCGTGTTCCTGCGGTCACGGGTCGTCGCCGGCGAACTGTCGGTGAAGGAGGAGCACGCGATCATCGACGACGCCCACGGCTGGATCGAGGACAAGGCGAAGACCTCGCCCGGGCTCACCCGCTACCTCGCCGCTTGGGGCGACTGGAAGAGCCCGTGGGCGTGAGCGCCTGACTCGTCTGGGTGGCGAGACGGCTCGGGGCTGCCCCGTACCCACCTTCCCGACTCCGCCGAACGATCCTGGCGCTGTAGCGACAGGCCTCCAGGCCTGTCGATCGACAGAGCTGGAGCTCTGTCGCTACGGGGAGCCCGAAGCCGGCGCGCCCAACGCCCCGAACGTCCGGCGAGACGAATCGGGGCAGCCTCGAACCGAGGCCCACATCCTCAATCACTCGTCACTTGTCGGCGTCTTCGACAGCCGCGGCCGGCTCGGGCTCTTCCGCCGGCTTCGGCTCTTCCGCGGGTGACGGCGCGAGGGCGTCGAGTGGGCTGGCTGACTCGCCGGCAGGAGCGGCTTCGGCGGGGGCGTCTTCAGTCGCTGTCGCGGCCGTTGGCGGGGCGAGGGCTGCGGCGACGGCTTTGGCGGCGGCCTTCGCTGCGTCGTCAACTTTGCCCTTCGGGGCGCGAGTCTCGACGGTGTACATCCTGCCGCCGATCACGACGGCGTAGTTCCAACGCTCGATCGGCTCGGACATGCCGTCGACCTTCGCCGACCCGGGGATGCCCCAGAAGGCGCCGAGGTGCGGGCCGACCTTGACCGCGGCAGCCTTCTTGAGCGGCTTGGATTTTCCAAGCGATTGCGTCACGCCCTCTGCGATGCCGGCCGCGAACGCCTGATGGTTGTCCGCGGTCACTTCCGAAAAATCCGCCGGCGCAGCCTCCACCGTGACGAGAATCTTCGGGTAGCTCTTTTTCGGCCCGGGCTGATACTTGACGAGGCAATCCTTCGACCGCGGCAGCCGCGTCCAGCCGGTGGGCGAGGCGACGGCGATCCGCCCGTCGTCGACGGCCAGCGCCGTGTCGAGGTCGACCGCCGGCAGTTTTTCAGTCGTCGTGCCTCCGCCGGCCTTCGACTTCTTCGGCTTGCCACCGCAGCCGCCGGCTCCGGCAAGCACGATGCACGCGAGCGCGCAGGCGACGAGTCGTCGCCACGTCCGCGCCATGCTTGCCATGCCGCCGGCCATCGCGGGGCCTCCTCTTACTCGGAGATCGCTTCCTTCACGAGCTGCACGAAGTGTTGCGACCGCGAGGATGCGGTGAGGTCGGTGGCCTTCTTGTCGGCGGCCTTCTTGTCGGCGTACTCGAAGAGCACGAGCCGCTTCATCGACGGGTTGAAGACGCCCCAGTAGGCCTTCATACGGACCTCCTTGGCGACCTTCTTCCGGGAGGCCTTCTTGGCAGCGGGCTTCTTCGGCTCCTTGGCGGCCTTCTCCTTCTTTTCCTTGGCCGGCTTCTCCTTGGCGGCCTTCTTCGTCGTCTTCGCGCGGGCTTCCGCCGCATCCGACTGGGCCCTGAGCTCCTTGCGATTCACAACTTTTCGCGCCATGCCGCCGTGATCCTTCCGGTTGAAAAAAGACTAGGGGAGGGGGCGGCCGCTACCGCGACTCGCCGCGGCGGCAGTATAGCGGGCCGCAACCGCGGCCGCACGGCGACCTATACTTTCCGGCATGAGCACCGCCGCCCCGTTTCCGGAATACCGCAGCCTCGAGGACGCGCAGTTGTCCGACCGCATCGAGGCTGTGCGCCGCCGGATGGGCGGGCGACTCGTGATTCTCGGCCATCACTACCAGCAGGACGGCGTGATCGCCCACGCCGACT
>JBAXUY010000277.1:0-1872 GCA_037129475.1 Planctomycetia bacterium | reverse complement strand
GAAAGCGCGTCGTAGAACGTCGAATACGCGCCCGCCACGTCGAAGAGATACGCCGTGAGCACGTTGGGCCGATAGTCGGCCTCCACGTCTTCGAGCGCCTCGGCAAACCGCAGGAGCTTCATGGCCAGGGCCCGCTCTCGGACGTCAGTCAACGCGATCTCAGCGGTCTCGCGCCGCACCGCGCCACGATCGATGCCCCCCTTCGCGAAGATGCCTTCGACGCGGGCGACCGCATACTGCATGTAGGCGGCCGTGTTGCCCTTGAGCTCGAGCATCTTGTCGAAGCTGAACGTGTAGTCGGTGGTGCGGTTCTGTGCGAGGTCGGCATACTTGATCGCACCGATCCCGACCGCCTCAGCGATCCGCCGCCGTTCCGCTTCGGGCATTCCGCTGCCGCGGTCGGCATCGGCCGCGGTCACCACGCTGAACGCCCGGGCCACGCCCTCGTCGAGCAGCGCTTCGAGGCCCACCGTGTCGCCGGCGCGAGTCTTGAACGGCTTGCCGTCGTCGCCCAGCACCGTGCCGAACGCCACGTGCACGAAGTCGACGCCGCCGACACCCCAGCGCCGCGCCGTCTCGAACACCTGCTCGAAGTGCTGGCTCTGCCGATGGTCGACCACATAGAGAATTCGGTCGGGCTTCCAGCGCTCCATCCGCCAACGGATCGTGGCCAGATCGGTGGTCGCGTAGAGAAACGCACCGTCGGCCTTGCGGATGAGCAGCGGCGGCTTGTCGGGGCCGTCGAGAAACACGCCCGTCGCTCCCCGGCTCTCCCGGGCGAGGCCGCAGGCCTCGAGATCGCGCACCGTGCCGGCGAGCAGCGGCTGATAAAAGCTCTCGCCGAGCGTGTGGTCGAACGACACATCGAGCCGGCCGTAGATCCGGTCGATCTCGCGCCGGCAGGCGGGCATGAACCGCTCCCACAGCCGGCGGTTCTCCGGATCGCCCTCGTGAAGCTTCGCCGTCTCGGCGAGCAACTCGCGGCCGGCCTCGGGGAAGCGGGTGGCGAGCGCCGCCGCCTCGGGGTCGGCCGCGAGTTCGTCCGGCTTCGCATCGGCCACCTTCCGCACCAGCCGATAGAGCCGCCCGAGCTCGCCCGTCGGGTCGGCGGCGAACGCGGCGTCGTCGCGGCAATGCTTCCAGCCCCAGAGGATCATGCCGAACTGCGTGCCCCAGTCGCCGAGGTGGTTGTCGGTGATCGTGTGGTGACCGCGAAACTTCAGGATCCGCGCGAGTGCGTCGCCAATCACGGTGGAGCGGATGTGACCCACGTGCATCGGCTTGGCGACATTGGGCGACGAGTAATCGAGCACGATCGTCTCGGGCGTCGTGACAGGCGCCACGCCGAGCCGCTCGTCGCTCACCGCGGCGGCAACCGCCCGGGCGAGGGCGTCGTCGCGCACCCGAAGATTGATGAACCCCGGCCCGACCGGCTCGCCGGGCGGCTCGAAGAGATCAGCTACGTCGAGCCGCTTGATGATCTCGACGGCGATGTCGCGTGGCTTCTTACCGGCCCGCTTCGCCAGGCCCATCGCCATCGTGCCGGAGTAGTCGCCGTGCTTCGGGTCGGCCGTCTCGCGCACCAGCTCGACGAGCGCCGGCAGCTCCTCCGGTGCGATCGCCACGACCCCGTCGGCCGAAAGCCGCTCGAGCGCGGCCTGGAACATGCCCCGCAAGGCGGCCCGAAACGGCTCAGCCATCGCGGGCCGCTCCCACCGCGGGCGCCGCCACGTGTTTCGCACCGCTCCAGAGATGCTCGAGATCCCAATACTCGCGCGACTCGGCATCGAAGAGATGCACGACGACGTTCCCGAAGTCGAGCACGATCCAACGGCCTTCCTCGTAGCCCTCGGCCCCACGCCGCCGATCGTG
>JBAXUY010000276.1:0-1884 GCA_037129475.1 Planctomycetia bacterium | reverse complement strand
TGCGGCTCGACCAGCAGGCTGGTGCGACCGCCGCGCTCGACAGCGGATCCCGGGCAATCGTGCCGGGCGACTCGGCCGCAAGCGAGATCCTCGAGCGGATCACCTCCACCGACCCCGACGTGCAGATGCCGCCCGAGGGAGCCCGGCTCTCGGCGACGCAGGTCGACACGATCACGCGCTGGATCGACGAAGGTGCCGAATGGAAGGAGCACTGGGCGTTTCGACCGCTCGCGCGGCCCGACGTGCCCGCGGTGGCGGGTGTGGCCAATCCGATCGATGCCTTCATCCGCGCGGGCCTCGAACGCCGTGGCCTGCCCGTGCCGGACCCGGCAGAGAAGCGTGCGCTGCTGCGCAGGGCGACGTACGACGTCACGGGGCTGCCTCCCTCCGAGCAGGAAGTCCGTGACTTTCTCGCCGACGAATCGCCGCAGGCGTGGGAGCGGGTGGTGGATCGGCTGCTCGCGTCGCCCCACTACGGCGAGCAGTGGGCGCGGCACTGGCTCGATCTCGTCCGCTACGCCGACACCAATTCCTTCGAGCGCGACGGCAAGAAGCCGCATTCGTGGCGGTATCGGGATTACGTCATCCGCTCGTTCAACGCCGACAAGCCGTTCGACCGATTTGTGACCGAACAATTGGCCGGCGACGAGCTGCCGGATCCGAAGCCCGACGACCTGATCGCCACGGGCTACTACCGGCTGGGCGTCTGGGACGACGAGCCCGCCGATCAGGAGCAGGCCCGCTATGACTGGCTCGACGACATCGTCTCCACGACCGGCCAGGCGTTCCTCGGTCTCTCGATCGGCTGCGCCCGCTGCCACGACCACAAGATCGACCCGATTCCGCAGAAGGACTACTACGCCCTCCTCGCCTTCTTCCACAACATCACGCGGATGCAGACCGTTGGCACGAGCATCGAGCGGCCGATTTTCAAGGACGACGCGGAGCGGAAAGCCTACGAGGAACAGGTGGCGGCGCTCGAGCGGCGCCGCGACGAGGCCCAGAAGGCGGTCACGGAGATCGAGCAGCGTTTTCGCCTGGAATGGGAGAAGCGGCACCCGCAGGCCGACGCCGGCGGCGGTGACCTCGACGACCTCCAGTTCCGGTTCTACCGCGACTCCTGGCAGACGCTGCCGGCATTCGATGAACTCCGGCCTGAGGACGAGGGCATGGTGCCGTCGAACCTCTTCGACATCGCAATCGCGCCGTCGCTGCGGCCCGACTCGTTCGGCTACGTGTTCACCGGATTTCTCAAGGTGCCTTCCGACGGCGACTACACGTTCGTACTCGACAGCGACGACGGCGCGCGGCTCACGGTCGCCGGAGAGACCGTGCTCGAATACGACGGCATCCACGGCGAAGGGAATCCGCGTTCGGCCACCGTCGCGTTGAAGGCCGGGCGGCTGCCGATCCGCCTCGATTACTTCCAGTGGCTCCACGGCAAGGGGCTCTCGCTCGCCTGGTCTGGCCCCGGGTTCGAGCGGCGCTGGCTCTCGGCCGCGGGGAAGCGGCACAAGTACAAGATTGCCGAAGCGATCAAGACGGAAGGCGAACAGATCCTCGGCCCGGAGGGAAAGAAGGAGCTCGAAGCCAGGCTCAAGGCACTCGAGAAACTGAAGCAGGAGAAGGCTCCCGTCGACATGGCGCTCGTGGTGTCGGAGTTCGGCCCGAATCCCAAACCCACGCACGTCTTCTATCGTGGCAATCCGCACGCGGAACTCAAGCCGGAGAACAAGGTCGAGCCGGCGTTTCCGGCGGTGCTCAAGGCGCCGCTGCCGGTGATCCCGACCCCCGCGGCCGATGCCAAGACCACCGGCCGGCGGACGGCCCTCGCGAAGTGGATCGCGTCGCCCGACAACCCGCTCACCGCGCGGGTGATGGCCA
>JBAXUY010000275.1:0-1898 GCA_037129475.1 Planctomycetia bacterium | reverse complement strand
GCACGTAGTTGAGGTCGAGCTGCCCCGACACGCTCACCATCACGCCGTTGAGCCCGCGCTCGGCGAGCGCCCGGTAGGCCCCCACGCCCAGCTGGCTGCCGAGCATGACGTCGAAGGCATGCGGCTTCGCGCATCGCGACTCGTAGCCCAGTTGGAGGCCGACGATCTTCCGGGAGCGGCCGGTCTGCTTCTTGAATTCGTCCGACACGAGCTTCGCGAACATGCGGCCGAGCTGCACGTGGGAGATGGAAATGTGGCCGTGGTCGTCGCGCGGGATGCCCTCGAGCGCTTTGGCGGGCAGGTATTCGGCGAGGCCCTCCGCCATCACGATCACGCCGTACTGCTTCCCTTCCTGTTCCTCGCGCACCCGCATCGTCTTCACGATCCGGCCCACGACCTCGTCGATGTTCATCACGGGCTTGAGCCGCGTCTGACCGTCGGCCCCGGTCACGGTCTCCTCGCCCCGGAACTTGCCGTGGATGTCCTCCACGCTGATCACGAGGCTGGCCTCGCCGGCGATCGCCGCGCCGTAGGAGAGCCAGCCGGCGCTGCGGCCCATCGTTTCGCAGAGGAAATACGAGCGACTCGCCTCCGCGTCGTAGAGCAGGTTGCGGATCTCGCCGCCGAGCGTATCGACGGCCGTGAAGTAGCCGAACGTGAAGTCGATGCCCATGTAGTCGTTGTCGATCGTCTTGGGCAGATGGACCACCGGGATCCGCGGCGCGTCGGCCGGCAGCCGGTCCTGATACATCTTGAACTTGTTGGCGGTCTTGAGCGTGTCGTCGCCGCCGATCGAGATCAGCGCCTCCACGCCGAGCGACCGCAGGCCCTCGTACGCGTTTTTGAGCTGCCTGACCCGCTCGGCATCGTCGAAGTGGCTCGGGTGCGAGACGTGCTTGCCGGGGTTGGTCCGGGCCGTGCCGAGCATGATGCCCTGACCGCTGCGCGTGCGCTTGAGGAACTCGTGCGAGACCTTGATGTAGTCGCGGCCTTCGACGAGCGGCTTGGCCGGGGAGTAGTCTGCGAGCGAGGAGTAGCCGTGCTTCATGCCGATCACCTCGGTGCCCTCGCGCATGAACGACGTGGCAGCGGTGGAGATCACGGCGTTGGCGCCGGGAGCCGGGCCGCCGGCGAACAGGATGGCGACACGACGAAACTGGTGGGCCGCCTTCGGCGGCCGGGAGAGCGACTCGGACATGGGGTTCCTCACTTGGCCAGGAGCACGCGTTCGACGAACGTGGTGTCTATCTGCGCGTCGTGGAAGGCGGTGTTGGAGAGAATCTCCAGGTGGATCGGCACGGTGGTCTTGATCCCCTCGATCCGCAGTTCCTTGAGGGCGCGGGTCATCGTCTCGATCGCCTCCTTGCGGGTGGGCTGATGGACGATCAGTTTGCCCACGAGCGAGTCGTAGTGGGGCGGCACGATGTAGCCGGTCGTGGCATGCGAATCCCACCGGACGCCGAATCCGCCGGGGGCCAGGATCCGCTCGATCTTCCCCGGGCAGGGACGGAAGTTGGCGGCGGGGTCCTCGGCGTTGATCCGACACTCGATCGCGTGGCCGCGCGGCACGATGGCGTCTTGCTTCAGGTCGAGTTTCTCCCCCGCGGCGACCCGGATCTGGGCCTTCACGAGGTCGATGCCGGTCACCATCTCGCTTACCGGGTGCTCGACCTGGATCCGGGCGTTGACCTCGATGAAATAGAAGTTGTCCTGCTGGTCGACGATGAACTCGACCGTGCCCGCGGAAAAATAGTTGGCGGTCTTCGCGAGCCGTACCGCCGCGTCGGCCATCTTCTGCCGCGTGGCCTGGGGCAGCCTGGGGGACGGGCTTTCCTCGATCAGTTTCTGGTGCCGCCGCTGCGTGGAGCAGTCGCGCTCCCAGAGGTGGAACACGTTGC
>JBAXUY010000274.1:0-1898 GCA_037129475.1 Planctomycetia bacterium | reverse complement strand
CGCGCGACGCCAGTCGTAGTCGAGGTGGCCGATGGCCGGCACGAACTTGCCGCCACGCTCGTCATCACGCCCGAGGACTCCGGCACTGAAGCGTCGCCGACGGTGATCCGCGCGGCAGCGGGCGCCCGGCCGGTCATCAGCGGCGGCAGGGCAGTGCACGGCTGGCAGGCGGCCGACGTCGACGGGCGGCCGCGCTGGTCGGTGGAACTGGCCGACGTGAAGGCGGGGACGTGGCGATTTGCCCAGCTCTTCGTCAACGACCAGCGGCGATTTCGGCCGGTGCTTCCTGCCGCGGGCTGGAACACGATCGCCGGCACGGTCGAACCGTCGCCGGCGAGCGCGGAAAAAGGGCACGACCGCTTTGCTTTTTCGGGCGACGATCTGCGGCCCGAGTGGACGAATCGTGGCGACGTCGAGGTCGTCGCCGTACACAACTGGACGATGAGCCGGCTGCCAATCGGCTCGATCGAGGCGAATCCCACCGATCCGGCGCAGCGGATCGTGACGTTCGCCGGCCGGACGCGGGCGCCAGTCGCATGGGCCTCGTTTCCCAAGGGCAATCGGTTCCTCGCAGAGAACGTGCGCGAGGCGCTTGGCGATCCGGGCTCCTGGTATCTCGACCGGCCGACGGGCATGCTCACCTATTGCCCGCGCGACGGCGAGACGCCGGAGAACACGGTCGTGATCGTGCCGGTGCTCGATCGGCTCGTCGAGATTCGCGGAGACGTGGCGACGGGCAGGCACGTGGCCCACGTGCGATGCGAAGGGCTCTCGTTCGCCCACGGCAACTGGACGATGCCGGCCGAGGGGCATTCGTACGCGCAGGCGGAAGTGAACCTGGGCGGCACCATCGTCGCGACCGCCGCGAAGCACGTGGCGTTCAGCGACTGCTGCGTGCGGCATGTGGGCCGCTATGCGCTCGAATTCGGGGCCGGCTGCACCGACTGCACGGTCGAGCGGTGCGAACTCGTCGATCTCGGTGGCGGCGGCGTGCTCATCGGCACATCCGGCGGACCGCACTCGTGGGGCACGCCCGGGCGGATCGACACAGAGGGAGGCATGGTGGAACGGATCTCGGTCCGCGACTGCACGATCGCCCATGGCGGCCGGATTCATTCGGCGGCGGTCGGCGTGTGGATCGGCCACGCCGCCCACTGCACTGTGGAGCACTGCGACATCCACGATTTTACGTATACGGGCGTGTCGGTGGGCTGGGTGTGGGGCTACGCCGACAGCCGCGCCCACCACAACCTGATCCTGCGCAACCATATCTATGACATCGGCTACGGCGTGCTCTCCGACATGGGCGCGGTCTACACGCTCGGCGTTTCGCCGGGCACGGTCGTCGAAGGGAACCACATCCACGACATCACGAGCCATGAATACGGCGGCTGGGGCCTCTACACCGACGAGGGCTCCACCGGCATCGAAATGCGGAAGAACCTCGTGTATCGCACGAGCTCGGGCGGGTTCCACCAGCACTACGGCCGCGACAATCTCCTCGAGAACAACGTGTTCGCGATGGCCCGCGACTGCCAGATCCAGCGGATTCGCATCGAGGATCACACGAGTTTTCGGTTCGAAAAGAACATCGTCTGGTGGACGACCGACGTTCCGCTCGTGAACGGCGACTGGACGAAGGGCCTCGTCACCAGGGCGAACTGTTATTGGCACGCCGGCAAGCCGGTCGAATTCCCCGGCGGCATGGACCTCGCGGCGCGACAGGCCGAACGGCAGGACGAGGGCTCGATCGTGGCCGATCCGCTCTTCAAGGATCCGGAGCACGGCGACTTCGCGCTCGCCGCTGATTCGCCCGTGCGGGCGCTGGGCTTCGAGCCGCTCGATCCCGCAGCCGCGGGCCGCCGCACCCCGCGCACGCTCACCAGCGCTGTGCCGGC
>JBAXUY010000273.1:0-1938 GCA_037129475.1 Planctomycetia bacterium | reverse complement strand
CCAGCTCTGTCCATCCAACAGGCCTGGAGGCCTGTCGCTACGAGTAGGGACAGAGCTCCAGCTCTGTCCATCCAACAGGCCTGGAGGCCTGTCGCTACGAGTAGGGACAGAGTTCCAGCTCTGTCCATCCGACAGGCCTGGAGGCCTGTCGCGACGATACGGAAAGCGGCGGGGGCCCGCGATGGCCCCGCCGCGCTCAAACATGCACGGCGAACTCGCCGGCGGCGAGGCTCGGCAGATTCGTGGTGCCCATGAGCCAGAGATCCACGGCGCGGGCCGCCTCGCGGCCCTCGTGGATCGCCCACACCACGAGCGACTGGCCACGGCGCAGGTCGCCCGCGGCAAACACGCCCTCCTTGCTCGTCATGTAGTCGGCACCGGTCTTCACGTTGCCACGCGGGTCGAGCTCGAGGCCGAGGTCGGCGATCGGCCCCTGCTTCTCCGGGCCCACGAAGCCCATCGCCAGGAGCGCGAGCTGGCAGGGCCACTCCTGCTCGGTGCCCGGCAGCTCCTTGAACTTCTGCTGCCCCGTGGCCGGATCCTGATACCACTCGATCCGCACGGTCTTGAGGCCGCGGAGCTGCCCCTTGTCGTCGCCGAGAAACTCCTTCGTGAGGATGCCGAACTCGCGGCGGCAGCCCTCCTCGTGCGACGAGCTCGTCCGTAGCATCTGCGTCCAGAGAGGCCACGGGCTGTTCGCAGGCCGCTCCGCGCGCCGCGGATACTTGCCCAGATCCGGTGGCTGAGGGAGCAGCTCGAACTGCGTGAGGCTCTTCGCGCCCTGGCGGTTGCTCGTGCCGTCGCAGTCGCTGCCCGTGTCGCCGCCGCCGATCACGATCACGTCCTTGCCCTCGGCCACGATCTGGCCCTGCACGTCGTCGCCGGCGTTGCGCTTGTTCTGCTGTGGCAGGAACTCCATCGCGTAGTGCACGCCCGCGAGCTCACGACCCGGGATCGGCAGGTCGCGGCCGAGTGTGGCGCCGCCCGTCAGCACGATCGCGTCGTACTCATCGGTGAGCTTCTGCGTGCTGATGTCAGCCCCCACGTTCACGCCGCAGCGAAATTCGACCCCCTCGGCCTCCATCTGCTCGACCCGTCGCCAGACCCGCCACTTTTCGAGCTTGAAATCGGGGATGCCGTACATGAGGAGTCCGCCCGGCCGATCGGCCCGCTCGAACACCGTGACGAGATGGCCGGCCCGGTTGAGCTGCTGCGCCGCCGCGAGGCCCGCCGGCCCGCTGCCCACGACCGCCACCCGCTTGCCCGTCCGCACGGCCGGCGGCTCCGGCACCACCCAGCCCTCGTCGAAGGCCCGGTCGGCAATCGTCATCTCGATCTGCTTGATCGCGACAGGATCCTCGTTGATGCCGAGCACGCAGGCCGCCTC
Source organism: Planctomycetia bacterium (assembly GCA_037129475.1). GTDB lineage: Bacteria > Planctomycetota > Planctomycetia > Pirellulales > UBA1268 > RGVT01. The sequence continues at coordinate 551 of JBAXUY010000273.1, read as the reverse complement.
GCAGGGGGCGGGGCAGACCCGGCCGGTGAACTCCGGGAAGTTGTTGGTGGCGTGGAGCCGCTGGCTGGCCTCGTGCCACTGCTCGCGGTACACGAGGTCGTTGAAGTCGGGGATGATGTTCCCGAGCGGGCAGCCGGTGTGGCAGAAGGGCACGCCGCAGTCCATGCAACGGGCGCCCTGGGTCTTCACCTCCTCCGGGGCGAGGATCGTGAGGAACTCGTTGTAGTGCTTGAGGCGGTCGGTCACCGGGGCATAGCCCGACACCTGACGCTTGTACTTCATGAATCCGCGCGGCTCACCCATTGGTGGTCAACTCCTTGCCTCGATGTCTCTGTGTGCAGAGTGCCACTCTGCACCTACTTTGTTGGTTGGTTTTTTGTAGCCGCAGATTGGTAATCTGCGGAATGCGGGTTTGTGCGTGTGCAGAGTGCCACTCTGCACCTACAAGGTCGCTGCGTCCTTCGTTTTCTGCTTTGCTTCCGCTTGATCCTGTTCGGCGAGCTTGCGGAGTTCCGCGAGCGCTCGCTTGTAGTCGGTCGGCATCACCTTCA
>JBAXUY010000272.1:0-1950 GCA_037129475.1 Planctomycetia bacterium | reverse complement strand
GGCTCCAGCCCTGTCGGTCGACAGCCGTAGCGACAGGGCTCCAGCCCTGTCGGTCAACAGCCGTAGCGACAGGGCTCCAGCCCTGTCGGTCGACAGCCGTAGCGACGGGGCTCCAGCCCTGTCGGTCGACAGGCCTGGAGGCCTGTCGCTACGTCGCGGAGCCACTGCCCGCTCCGCTCGAGCCACTCGCACCGGCCACTCCGCCCTGCACCACCGACTGCCACGGCCGCGAGTTCGTCGACATCCACCTCGCCACGCCCTACGGCGTCACGAGCCATCTGCTCGTGCCGGTCGCCCGCCGCGGCCGCGGCGCCGACGCGGGCTGCATGCTCGCGTTTGGCGATGCGAATGCGCTGCGGCTCACGTTCACGGTCGCGAAGGCCGCGGGCACGAAGGCGGAGGCTGCCCGGATCGATGAATTCTTCGCGGCCGAAGGCGACCGGCTCGCGATCCGCGCCCCCGAGGTGTTCGTGCCGCCTGCGAAGGGCGTGCTGCAGTTCATGCTTCGCGACGAGTCGACCGGGGCGACGGCGGCGGAGTTTTCGTTTGACCCGCTGGCGTTCGACCCCCGCGCGAGCGCCTACGTGATCGCAGGGGGCGACCTGCGCAACCTCGTGGGCGACACGTCGCGGCCGGCCACCGACAAGACGATCCGTGGGGCGCTCAAGCCCTATCTCGACGCCCTCCTCGCCCAGGGCGGGCTCGCCGAGGATGGCGACGCCCTCCCCTTCACGCTCTCGGCCACGCTCGTGGCCGACGGCCTCCGCGTGCCGGTGGCGGGGTCGATTCCGCTCACGGTCACCCGCCGCGGCAAGACGGTGGTGGAGCCGAAGCCGGAGGAACCGTAGCGACACGCACCGTAGCGACGGGCCTCCAGGCCTGTCGAATCGACTTATTCGACAGAGCTGGAGCTCTGTCGCTACGTGCCCACCACGTTGCGCGGCGTCCCGCCGAGAAACGACCGCACGTTCGCCACCGTCGCGTCGATCAGCCGGCGCCGCGCATTGCGTGTAGCCCACGCGATGTGGGGCGTGATCACGCAGTTCTTCGCCTTCAAGAGCGGATTCGATGCCGCGGGCGGCTCCACGGTGAGCACGTCGAGCCCGGCTCCGGCGATCGTGCCGGCATCGAGCGCGGCTGCGAGGTCGGCTTCGTTCACGAGTCCGCCGCGGGCCGTGTTGATCAGGAAAGCCGTCCGCTTCATCGTCACCAGCCGGGCCGCGTTCACGAGCTCCTTCGTGTCGGGCGTGAGGGGGCAGTGCAGACTCACGATGTCGCTTTCGGCAAGCAATCGGTCGATGTCGGCGTATGCTCCTCCCTCGATCGTGCCGACGGCGGCCCGGCGGTGCGCGAGGATCCGCATGTCGAACGCCCGCCCCACGCGGGCCACGGCCTGCCCGATCCGGCCGTAGCCCACGATGCCGAGCGTGAGGCCGGCGAGTTCCACGAGGTCGCCGTCCCAGTAGCAGAAGTCTTCGCAGGCGGCCCAGCGGCCCTCGTGCACGGTGCGGTCGTGGTGGCCGGTGCGATTGGTGAGTTCGAGGATCAGGGCGAACACGGCCTGGGCGACGTTGGGCGTGGAATACTCCGGCACGTTGCACACGGTCACTCCGTGTTCCCTGGCCGCGGCCACGTCGACGACGTTGTAGCCCGTGGCGAGCACACAGATGTACTTCAGCGTGGGAAGCGCCGCGATCACGTCGCGGGAGAGCACGGTTTTATTGGTGAGCACGACCTCGGCGTCGCGAGCCCGGGCCACGATGTCGGCGTCATCGGTGCGGTCGTGCACGGCGAGCCGCCCGATCGCTGCGAGTGCATCCCAGGAAAGATCGCCGGGGTTCGCGGTGTAGGCGTCGAGAATGACGATGTTCATGCGGCGGATTGTAGCGACGGAGCTCCAGCTCTGTCGTTCGACGCCGTAGCGACGGAGCTCCAGCTCTGTCGTTCGAC
>JBAXUY010000271.1:0-1961 GCA_037129475.1 Planctomycetia bacterium | reverse complement strand
GTCGATCGACAGGCCTGGAGGCCTGTCGCTACAGCGCCGAGAACGTTCGGCGGAGACGGTCGGTGGGCACGCGCAGAAGAAGGGAGTCGTTGAGGACTATCGGCGTCTGATCAAAACCCACGAGTCATGTACTCTCAACACGACCGGATTCGAGCATGCCTACCGCCGGCTCCGAATCCGGGTGGTTATCAATTGCCGAACGTCCGGCGACGGGATACGGGGAACCCGAAGCCGGCTTGGGCACGCCAAGGTATGACAGGCTGACGCCTGTCCTACGTGCCGCGGACGGCGTGGCGGGCGATGCCGGCGAGCATGTTCTTGAACACGAGCTCGTGGAGCGGCCAGATCGCGTACCAGTAGGCGAGGCCGCCGAGCCCCTTCGGATCGAAGACGGCCGTCTGGTGGATCGTCACGTCGCCATCGCGCGGGACGACCTCGAATTCGAGCCAGCCGCGGCCGGGCATCTTCATTTCGGCTGCGAGCCGCAGCCGGCGTGGCGGTTCGCAGAGCTCCACCCGCCAGCAATCGAGCGTGTCGCCCGTCACGAGCCGGGCGGGGTCGCGGCGGCCGCGCGACATGCCGGGGCCGCCGATGAGGCGGTCGAGCCAGCCGCGGACCGTCCAGAGCCAATTGCAGGCATACCAGCCGTTCGGTCCCCCGATCCGCTCGATCGCGGCGAAGGCGCGGGCCGGTTCGACCGCGACGACGGTGTGGCGATGATCGACGAGCCGCGTGCCTTCGGCTCGGCCGCCGTAGCGGTGGGGCAGATCCTCGACATCGGCCAGATCGGCCCACCGCTTGCCCGCGAACGTCGTGTCTTCTTGATACTGCGCCTCGCGCACGGCCGTGACGAGATCGCGGGGACGGATCGCGAACTCACGCAGAGCTGCGTCATTCGTGACGACCGTCGGGTTCTTCAGTCCGTCGATCAACTTGCGTCCCACCTTCGAATACTGCGGTGTCACGAGCTTGAGCCAAAGACTCGACAATCGCGGCGTGAGCACCGGCACCGGGATCATGAGCCGGTGCAGGCCCCGCTGCCGGGCATACTCCTGCATGATAGCGCCGTACGAGACTTTGTCCGGGCCGCCGATTTCGAAAATCCGGGCTCCACCGGGCGGTAGGTCGGCGGCTGCGGCGAGATACGCCACCACATCGGCGATCGCGATCGGCTGCGTGGGCGTGGCGAGCCAGGCCGGGCAGATCATGACCGGCAGGCGTTCCACGAGCGTGCGCACGAGGTCGAACGAGAAGCTGCCCGCCCCCACGACGATCGACGCCCGGAACTCCACGACGTCGAGCCCGCTCGCCCGCAGGATCGCGCCCACCTCGTGCCGGCTGCGGAGGTGAGCCGAGAGCGTGTCGTCGTCGGCGCCGAGGCCGCCCAGGTAGACGATCCGCTTCACGCCGGCCGCTTTCGCGGCAGACGCGAAGCGTTCCGCCGCCAGCCGGTCGGCCCGCTCGAAATCGACGCCGCTCTCCATCGAGTGGACGAGCCAGTAGGCCACGTCGATCCCCACGCACGCCCGGGCCAGATCGGCCGGATCGGACGCGTCGCCGGCCATCACCTCCGTCGTCGGTCCCGTCTTTCCGTCGAGCTTGTGCGGCCGCCGCGCGAGGCATCGCACCCGATGCCCACGGCGCTCGAGTTCCGGCAGGAGCACGCCGCCGACATAACCCGTCGCACCGGTGAGGAGGATGTGCATGCCATCAGTCTACGGTGAATCGACTTCGAACGCCCGATCCATGAGTCGCGGATCACCCGTCTTCAGCCCGTAGAGAAACCACCGCACCCGCTGGTCGCTCGAGCCGTGCGTGAAGGCGTCGGGCACGACGTAGCCCTGCGACTGGCGCTGGATGCGGTCGTCACCGATCGCCGCGGCGGCGTTGACGGCCTCGCGAATATCGTCCTCGTCGACGGTGCCGGCGAAGCGGGCCACGTGGTGCGCCCAGACGCCGGC
>JBAXUY010000270.1:0-2024 GCA_037129475.1 Planctomycetia bacterium | reverse complement strand
ACGACGCTCTCGGCGGTGTCGTCGGGCGGCAACGTGACGGTGGTGGAGGCCAACGGCCTCGGGGTGGGCGCCGACGGCATCAAGGCCTCCGGCACGGTGGGCATCACACTCACCGCCGGCAACCTCGACTCCAGCGGCGGCGTGATCTCGGGCGCTACCGTGGGCATCAAGCTCCTCGCGAAGGGCAACCTCGACGTCGACACCTCGGCCGGTTCACTCACGGCGTCCACCGCCGCCGGCAACATCACGATCCGCAACGACAAGAGCTTCAACATCGGCGCGGCCGGCATCGTGGTGGGCAACCCCGCCACCGACGACATCTCGCTCTCGGTGAAGACCGGCGGCATCACCACGGGCACCGGCTCGCTCAAGGCCGACGCCCTCGCCCTCTCCGCCACCACCGGCATCGTCGCCAACACCTCCGCCAACTCGCTCACCGCCGCAAGCACCTCCGGCGACATCGCCATCACCCAGACGGGCAAGGCCGTCACGCTCACGAGCCTCCTGGCCGCCAACGGCGGCGTCACGGTCACCAACAACGACAACGTGACCGTGACGAGCGTGCAGGCGATCGGCTCGGGCAAGAACGTGTCGATCACCACGACCGGCACGGGCAAGAACATCGGCCTCACCGCCGGCAGCATCGTGGCCGACGGCGACGTGGTCACGCTCTTGGCGACCGGCGCGATCAACGGCACCCAGAAGGGCCCCACGCCCGACGTCAAGGCGGCCACCACCTCGCTCACGGCCGGTGGCGGCAACCTCACGGCGACGCTCCAGGCCACGGGTGTCACGGCCAAGGCGAGCGGCAACCTCGACGTCACGCTCCTGGGCTCGAAGACCGTGTTCCTCGTGCCCACCGCGGGCACCGTGCTCTCGGCCGCGGGGAACGTCACGCTCCGCACCGGCTCCAACAGCGTTGTCGTCGTCTCCGCACCGACCGTGGGCCCGGGCAAGGCGACCACCTACGAGACCACGGGCACGGTCACGTTCGCCGTCACGGGAACGGCCGCCACGGGAGCGGGCTCGCTGGCCCAGGCCGTCGCCGACGCCAGTTCCGCCACGATCGTGGGCGGTTCGGCGGGCGTGGCCTTCTCGACCACCGTCTCCAGCCCCATCCAACTGACCGGCACGATCGACATCTCGAAGCCGCTCTCGATCGACGGCACCCAGCGGATCAACGTCGCCACCGGGGCGCTCGCGCTCGGCTCCCGGGTCAACATCGACGGCTCGAAGCTCACCTCGACGAGCTCCAGCGGCTTCCGGCTCACGACCAACGGCGCCTCCACGGCCTCCGGCTCGTCGCTCCGGGGCCTGGCGTTCTACGGGTTCTCCCGAGGCGCGGCGGTCGAGATCGCCCCCACGGCCGATAGCGCCAACATCACCGGCGTCACGATCCAGGGCAACCTCTTCGGCACGGGCACCAGCGGCGTCGTGGCCGCCAACAAGTTCGGCATCCTCGCCCAGAACACGGCCGGCGGGGCCACGAAGTCGATCACCGGCCTCACGATCACCGACAACACGATCGTCAAGAGCACCGACGCGGGTATCCGGCTCGGGGCCAAGGTGGCCAATGCCGCGATCACCGGCAACCTGATCGGCACCAACTCCGCCCGCCTGGCCCTCGGCAACGCCGTCGGCATCGACATCGCCGGGGCGGGGGTGGGCAACGCCGTCGGTGCCGGCAACGTGATCGCCAACAACACGACCGCCGGCGTCCGCGTGAGCGGCACCGACGCCACGGGCGGCACCGCCACGACGATCCGCGGCAGCGAGCTCCTGCAAAACGCCGTCGGCATCCTCGTGACCGGGGCCACCAAGAACGTGGCTGTCGCGGCCAACACCATCACCCGCAGCACCGCCGACGGCATCCGGGTGACCGACACCGCGTCGAATGTCACGATCGGCGGCGCCGCCCTGGCCGATCGCAACTTCATCGGCACCACAGCGAGCAATGCCCTCGGCCTTGGCAACGCCACCAACGGCGTCTGGGTCTCCTCCACCGGAACCGGGATCGCGATCCA
>JBAXUY010000027.1:0-30249 GCA_037129475.1 Planctomycetia bacterium | reverse complement strand
GGATGGCGCAGCGCATGCGCTCTGGCAAGCGCAGGCACATCCGAGTGAGCGGAGGCCACGAGGGCCGCAGCGAACGTCCGGCGAGACGGTACGGGGCAGCCCTGAGCCGGCTTCCACCCCAACGCCCCGAACCTCCGGCCAGACGATCAGGGGCTTCTGCGAGCCGGCGACTATTCGGCCGCTGGCGGGTATGATGAGGGACGCTATGGGAGCTTTCTTCCGCACGCTCGTGTGTCTCGTCCTCGCCGCGGTGGCTGGGATCGCGGCCACCGCGCGGGCCGAGGTTCCCGCCGCCGATGCCGAGCGCGACCTCGAGCGGCAGCCCACGTGGAGCATTCCGACTCCAGCCGACGTGCAGCGGCGGCTGTTCGACTGGCTCGAGCGCAGCCCGGCCGCGCCAGAATCGCGTGAGGCCGCGCGGCGTGCCTGGGGCGATGCCACGGCCGTGCCCGATCTGCTCGACCGCGTGATGGCGGCCTGTGCCGCAGCCGATCCGCGGTGCGCCGCGATCCTGCAAGACGTCGATGCCGACCATGCGTGGCTCGCCGACACGGCGGTCGATCCGTTCGAGCGCGACGTGGCAAGCCTGTGGCTCGGCCGCGAGTGCGTGCGTCGTGATCGGTTCGACGACGGCCGCGCCCTGCTTGCCGACCTCGACTTCGCCACGGCCGTCGATCCCGCCGCACTGCTGTTTCACCGTGCGGCCTGCGAGCACTGGCTGCTCGATGCCGATGCGGCCCTCGAGTCGCTCGACCGTCTCCTCGAACGCGCGGGTGAGATTCCGGTGCGGTATGAGCGGGTGGCGCGGCTGCTCCGGGCCGACATCGCCGCGCTCGAGGAGGAGTCGCTCGACCACATCGCCCGTCGGATGCGCGACATCACCCGGCGTCTCGACCAGGGCAGGGCCGGCCCGCGCACGCGGGCCGTGCAGGATGGCGTGATCGAGTCGCTCGACAAGCTGATCGCAAAACTCGAGGAGCAACAGCAGCAGTGCCAATCGGGCGGCGGCGGAGGAGGCGGCTCGGGACGGGGTGGCCAGGGCAAGCCGATGGACGACAGTCGGATCGCCGACGGCAAGGGGCCTGGCGAGGTTGCCCGCCGCGATCTCGGCGGCACCGACGGGTGGGGCAATCTGCCGCCTCATCAGCGCGACGAGGCGCTCCAGCAGATCGGCCGCGAGTTCCCGGCCCACTATCGCGAGGCCATCGAACAGTATTTCAAGCGGCTCGCGGCGGGGGCGGATGCCCCCTAGCCGGCCGCTGCCGAGGAACGAGCCGATGTCGATGCGCCTTCGTCGTGCCCTGCGGGTTGTTCGCCACGCCGCGTTGATGGCTGCGTGCCTCGCAGCGTCGCCGGCGCGGGCCGCCGACGGTGTCGCGGTGCGTGTCGAACTCGACGACGGCACGGCCCGCGAGGGCACGCTCGTCGAGATCGCCGCCGCCGATCTGCGGGTCGCCGGCGTGGACGGCACTGCGGCGTCGATCCCGCTCGAGCGGGTGCGGACGGTCGGTCGCAGCGCCGCCCCGCCCGCGGCTCCCCGCGGCCGCGTCCGCGTGATGCTGACCGACGACACGTCGCTCGTCGGCGACGAGTTCTCGTGGAGTGGCGACGCGGCCACGCTCGGCGGCCCGACGGGACGCATCGAACTGCCGCTCTCGCGCATCCGTGCGGTCGAGTGGCGGCCCGGGGATGAGGCGGTGTCCGCGTCGTGGGTCGACGCGGTGCCCGAGGGAACGACGAGCGACCTCGTCGTGATCGGAAAGCCCGACGGTTTCGAATTCGTCGAGTGTGCGATTTCGGCGATCGGCCCCGACAGCGTCACCGTGGTGCTCGACGACGAGACGATCCCGGTGAAGCGATCGAAGGTGGTCGGGCTGCGTTGGCTGCGGGGTGACGCGGCGCTGCCGATCGGCCGCACGCTGGTGGATGTCGACGGGGGCAGCCTGCGGGCCGACACGGTCGCCTGGACCGCCACCGGCCTCCGGCTCGACGACACCGCCGCCGACCGTCGGATCGTGATGCCGGCCGAGGCGCTGCGGCGCATCGACTATGCTGCCGGCCGCACGACCCTGCTCACGACCGTCGCCCCGGAGCGACTCGAGGTCGAGCCCTTCTTCGGCGCCCTCGGACGGATCGAAGGGTTGGCCGCCTCGTTCGCGCCGCGGCCGGTGGCAGCGGATGCCCGTCATGCAAAGCCCGGGCTCGTCGTGCGCCCGCGCACCGTTGCGGTGTGGAGGATACCGCCGGGTGCCCGCCGTTTCCGCTCGGCTGTCACGCGTGATGCGGGCGTTGCCCCGGCGCTGGTGACGATCACGGTGGATGACCGCCGCGTCTTCGAGCAGGTCGTGTCGGGCGAGGAACCTGCGCAGGTGGTTCTCGACGTGGCGGGTGGCCGCAGGCTCGGCATCACGGTCGACTTCGGTCCGGCGGGGGCGATGGCTGGAGCGGTGCGGTTCGAGGAGCCTGCGATCGAGCAATGACGCGCACGAACCAGTTCATTCGATGGCGGCCGAGCAGACTGTGTGCAGCAGCCGTGATCTCCGCGTTGCTTGCCGTGCCGGCGTGGGCGACGGACGTGCCCGAGCCGGTGCTCGCCGCGGAACGAGAGCGAATCGATGCCATCGCGCGGGGGGCGCAGGCCGCCGTCGCCATCTTCGCGGGCGAGGCTGGGGGTGGGTCGGGCGTGCTCATCAGCCCCGACGGCTATGCCCTCACGAACTTTCACGTCGTGCAACCGGCCGGCGTGGCGATGAAGTGCGGCCTCGCCGACGGCCGGATGTACGACGCCATCCTGGTGGGCCTCGACCCCACCGGCGACGTCGCACTCGTCAAACTCGTCGGTCGCGACGACTTTCCATTCGCGGAACTGACCGACAGCGACCTTGTCGAGGTGGGTGACTTCTGCTTCGCTGCCGGCAATCCCTTCCTGCTCGCCACCGACCTGCGGCCGTCGATCAGTGCCGGGATCGTGTCGGGGGTGCATCGCTACCAGTTTCCGGCCGGCACGATCCTCGAGTATGCCGATTGCCTGCAGGTCGACGCCGCCATCAACCCGGGCAACTCCGGCGGCGGCCTGTTCGACGCGCGAGGCCGGCTGATCGGCGTGAACGGCCGGGCGTCGTTCGAGAAACGCGGCCGGGTCAACGTCGGGGTCGGCTACGCGATCTCGGCCAATCAGTTGCGGAACTTTCTCGGCTTCCTGAAAGGGGGGCGGCTCGTCGATCATGCGACGCTCGGGGCCACGGTCGCCACCGATGAAGATGGACGCGTGGTGGTGTCCGACATCCTCGAATCGTCCGATGCCTATCGGCGCGGACTCCGCTACGACGACGAGATCGTGGCCCTCGCCGGCCGTTCCGTGCGCACGGTCAACGCGCTCAAGAACGTGCTCGGCACGCTGCCGGCCGGTTGGCGGGTGCCCGTCGTGTTCCGTCGATCGGGCCGCCGCATGGAGGCCCTGGTGCGGCTCGCGGGCCTGCACCGCCCGACGGAGCTCGCCAAACTGGTCGCCGCCGGGGAGGCCGAGTCGAAGGGGCCATCGCCGGACGGGGGCCCGCCGCCGGCACGCCCGGCGCCGGCACCGCTGCCCGACGCGGTGAAGCATCTTTATGAAGCCCGCGGCGGATTCACGAATCACCATTTCAACCTGCTCGAGCGGGATCGGGTGGCGGCGGGCATCGCGGTGTCGGCGGAATCGGCGGCAACCGCCGGTGCGTGGGTGATCAGCGGCCGGCTCGACTCGGGCGCGCCGTTTCGGATCGAGCTGTCCTCCGATCGCGGTGTGATCGACCTTCCCACCGGCACGACCGAGGTGGATGCCACGGGGGAATTGGACGCCGACCCCGGCCCGCCCGGCAGCGGTGGCATGCTGGCGGCGCTCCTGCTGTGGCGCCGTCTCGTGATCGAAGGGCCCGCACACCTCGGCCGCACGAGTTACTGGGGCACGCAGCCGCGCGACCCCGGCGAACTCGGCGAGTTCGCCACGGTGGACCTCGTGGACGTGCTCGAGACCGCCGCATCCGCCGTCGAGGCCCGGTTTGCCGTGGCGGCCGACGGCGGTGTGATCGGCATCGAGTTGTGGCCCGTTCCCGATGCCGATCCATGCGACGTGCGCCTGACACCGCGGCCGGATGGTCTGCCGTGGATGCCCGCGGTCATCGAGGTCCGGCATGGCGACACCCTCTTCGGCATCTTCCACGTCGAGGATGTCCGCTTCGAGCCCGCCGCCCCGCAGGCCGCTGGAGAAACCTCATGACCACCGGACGGCCCGGCCTGAACCCGTGGACGATGGTCGGCGTGGCGATCCTCGCCGTGGCGACAGCGGGTGCGTGTGACACACGGGCGCTCGCCGCCGTGCCCGGTGAGACGATCGCGGCCGCAGCCCGGAAGGTGGTCAAGGTGTACGGTGCGGGCGGCGTGCGTGGACTCGAGGCCTACCAGAGCGGCGTGCTCGTTTCGCCCGATGGACACGTCGTGACCGTGATGAGCACGGTGCTCGACGCCGAGGTGATCGACTGCGTGCTCGACGACGGCCGGCGGTATCGCGCGACGCTCACGGGAATCGACCCACAGCGCGAACTCGCCGTGCTCACGATCGACGGTGAGGAGTTGCCGGCCTTCGTCCTCGACGAGACCGCTCCGCTGGCCGTGGGCAGCCGGATCTTCGCGCTGTCGAACCTGTTCGGCGTCGCGGTGGGCGACGAGCGGGTCAGTGTTCAACACGGCGTGATCGCCGCGTTCGTTCCCCTGGCCGCCCGGCGCGGAGCCTACGAGGCGCCGTTTCGCGGCGACGTGTACATCCTCGACTGCACCACCAACAACCCCGGCTCGCCCGGGGGTGCGCTCGTCGACCGGGAGGGCAGGCTCGTGGGTCTGCTCGGCAAGGAACTGCGTTCGGCCGCGAGCGGCGTGTGGCTGAACTATGCGTTGCCGGCGGCCGAGGTGATCCGCAGCTATCGGCAGATGCTGGCGGGCGAGGCCGTCGCGCCGCCCCCGGCCGACGCGGCGCCGGCGGTCTTCAATCCGCTCGCGCTCGGCGTGATCCTCGTCCCCGATCTGCTCGACAAGACGCCGCCGTTCGTCGAATCGGTCAGTGCCGGATCGGCGGCCGCGCGGGCCGGACTCGTGCCCGACGACCTCCTCGTCGCCGTCAACGGCCGCGCCGTCGCATCGCGGGCCGCGGTGCGGCAGGCGCTGGCACTGGTGCCCGAGGGTGATCCGGTACGGGTCACGGTGGTGCGGCAGGGAGTGCTCGTCGACTGCGACCTTGGGCCACGTCCGGCGGGAGCACGGCCATGACCCTGTCGATGCGCATGGTCGGGGCGGCATTGGCCCTCACGGTGTGCGGGGCCATGTGGTGCCCCGACGCTCCCGCCCGGCCCGACGATCCGAGCGGTCTCGAGGAGGAGGCCTTCAAGGCGGCGGTCGCGCGGGTGGCCGGGGCGGTCGTCCGGATCGAGCCGGCCGGCCTCTCGACGGCCGAACTGGGCGCGTCTGCGGAGGCGACTCCGGCGGCGGGGCCGGGGACCGGCACGGTCGTTGCCGATGGGCGGATCGTGACCACGTCGTTCGCCGTGCCGAAGGACGTGGCACAGGCGATCGTCGTGCTGCCGAGCGGCCGCCGTGCGGCGGGGCGGGTCGTCGGTCGCGATCTTTCGCGCGGGCTCGTGCTGCTTGAGGTCGATGCGTCCGCGGCTGCCGAGCTCGTGGTGCCGGAGCCGGCTCCCCGCGCGGATCTGGCGGTGGGCCAGTGGACACTTGCCATCGGCCGCACCTGGGACGCTGCCACGCCGAGCGTCGCGGTCGGCGTGCTCTCGGCCACCAGCCGCGCGTGGGGCAAGGCCGTGCAGACGGATGCGTCGGTCTCGCCGGCGAACTACGGCGGGCCGCTCGTCGACATCCGCGGGCGCGTGATCGGGATCCTCGCGCCGCTGCCTGCGGACACGGCCGGCATGACGTCGGGCACGGAGCTCTACGACGCCGGCATCGGGTTCGCCGTGCCGCTCGCCGACATCCTGCGGGTGCTCCCGAATCTGCGGGAAGGCCGCGCCCTCGCCCCTGGGATCCTGGGCATCGGATATGCCGCCCGCGATCCCTTCACCGCGCCGGCCACGATCGCCACCTGTCGGGCCGGCTCACCCGCCGCCCGGGCCGGCCTGCGGACGGGCGACACGATCGTCGCTGCCGACGGACGGCCGGTGACGCGGATCGCCGAACTGCGCAATGTCCTCGCCCCGAAGTACGCGGGCGACACGATCGATCTCGTCGTCGAGCGGCGCAGCGGCGAGGGCCGTGAGCGGATCACGGCGCAGGCCACACTCGCCGAGTCGCTGCCGCCGTGGCGGCGGCCGATGATCGGTGTCGTGCCGGCGCGGAGCGCGGCGGATGACGGCTCCGCAGGTGCCGGCGTCGAAGTGGCGTGGGTCTGGCCCGATGGGCCGGCGGCCGTGGCTGGCGTGGAGCGTGGCGACCGGGTGCTGTCGGTCTCCGAGGCGGATGGGTCGTCACAGCCCGTCGACTCGGCAGCGCTTCTCGCCGGTGCGATCGGTGGCTCGGAAGCGGGCCGCTCGCTCACGGTCACGATCCGTCGCGGCACCACGGAACGCACCGTCGACCTGGTGGCAGCACCGCTGCCAGGCGTGGTGCCCGCCGATGCCGTGCCTCTGCCCGAGCCCGTCGCCCCCGCGACGGTCGAGCGTCTCGAGGCGGCGGAGGTTGCTCGGCCGCCGCTGGTCGTCCTGCCGGACGCAAAGGCAGGGCCGCTGGGGGTGCTCGTCTATTGCGGCCCGCCGCCCGGCGTGGCTGATGGGCCCGCCGGCGCGAAGGCGGCTGATCCGTGGCTGGAGGCGGCAGCCCGTCATCGGATCGCCGTCGTGCTGCCGACGGCGGCCGATCCGCAGCGCTGGGGTCGGGACGACATCCGCGGAGTGGCCAGGGCTCTCGACTCGTTGCGGTCGCGGCGGCCCGTCGATGCCTCACGCATCGCCGTCGCGGGCCGCGGGCCGGGCGGCTCCTTCGTGTGGCTGGTCGCCGAGGCGCTGGGGCCGGCGGTGCGTGGGGTGGCCCTGCTCGACGCGGCCCTGCCGCGGCAGGCGGTGATCGAGCCGACGGAGCCGGGCCGCAGCCGCTGGGTGATGTTCGCAGTGCCACTCGCCGGCGGCCCGCCGAAAGTCGATGCGGATCGGACCGTGCTCGACGACAACGGCTACCAGGTGGGACTGCTGCCCGACGTGCTGGGCGACGATCCGCCGGCGGAGGAACTCTGCCGCTGGGTCGAGGCGATCGGCGTGCTCTAGGCCTGACACACGCGAAGGTCTGGGGCGTGCTCGACGGATGGCCACCCTGCCAATCATCTTCGTCGACGACCACGTGGTGGTGGTCGACAAGCCCGCAGGGATGCCGAGCGTGCCGGCCCGCACGCCGCTCGATCCGCCGAGCGTCGCGGAGCGGCTCGTGGCGGAGTTCGGCGTCGTCGAGGCGGTGCACCGCCTCGACCGTGACACATCGGGGTTGCTGGCCCTCGCCCGTACGCCGGAGGCGCGTGCCGCGCTCGGCCGGGCGTTCGAAGGACGGCGCGTCTCCAAGACGTATCTCGCCGTCGTCTCCGGCGGGTTGCCGAACGACCACGGCACGATTCACCTGCCGCTCGCCGCCGATCCGCTCCGACCGCCCCGGCAACGGGTCGATCCGATCCTCGGACGTCGTGCCGAGTCGCGCTGGCGGCGGCTCGCGCGCATCGACGACGCTGGGCGACGGCTCGAGTTGCTCGTGCTCGAGCCCGTCACGGGGCGGTCGCATCAGTTGCGCGCCCATCTCGCGTGGCTGGGCGCGCCGATCGTCGGCGACCGTCTCTACGGTGGGCCGGGTGATGCCGGGCTCGCGCTCCATGCCGCCCGGCTGGGATTTCCACACCCGGCGACGGGCACACGGATCGAGTGCGACGTCGCACCGCCTCGAGCCTGGCCGTGGGAGTTGTTCGCACACGTGACGGCGAATCAGCGCTGGTGGGACGTGGGCACGAGCGACGAGGCCCCGACCTTCGACCAATAGCGAGAGAACCGCCCGAGGTCGCGCACGCCGTCGCGGCGGCAGAACGGCGGGCAGGGCTCGACCACGACGGGCAGCGTCGTGGTCACTGTCTCGGCCTGCCGGCGGACGCGCGGGCAGGGCGTGTCGGCGACGGCGACCACGTCGCAGCCGAGCGAGCGGGCCCGCTCGACGAGCACGGCGGCCGGATCGCCGTGGTGAACCTCGACACCAGGCACCTCGGCCAGGCATTCGCCGATGAACACCAGTCGCTTGAGCGTGGGCCGCTCGGCGGCAAGCCACTCCGGATCGACGATGAAGATGCGTGGCGCGTCGGCGTGCGCGACGACCGCCGGGCTCGTCGCGGCGAGCGCGTCGAGCGTCAGCCATACCAGCGGCCGGCGGAGCTGCGCGCCGCCGGTGGTGGGCCGCCAGGGCGGGGCAGGGGGGATCCGGAGGGGCGGCCGGTCCGTGCCTGCATCGGCCGGTTCGAAGAGCCGGGCCGAGAGATCGTCGTACGTGCCTTCGACGTCACAGCGGCCGCGCACGGGGCACGTCGGACAGTGGGCGGCGGATGTGTACGTCTCGAGGTTTTCGCGATTGAAGAGATACGGCTTCGCGGAAAATGTTCCGGCGACCCACTGCCACGAGAGGTGGTTGCTCGCGGGATCGGCGTCGAGCAGGTGCTCCATGAACCAGGCGGCTCCCGTCTGCCACCGCACGCCACGCGTGTGCACGAGCCACGACGCCAGCCACATCCGCTCGTGGTTGTGGAGCCAGCCGGTCTCGTGCAGCTGCCGGACGAACGTGTCGATGCAGGCCAGGCCCGTGGCTCCCGCGAGCACGTCGTCGGGCATCCGATCGAGCGGCCAGCCACCCCGGCGCCGCGCGGCCGCCGGCTCGATGTCGCTCTCGATGGCCGGGCCGAGGGCCGCGTGGACCTGCCGCCAGTAGTCGCGCCAGCCGAGTTCAGAGACGAGTTTCGTCGCATCCTCGGGCACGCGTGCGCGGGTGAGCGCCGCATCGCGGACCTCGGCGAGCGAAAGTACGCCGTGGCGGATCCAGGGTGAGAGTTTCGTCACGGCGCCGCCCACGTGGTTGCGGGTCGTTGCATATGCGACCGGGTCGACGGCAGCGAGCTGTTCGAGCGCCGCCCGGCGGCCGCCCCGCACGCTCATCCGGCCCACCGACTCGGGCGTTTGTCCGCGGAGGCTGTCGGGAAACCACTCCGCGAGGCGCGAGATGAGCGTCGGTCGGTCGCCGGCGAACGCCGCCGAGAGGTCGAGAAGGGTGGTCATGGCGTGGGAACGTGCCGGAGCGCAGGAAGACGACCTGCATCATGCCTGTTTCCTGGGCACGCAGATGCCCCAAAACCGCGCCCTTGCGCGGGATCACATGGAGGACCGCGGCGTCTGAGCCAGAAACCAGCCAGCATGAGTACGAAAAAAAACGGCTGAAAAAGCGGACGGTGAGTCCTTTTGAACGGCTCTCGCTCGGTCGGCTGATGGCTGCGGCTGGGATTTCGGCACGCCTTTTGCTTGTGGGCAAGTGATGTTGGTTTCGAGGCAGTCAGGACGTCCCTGATGCACGGAAGGACCAGGCCCTGCGGAGGTGCCCCCTTCCGACGTTGGTATCCCTTCTGGAGTCGCATGATGCGTTCATCGCCACGTGTTCTTTGGTGCCTTGCCGTGGGCCTCGTGCTGGGGTCGGCATGGTTTGGTTGTACGCCCGTTTTCGCCCAAGAGGCCTCGCAGGCGGCGGTCGCCGCCCCGGCTGCTCCGACGCCGCCGACCGTTGAAGAAATGGTTCCGAAGCTCTGGATGGCGGCCGACACCGTGTGGGTGCTCGTGTGCGGGATGCTCGTGTTCTTCATGAATCTCGGCTTCGGGTGTGTTGAGTCGGGGTTCGCCCGCTCGAAGAACTGCGTCAACATTCTGTCGAAGAACTTCGTCGTCTTCGCCGCCACTACGCTCGCCTACTGGCTCTTCGGCTGGGATCTCATGTTCGGTGCCGGCGACGGCGCCTGGATCGGGAGTTCAGGCTCGTGGATGGTCGGCGGCTTGGACAACAGCCCGGCCGTGGGTGACAAGTATCAGGGCGTGTACGGAGCGCTCAGTTGGGCGAACGTGCCGCTCTGGACGAAGTTCTTCTTCCAGCTCGTGTTCGCCGGAACAGCCGCCACGATCGTGTCGGGGGCCGTGGCCGAGCGGATCAAGTATCACGCCTTCGTCATCTTCAGCTTCCTGATGGCGCTCGTGATCTACCCGGTCACCGGCCACTGGGTCTGGGGCTTCGGCTGGCTCGCGAAGGACTGGAACTTCTGGGATTTCGCCGGCTGCACCGCCGTGCATTCGGTCGGCGGCTGGGCGGCCCTCACCGGAGCGCTCATCCTCGGCCCCCGCATCGGGAAATATGGTTCGGATGGCCGCGTCCATGCGATTCCCGGGCACAACATGATGGCCGCCTTCATCGGCTGCCTCGTGCTCTGGTTCGGCTGGTTCGGCTTCAACCCGGGCAGCACGTTCGGCGTCGCGGCCGACGGTGGTGCGCTCGCTGCTCAAGTGGCGGTGAACACCAACATGGCCGCCGCCGCCGCCACGCTCACGGCCACGCTCACCGCGTGGCTGTTGCTCGGCAAGCCGGACATCGGGATGACGCTCAACGGCTGCCTCGCGGGGCTCGTGGGCATCACGGCCTGTGCCGCGTTCACCAACATCACCTGCTCGGCGATCATCGGTGCGATCGCCGGCGTGCTCGTGGTGCTCGCGGTGCTGTTCTTCGACAAGATCCGGGTCGATGATCCCGTGGGTGCCACGAGTGTGCACCTCGTGTGCGGCATCTTCGGCACGCTCTGCGTGGGTCTCTTTACGACGGGCGACCTCACCGGCACCGTCGCCAACACACCGTTCGGCTCGGCCGCCGTCGGCGGCCCGGCGGCCGGCCTGTTCTTCGGCGGTGGCACCAAGCAGTTGATCGCCCAGATCGTGGGCGTGCTCGCCGTCGGTGCCTACGTGGTGCCCGTGTCGGCGATCGCGTGGCTCATCATCAAGGCGCTCGTCGGCCTGCGGGTCGCCCCGCAGGAAGAGATCGAGGGCCTCGACATCGGAGAGCACGGCAACGAGGCCTACCACGGCTTCGTGATGGTGCGGACCGAGTAACGTCCAGAAGGATGCCCCAACGGCTTGGGTGGGCACTCCGCCTAGCTCACCCAGGCCGGGGCATTCTGGATATACGCGAAGCCTCGGCATCCTGCCTCGCTTCGCTTGGGCCCGGCGATGGCAACGCCAAGGGTTGCCATGCCGGGCGAGGCTCGGCATCGTGCCGAGACTCGCGTAAGCCGAGGCAGGCCCGGAGGGATGCTGCGGCGTGAAAACCTGCCCCCGGCGGGCTTGGGCGGCTGCGGGGCAAGCCAAGGTTGCCCCGAGCCGCCGCGGCCGGCATCCAGCCGGCCGTGGGCATGGCCTCGCGGCCATGCCGGGGCACTGCGGCGGCTTTGCCGCCTGTGCCTGAGCGCCGCACTCCTGTTCGGCACGGCGCTCGCCGCTCAGTGTGCTCTTCGTCACGGCCCGCTACGATGTGGGGCCCAGGTGGAGTCCATCCCATGAAGCTCATCATCGCGATCATCCAGCCCAACAAGCTCGAGGCCGTCAAGCAGGCGCTCTCGGATGTCGAGGTCTTCCGGCTCACCGTGCTCGACGTGCAGGGCTTCGGCCGCCAGCGCGGACATGCGGAGGCCTACCGGGGTCACGAGATCGCGGTGAATCTGCTCCGCAAGGTGCAACTCCAGATCGCCGTCAACGACGACTTCGTGGAGCCCACGATCGCCGCCATCGTGAAGGGCGGCCGATCGGGCGACGAAGGCGAGATCGGCGACGGCAAGATCTTCGTGCTCCCGATGGACGAGTGCGTGCGCATCCGTACCGGCGAACGCGGCAAGGAGGCGATATGAGCCAACGCCTGCCATGCACGACGTCACGCTGATTCTCACGCTCACCTCTGCCCTGACAGCGGCGCTCGTCCTGGGGTTCGTCACGCACGCGCTGCGGCTTTCGCCGATCGTGGGCTATCTGCTGGCGGGGATCGCCGTGGGGCCGTTCACGCCCGGCTTCGAGGCCGACCACGGTGTCGCCGAACAATTGGCCGAGGTGGGCGTGATCCTCCTGATGTTCGGCGTGGGGCTGCACTTCCATGTGCGCGAACTGGTCGCCGTGAAAGGCATCGCCGTGCCCGGGGCCCTCGTCCAGAGCACCGTGGCCACGGTGCTCGGCGCCCTCGTTGGCCGGTTCGTCGGCTGGGACTGGCCGACGGCGATCATCTTCGGCGGAGCCACGTCCGTCGCGAGCACGGTCGTGCTCATCCGGGTGTTGTCCGACAACCATGATCTCCACACCCGCGCCGGGCACGTCGCCGTCGGCTGGCTCGTCGTCGAGGATCTGCTCACGGTCGTGGCGCTGGTGCTCCTGCCGACACTGCTGAACGCCACCACAGGCTCGGCGGGCGTGGCGGCGGCGCTCGGTCTGGCAGCCCTCAAGATCGGGCTCCTCGTGGCCCTCCTCGTGGTCGTGGGCGGCCGGGTGATTCCCTGGACGCTCGAGCGGGTGGCGGCCACGCGGTCGCGCGAGCTGTTCACGCTCGCCGTGCTCGTGATCGCGCTGGGCATCGCGGTCTTGTCGGCGAAGTTCTTCGGCGTGTCGATGGCCCTGGGCGCATTTCTCGCCGGGATGATCGTGGGCCGCAGCGACTTCAGCCTGCGGGCCGCATCGGAGGCGTTGCCGATGCGCGACGCGTTCGCGGTGCTGTTCTTCGTGTCGGTCGGAATGCTGTTCGACCCCCGCGCCATCCTCGAGGCGCCCGGGCTGATCGCCGCGACGCTCGGCATCATCCTGGTCGCCAAGCCGCTCGCAGCGCTCGCGATCGCGCTCGTGCGAGGCTACCCGCTGCGCGTCGCCCTCCCGGTGGCGATGGCCCTCTCCCAGATCGGCGAATTCTCGTTCATGCTGGCCGCCGTGGCCCGCGAACTCGGCGCGATGCCCGACCGCGCGGTCGATGCCCTGGTGGCCGCATCGATCGCCTCGATCACGCTCAATCCGCTGCTCTACCGCGCCGCCCGTCTGGTCGAGCCGCAGCTCGCCCGGCGGTTTGCGTCGTCGACGGAGCCTGTCGCTGAGATGGACCAGGTGTCGGGCGATGCCGCGCATCGGGCCGTCGTCGTCGGCTACGGGCCGGTCGGACAGACGGTGACGGAGCTGCTCCTCGACAACGGCATCGAGCCGATCGTCATCGAGCTCAACCTCGACACCGTGCGCCGGCTCCGCACGTTCGACGTGCGGGCCGTGTATGGCGATGCGAGCCGACCCGACATCCTCGCCGAGGCCGACATCGCGCGGGCCCGGCACCTGCTGCTCACCGCGGCGACGGGAGCGGCCGAAGAGGAGATCGTGCGCCGGGCACGGGAGCTCAATCCCGAGATCCGCGTGGTGGCCCGCACGCAATACGTGCGTCAGGTGCCCGCCGTGCGGAAGGCCGGGGCCACCGACGTGTTTGCCGACGAGGGAGCGGTCGCCCTCGCGATGACGACGAGCATCCTCGGGCACCTCGGGGCCACCGACGAGCAGATCGACCGCGAGCGGGCCCGCGTGGAGGCGCTGTTTCGATCGGGGTGAAGGTTCGTAGAGGTGTGCCGGCTCGCAGTTGCCCCGTACCGTCTCGCCGGACGTTCGCTACGGCTTCGCGGGAAACATGGCATCGTGCCATTTTCCCTTGGCCGACCTCCGTCTGCTGGTGCTTACCCGGCCCTCCAGGCCTGGCGTCGACGTAGGGACAGGGCTCCAGCCCTGTCCACCGACAGGCCTGGAGGCCTGTCGCTACGGTGCGCCGCACTACGGCCGGTGCGGGTGCAGGCGGGGCTGGGTGCCGAGGGCGAGGCGGTTGATGGCGGCGAGGAAGGCCTTCGCCGAGGCCTCGAGCGAGTCGGTCGAGACGCCGCGGCCGCGCTGCACCTGCCCGGCGCGTTCGAGTTCCACCGTCACTTCGGCCTGCGCGTCTTTGCCGACCGTCACCGCCTGCACGCGGAAGTCGCGGCACACGGTCGTCACCCCGGTGAGCTTCTCGATCGCCAGGAAGATGCCGTCGATCGGCCCGTCGCCCGCCGTCACGGTCACCGATGCGGGCGCGCCGCTCTGGAGCACGTGGAGTTCGACGGTGGGCGCCGCGCCGCTCGCGCTCGAGAGCACGTAGCGGTCGAACGTGAACTGTTCGGGCAGTTCGGCGAACTGCGATTCGCAGAGGGCCGCGATGTCGCCGTCGTAGATCTCCTTCTTGCGGTCGGCGAGCACCTTGAACCGCTCGAACAGGCTCTGCAGCTGCTCCGTGGTGAGCTGGTAGCCGAGCGCCTTGGCCCGATCGGCGAGCGCCGCCCGGCCGCTGTGCTTGCCCAGCACGAGGTCGGTCCGCTCGAGGCCCACGTCTTCCGGCCGCATGATTTCGTAGGTCCGTCGCTCCTTGAGCATGCCGTCCTGGTGGATGCCGGCCTCGTGGGCGAAGGCGTTGCGGCCCACGATCGCCTTGTTGCGCGGCACCTGGATGCCCGTGATGTTGGCCACCAGCCGGCTCGTGGGCACGAGCCGCTGGCTCACGATGCGGGTGTCGCAGCCGTAGTGGTCGCGCCGCGTCCGCAGCGCCATCACCACCTCCTCGAGCGAGCAGTTGCCAGCCCGCTCGCCGATTCCGTTGATCGTGCACTCCACCTGTCCGGCCCCGGCCTCCACGGCCGCCAGGCTGTTGGCCACGGCGAGGCCGAGGTCGTCGTGGCAGTGGACGCTGATCACGGCCCGGTCGATGCCGCGCACCCGCTCCTTGAGGCTCCTGATCACATGGTGCATCTGGAGCGGCGTCGCGTAGCCGACGGTGTCGGGGATGTTGACGGTCGTCGCCCCGGCGTCGATCACCGCCTCGACCACGCGGCAGAGAAAGTCGATCTCGGTGCGGGCGGCGTCCTCGGGCGAAAACTCCACGTCGCCGCAGACCGCTCGGGCCCGCTTCACGCCGGCCACGGCCCGGGCCACGATCTCGTCTTCGGTCATCCGCAGCTTGAACTCGCGGTGGATCGCGCTCGTGGCGAGAAACACGTGGATGCGCGGCGTCTCCGCATGCTCGAGGGCCTCCCAGGCCCGGTCGATGTCGGCGTCGTTGCACCGCGCCAAGCCGCAGACCGCGGCCCCGCGCACGGCCTTGGCGATCTCGCGCACGCTCTCGAAGTCGCCCGGTGAGGCGATGGGAAACCCGGCCTCGATGACGTCGACGCCGAGCTGCACGAGCGCCTGTGCCACCTCCATTTTTTCGGTGAGGTTCATGCTCGCCCCCGGCGACTGCTCGCCGTCGCGGAGCGTCGTGTCGAAAATCCGGATGGAACGGCCGGCGGTCATGGGCGGTCTGGACTCACTGACGCTTTGCTGATTGGCAAGAAAACTCCATCGTACCGCCAGGTTTCGCCCTTCAAAACCTCCGCTGCTCTCGCCGCCGGCTTTCGACGCGCGGTACACTTCGCGGCAGGCTTTTCGTATGTCGTCCTCGACCGCTTCCACCCACGCCTCACCGCCCCACCAGGCCGCCCTGCGCCCGGCTCGCTGGCGTCGTAGCCTCACGGGCGCCGCGTTCCTCGCCGCCGGCGGCCTTGCCTGGTGGTGGCTTTCCACGCACCACTTTGCCGGTGTCGACGAACAGGCCCACCAGCCGCGGCCCGCGGCCGACTCGGGCGTCGGGCCCGTATCGGATGCCGTCGTGACGCTTCTCCCGGGCAACGCCGGGTCGGTCGACATGACGCTCGCCCCGGTCGAAGTGCGGAAGATTCGGGAGCATCTCACGGTGCCGGGCCGGATCGATTATGACGCGCGCTACCGCCTCGATTACGCGTCGCCCGTCGACGGTATCGTGTCGCGCGTGTTCGTGCAGGTACGGCAGAAGGTCGGCAAGGGCGACTCGCTGGCCGAGGTCTCGAGTCCCGACGTGGGCATGGCCCGCGACGAGGTGCGAAAGCGGGAAGCCGACCGTGAGATCGAGAAGAAGGCTGCCGACTGGGCGACCACGATCGCGGACAACGTCGCCGCGCTTCTCGAAGTGCTGACCACGCATCCGCCGCTCGAGACGATCGAGCAGCAGTTCAAGGGCAGGCTGCTCGGGGCGTATCGCGAAAAGATCGTGGGGGCCTACTCGCGGCTGTTGTTCGTGGAGAAGGTGAATGCCAGCACGAGGCAGCTCGGCGAAGGGGGCGTGCTCTCCGGCCGTATCATCGAGGAGCGGACGAGCAACCTCGAGGTCGCACAGGCCAGCTACACGGCCGCCTGCGAAGAGGCACGGTTTCTCACGCGGCAGGAGCGCGACCGGGCGATCGCGGCGCTCGCGCAGGCCGAACGGCTGGTGCAGATCTCCAAGGAGCACCTGCGCACGCTCGTGGGCAGCAAGCTCGATGCCGACGTCGGCGGCAAGGGCGCCGCGGAGGGAGTGGTGGACGTGGAAGGGGAGAAGAGCGAGGCCGGGGCGCTCAGCACGCTCGTGCTGCGAACCCCGTTCGACGGCCTCGTCGAGGATGTTTTCGTGGCCCGCGGCGAGCGGGTGAGGGCGGGCGATCGGCTGTTCGTCGTGGCCGACACCGGCACGCTCTGGGTCCGCGCCCAGATCCACGAACGGCAGTGGACGATGGTCGAGGTGGAGGAGGGGCAGGAGGTGAAGGTCAACGTGCCCGGCGCCGCCGAGCACAACACCACCGCCCGCATCAACCATGTGGGCGCCACGGTGGAGGCCGAGTCGCGGAGCGTGCCGCTCGTGGCCGAGCTCGAGAACGACGACGCCCACTACAAGCCCGGGATGTTCGTGTGGGTCGATCTCCCGCAGGGGCAGTTGCGCGACGTCCCGACCGTGCCGGCCGCCGCCGTGATGCGACACGAGGGCCGGGCGTTCGTCTTCGTGCCCGACGGCGACAATCGCTACCGGCGGGTGAACGTCGAGACCGGCGCCGAGAGCGGCGATTGGCTGGAAGTGAAGGCCGGGCTCGAACCGGGCCAGCAGGTGGTGGTCCGCGGCGCGTTCATGCTCAAGAGCGAGCTGTTGCTCGAGGACGAGGGCTGATGCGGCACGGTGCAGCCGCCCGCCCGTGGAAGGGAGCTCCTTCGTGCTGACAGGTGTCATCGAGTGGTCGCTTGCCAATCGGGCGCTCGTCATCGCGCTGTTCGTGCTCATGGCGCTCGGCGGGCTGTATGCCGCCACCCGGATCCCGGTCGACGCCGTGCCGGATCTCGTCAACATCCAGGTGCAGATCGTGACGGAGGCGGGCACGCTGCCGCCGCTGGAGGTGGAGCGGCTGATCACCTACCCCGTCGAGTTGGCCGTGAGCGGCCTGCCCGACGTCGAGGAGATTCGGAGCATCTCGCGGCTGGGCATCTCGCTCGTCACGATCGTGTTTCGAGAGGGCACCGACATCCTCCGCGCCCGCCAGCTCGTGGCCGAGCGGCTGCCCGGCGCGAAGGCCGCGATGGCGCAGGCCGACGCCGACCCGCAATTGGGCACGCTCTCCACGGCGCTCGGCGAGATCCTCCAGTTCGAGGTGAAGGGCGCCGGGAAGAACCTGATGGATCTGCGGAGCATCCTCGAATGGGATATCGCGCCGGTGATGCGCACCGTGCCCGGCATCACCGACATCAATTCCCACGGCGGTTTCGCCAAGAGCTACGAAGTGCAGATCGACCCCGACCGGATGTCGTCGCACGGCATCTCGCTCAATGAAGTGCTCCAGGCCCTCGAGCGCAACAACGCCAGCACCGGCGGCGGCTACATCGTCAAAAACGGCGAGCAGCGGTTCATTCGCGGCGAATCGCTGCTCCAGTCGATCGAGGACATCGAGAAGGTGGTCGTCCGCAGCCCGGCCGGCGGCGTGCCGGTGCTGATCCGCAACATCGGCACGGTCGCGGTCGCACCGCTCGTGCGCCAGGGCGCGGCCACCCGCGACGGCCGCGGTGAGGTGGTCACGGGCATGGTGATGATGATCCGGGGCGAGAACAGCCGCCGCGTGGTGACGGCCGCCAAGGAGAAGCTCGCGGAGGTCCGCCGCACGCTGCCGCCGGGCGTCGACCTCGAGATCCTCTACGACCGCTCGGATCTGATCGCCCGCACGCTCGACACCGTGCTCCACAACCTCGCGGAGGGCGGTCTGTTCGTGATCGGCGTGTTGCTCGTGCTCC
Source organism: Planctomycetia bacterium (assembly GCA_037129475.1). Lineage (GTDB taxonomy): Bacteria > Planctomycetota > Planctomycetia > Pirellulales > UBA1268 > RGVT01. The sequence continues at coordinate 11,992 of JBAXUY010000027.1, read as the reverse complement.
TGGGCAACATCCGGGCCGGGCTGATCGTGTCGCTCGCCATCCCGCTCTCGATGCTCTTTGCCGCGAATTTGATGTGGGCCGTGGGCATCCCGGCGAGTCTCATGAGCCTCGGGGCGATCGACTTCGGGCTCGTCGTCGACAGTTCCGTGATCATGGTCGAGAACTGCGTGCGCCGACTCGGGCTCGCCCCGTCCACGGCGTCCAAGGTCGACATCGTCCGTGACGCTGCCGTCGAGGTTCGCGGGCCGACGATGTTCGGCGAACTGATCATCGCCGTCGTCTATCTGCCGATCCTGTTTCTGGAGGGCACGGAAGGCAAGCTCTTCCGGCCGATGGCCATCACGGTGCTGTTCGCGCTGGCCGGCTCGCTCGTGATCTCGCTCACGCTGATGCCGGTGCTCGCGACCATGCTCGCCCGCGAGGAGGAACACGAGCCGCTCATCATGCGGCTGTTCCACCAGGCCTACCGGCCGCTGGCCCGGCTCGCCGTCTACCACCCCGTGGTGATCTCGCTCGTGGCGGCCGGGCTCGTGGCGGCGAGCGTGCCGGTGGCGCTGCGGCTCGGTGCCGAGTTCATGCCGCGGCTCGACGAGGGCGACATCCTCATCGAGGTCAACCGGCTGCCGAGTGCCACGCTCGAAGACTCGGTGCCGCTCACCTCGCGGATCGAGAAAGTGCTCGGGGAGTTTCCCGAGGTGCGCACGGTGTTCTGCAAGACGGGACGTCCCGAGATCGCCAACGACATCATGGGCGTGCAGCAGACCGACGTGTGGGTGATGCTCGAACCCCGCAGCCACTGGCCGGCAGACGTGTCGCGTGACGAGCTCGTGGAGCGGATGTCGAAGGCCCTGGTCACGGCCGTGCCGGGGGCCAACTTCGGGTTCAGCCAGCCGATCGAGATGCGGGTCGACGAACTGGTGGCCGGTGTGAAGGCCGACGTGGCCGTGCTGATCTACGGCGACGATCTCGACATGCTCGGCGACCTGGGCAAGCAGGTCGAGGGCGTGCTCCGCGACATCCCCGGGTCTGCCGACGTCCGCGCCGACTGGCAGGCCAACGTGCCCACGCTGCGGATCAACGCGCGGCAGGATCAGCTCGCCCGGCACGGGATCGACGGCATCAACGTCATGCAGACGGTCTCGGCGATGGGGGGCATCCAGGCGGGCGTCGTGTACGAGGGACGGCCGCGGTTTCCGCTGATGGTGAAGTTTCCCAAGACCTGGCGCGAGAACACGGATCTCGTGCCGCAGATCCCCGTCGAGGCCACCGGCGGCCGTCCGGTGCCGCTGGGCGAGCTGGCAGACATTCGCATCGACGAAAGCCCGCCGTCGATCGAGCATGAAAACTCCCGGCGGCGCACGTTCGTGTCGGCCAACGTGCGCGGCCGCGACGTGGCCAGTTTCGTGCAGCAGGCTCGAGCGAGCATCGCGGCGCAGGTCAAGCTTCCGTCCGGCTACGCGATCGGCTGGGGGGGCGACTTCGAGAATCTGCTCTCGGCGAGCCGGCGGCTGCTGCTGATCACGCCGGTGGTGCTCGGCCTGATCGCGCTCTTGCTCTACACGAGCTTCAGGTCGTTCCGCCTGGCGGCCCTCATCTTCTGTGCCGTGCCGGTGGCGGCATCGGGGGGCATCGCGGCGCTCGCGCTCCGTGGGATGCCGTTTTCGATCGCCGCCGGCGTCGGGTTCGTGGCGCTGTTCGGCGTGGCGGTGCTCAACGGGCTCGTGTGGGTGTCGGGGGCGGAGCACGCGCGGCAGGGGGGGCTCTCGGCCCGCGAGGCGGCGGTGGCGACCGCCGACGTGCGGATCCGGCCCGTGCTCATGACGGCGCTCGTGGCGAGCCTCGGGTTCCTGCCGATGGCCCTGGCCACGAGTTCCGGGGCGGAGATCCAGCGGCCTTTGGCCACCGTCGTGATCGGCGGTATCGTCACCTCCACGCTGCTCACGGCGTTCGTCGTGCCGGCGATCTATCCGTGGTTCGCGCCCCGTTCCAAAGTCGCGATCTCCCCGCACGCCGAGCCCATGGCATCATGAACCTTCGCGAATTTCAGGCGCAGATCCGCCAGATGTACCACGACAAGGACGCGGCCCGCGGCGTCGAGGGCACGTTCATGTGGCTCACGGAGGAGATCGGCGAATTGGCGACGGCCCTGCGCACGCACGCCTCGGGGGCCGCGAGCCCGGCGACGAAACAGGAGCTCGCGCTCGAGTTCGCCGATGTGCTCGCCTGGCTGGCCACGATCGCCAACGTGGTCGACGTCGATCTCGAAGCGGCGGTGGCCGCGAAGTATGGCACCGGGTGCCCGGGCTGCGGCCAGCGGGCCTGCACGTGCCCCGACGCGGAGAAGCCCTGATGCGCGGGGCTGGCCGAGCGTTCCTCATCGGTGCGGCTCTCGCGGGGATCGCAGCCGCGCGGGCCGACGCGCTCGACGCGGAGGTCGGTCTCGGCGGCGTGCATCGCACCGGCACATGGACGCCCATCGTCGTCACGCTGCCGCAAGCAGAGCCGGCCGGTGGCCCGTGGCACGTGTGGGTGGAGGATCCGGACGGCCAATGGGTGCGCTCGCCCGCGGTCGTGAGCGCGGTGGACGACGGTGCCGCGAGGCTACGCTTCCGGGCTCGATTCGGCCGGCCCGCAGGGGGCGTGCAGGTGGAGGGGCCCGCTGACGGTGGCGGCGTCAGCCGGACGTTCGTCGCGGCCCCGCCGGCACTCGCCGCCGACGAGCAGGTGATCCTCGTGATCGGTGAGCTCGACGCCGCGGAGCGGGCGGCGCGGCTCATGGCCCGCGAGGACGGCTCCCGGCCGCGGGTGATCCGGGTCGCCGATCCGCGCGCGCTCGCCGCCGGAGCCATGGGCATCACGGCCCGCGACCTCGATGGGGTCGATCGCATCATGGTGTGTGGCAACGCGCTGCCCGACACGGCGGATGGCCTCGCGCGAGACGTGCTCGCGGCCATCGATGGCTGGGTGCACGACGGCGGAAGCCTCGTGTTCATCGCCGGCGAGTCGGCCACCCGCGTGGCGGTGCCGGGATCGACGCCGGCCCGCTGGCTGCCCGGCCCGCTCGGCGAGCCAGGCCGGGTCGATCGGCTCGTGCCCTTGCGCCGTTCGGCAGCGCTCGAAACGTTCGGCCGCGCCGGCCGGCCGCTCGACAAGGCGGCGCTCGCCGGCCTCCAGGCGCCGCTGCTTGCCGACACCGATCGCCTCGACGGCACGGTGGTGGCATTCGAGGGGCGCTCGGCCACCGACCTGCCGCTCGTCGTGCGCAGCGTTCGCGGGTTCGGCACGATCACCTGGCTGGGCATCGACGTCGATCGACCCGCGTTCCGCTCCTGGCCGGGCACCGACACGCTGCTCGTCGAGTTGCTCGAACAACATGAGCGGACGACCGCCGGCGGCAGGGCAGGGGAGTCGGCCCGTGGTGCGCTCGATCTCGCCGGTCAGTTGCGCGCCGCCGTCGACCGGTTTTCGGGTGTCGCGCCGGTGCCCTTCGAGCTCATCGCGGGCCTCGGTTTGCTCTACGTGGCCTGCCTCTACCCGCTCGACTGGTGGCTGACGTCACGCGGCGGGAGGCCGGCGCTCGCGTGGATATCGCTGCCCGTCATCGTCGCCCTGTTCAGCGGGCTGGCCTGGGGCGCGGGAAAGCGTTGGAAAGGGACCGAGTGGCACGCAGCGACGGCCGGCATCGTGGACGTCGATGCCGTGAGCGGCCTCGTGCGCGCACGCTCGTGGACGGGCACATGGTCGCCCGCCAATGTATCGCTCGACGTCGATGCCGCACCGGCTGCCGCCGCTGCCACCCAGGAGCCCGACATCGCCGTGTCGTGGTGCGCCGCCGCGGGCCGGGGCCTCGGCGGCACCGACTCGCCCACGCCGCATCCTGCACTCGGTGCCCACGACTATCGGTATGCCGATGGCCTCGCGGATTTTGTGGGCGTGCCGATCGCCGCCGACGCGAGCCGGCTCTTCGAGGCGGATTGGACGGCTCGCAGCGGTGCCCGAGGGGCGCCCGCGGTGATCGCGGCCACGCTCGAGCGCGACGCCCAGGCGGCGCTTCGCGGGGTGATCGAGAGCCGGCTGCCGTTTCCGCTCGAGGGCTGCGTGCTCGTGCACGCAGGCTGGCTCTACGACGTCGGCCGCCTCGAACGCGGCGGCCGGTTCGAGCCCGCCGCCGGCCGCGGACCGCGGTCGCTGGCGGGCGCCCTCACCCGCCGTGCTGCTGCGAAAGACCGCGACGTTGCCGAGCGCTGGGACACGGCGTCCACCGATGTCGAGCGGATTCTCGAGATCGCAGGCCTGTATCGCGCCGCAGGCGGCAGTGCCTACACGTCGCTCGACGCGGGCCGGCTCGCCCGGCTCGATCTGTCGCCCGTGCTCGACACCGGCCGGGCCGTGCTCATCGGCCGCGGGCCGGCGGGCACCGACTGGCGGATCCAGGCCGGCACGGGGCACGATGCGTCGACACTCGCGCCCGCCGCCCAGACGGCGATCTGGCGGTTCGTCCTTCCGCTGGAGCCTCGGCAGCCATGATCGAAACGGTCGACCTGACGAAGAAATACGGCGACTTCTTCGCGCTCGAGTCGCTCGACTTGAAGCTCGAACAGGGCGACCTGTTCGGGTTCATCGGGCCCAACGGTGCGGGCAAGACGACGACGATCCGCATCCTCTCGACGCTGCTCGCGCCCACCTGGGGCGAGGCCTACGTGTGCGGCCACTCGATCTACACACATCCGCGCGAGATCCGCCGCGCGATCGGCTACATGCCCGACATCTTCGGCGTCTACGACGACATGCGGGTGATCGAGTATCTGGAGTTCTTCGCCGCAGCCTATCGGATCCACGGGCCGGAGCGGCGCAAGGTCGCCGAGCGGTCGCTGGAGCTCGTTGATCTGACGGTGAAGCGCGACGAACTGGTCACGAGCCTCTCCCGCGGCATGACACAGCGGCTCGGCCTCGCCCGCGTCTTGCTCCACGATCCGCAGGTGCTCCTGCTCGACGAGCCGGCCAGCGGCCTCGACCCGCGGGCTCGGATCGAAATGCGCGGCCTGCTCAAGCGGCTGCAGGGGCTCGGCAAGACGATCCTCGTGTCGAGCCACATCCTTCCCGAGCTCGCCGACATCTGCAATCGCGTGGGCATCATCGAATACGGCCGGCTGCTCGCCTGCGGCGACGTGCAGGACCTGCTCGCGCAGGTGCGCGGGCGACCGGTGTTCCGGCTGGAGGTGGCAGGCCCGCCCGAGCCCGCGGCGCGGCTCCTCGAAAAAGCCCCCGAAGCCGGAGGCGTGACGGTGCGCGACGGCGAGATCCTTGTCACGCTCGCCGACGGTGTTCCCGACGCCTCACCACTCGCCGCGCGGCTCGTGGCCGAGGGCTACAAGCTGCTCTCGATGCGCGAGTCGGAGGTGAACCTCGAGACTGCGTTCCTCGAGCTCACGAAGGGCAAGCTCGGCAAGGAGTGACTGGGTGGGCAGCGGCGAGTCCACCGTCGATGGCTGCAGGAAAACGGTCACCGTAGTTGACGATCTGGACGAGACCGAATGGGCCTCGAACATCGACAACACCCCCGAGCGGATCCTGGCTGTCGGGTTCGCGAAGCTCGACATCGAACCCCGCTGTCCGCAGCGCCTCGGCCGCGTTGCGGAGCGTGCCAAGATCGGCGTTCACGCCGAGGTCAAGGTCCTCCGTGAACCGTACGTAGCCGTGTGCTGCCAGGGCGACAGCCCCGATGACCAGCACGCCCACGCCTCGTGATTCGAGAATGCCAGCGACCTCTTCAGCAGCCCGGATCACCGCTTCGGGGTCGCTCATGGATCACGCCTTGCGGGGCGTCGGACGCAATGCTGCGAATCGTGAAGCCAGCCCCAGGGCTGCTTTGACCCGCTCCTCGACCGACATGCGACGGACACGGTCGATCTCGGCCTGCCGCGAGGAGGCATGGCTGACGCTGGGCCGAAGTCGGGGAAAAGGTTGTTCGTCGGCCATGGCGCCATTCTACCCAGGACGACGCGGCTCATTCCAAGACCGGAAGGAAAGCGGTTCGCGCCAGTCATCGCTCGGCCACGGGCATCGAGATTGCGTCCCTCAACCGTCGCGTTAGGACCCAACTGAGTATGACCTGACCCCATGAATGGAACCAGTCTCTATCACCAAGGTAGCCCTGCGAAGGGATCGCCCCTGTCCGCTTGCTGAGGCGTAGCCGAAGCGAGCGTCAGTGCGAGCCGGTCGAGCCAGGCGGCGGATATGGCCATCAGGCTTTCGAGCAGATGGCTATCGTGAACCAAAAGCCATTGAAAGGCCTTTGTATTCTGGCTAGACGGCTTCGTTTCGTCTGACGAGATTCGAGAGATTTAGTTGTCACGGAGCCTGCCATGCAGCGCACGAGCATCACGGAGGCGAAGAACAACTTGAGCCTCTTGATCGATCGGGTCCGTCGGGGGGAGACGGTGCTGATCTGCGACCGCAACCGGCCCGTCGCCCGACTGCAGCCAGTCGGCCCCGGCGACGCCTCTGGAACCCAGGCCCCGTGGCTGGCTGGCTGGCCTGGTTCGCGAAGGGTTGCTGGCTCCCGCTGGCAGGCCGCTGTCGTTGAAGAGCCTCCCCAAGCCGGTCAAGCCGGTGAAGTCCGTGAGCATCGTCGAGGCCTTGCGAGGCGACCAGGAGGAGTAGCCGGCATGCGTTAGTGCGATGCGTCGGCGATCGTGCCGCTGCTCACTTCGCGGCAGGTATCGCAGGCAATTGAGTTGTTGCGGACGTTTGCTGCCGGATGGAACGAGATGCTTCCGGCGGAGTTGGTGCGGGAGGCTGCGAGCCGCGAGGGGTTTGTGGTCGGTCCGTGACTGGCGGGCAACCGAGACGGGTGTCTCACGGGCGGATAGACTTTGGGCGTCCCACGGAGGTGCGCGATGAGTGTTCGATGGAGTGTGTTCTGCGTTCCCTGCGTTCTGTGCGTCGGGGTGATGGAAGCCCACGCCCAGCCGGCCGAGGTGATCGCGCCGCCGGCGGCGGCCCGTGGTGACGACGCTCCGAAGCTCGACACGCCTGAGCGGCAACTCGGCTACGCCCTGGGCTTGAGGATCGGTGGACGGATCGTGGCGGACTTCCGGGCCCAGAAGGCGCCGCTCGACGAGGCGGCCCTCGCCCGCGGGCTCGCCGACGCCGTGCTCGGGGCGAAGCCCCGGCTCGACGAGAAGACGATCAGCGTTGCGCTCGAACGATTCGAGAAGCGGATGCAGGAACGGGAGCGGGAGTTCGCGGCGCGGATGGCCGAGGCAGCGAAGGCGAACAAGGCGAAGGCCGCGGAGTTCATGAAGACGAACGCCGCGAAGCCTGGCGTCAAGTCGCTGCCGAGCGGCTTGCAATATGAGGTGCTCAAGACCGGCGCGGGGCCGCGGCCCACGGCCGACGATACGGTGTCGACCCACTACCGCGGCACGCACCTCGACGGCAGCGAGTTCGACGCCACCGATCCGCAGGGTGAAGCGGCCACGTTTCCTTTGCGCGGCGTCGTGCCGGGCTGGCAGGAAGCGCTGCCCCTCATGAACGTGGGCTCGAAGTGGCGGCTCTACGTGCCGCCCGAGCTCGGCTACGGCGAGGAGGGCTCGCCGCCCGTGATCGAGCCCAACGAGGTGCTCGTGTTCGAGATCGAACTCGTGAAGATTCTGCCTCCCGGGAAGTGAAGCCGATGTGGCAGGCCGCGCGCTCTTGGCTCGTGATGCTCGCGGCTGGACTGGCCGTCGAAGCCGCGGCCCAGCCTCCTGCCGGGCCTCGGCCGAAGCCCGACCCGTTCGAGGCCGCCCGCGAGCGAATGGTGCGCGACGACATCGCGGCCGGCGGCGTCAGCGACGAACGCGTGCTCGCCGCCATGCGGGCGACGCCGCGGCACGAATTCGTGCCCGGTCCGCAGCGGAACCTCGCCTACTTCGACATGTCGCTCCCGATCGGCGAGGCGCAGACGATCTCGGGCCCGTTCGTCGTGGCGTACATGACGGAGAAGCTCGAGCCCAAGCCGACCGACAAGGTGCTCGAGATCGGCACGGGCAGCGGCTACCAGGCCGCGGTGCTCGCTCCGCTCGTGGCCACCGTCTACTCGATCGAGATCAACGAGAAGCTCGGGGAGAAGGCGGCGAAGACCCTCGACCGGCTCGGCTACAAGAACATCGTCACGAAGATCGGCGACGGATTTCGCGGCTGGCCCGAGCATGCGCCGTTCGACAAGGTCATCGTCACGTGTTCGCCGGAGGACGTGCCGCGGCCGCTCGTCGAGCAGCTCGCGGAAGGCGGCCGGATGGTGATCCCCGTGGGCGAGCGCTACGACCAGACGCTCGTGCTGCTCACGAAGCGCGAGGGGCGGCTGGAACGCGAGGCCCTCGTGCCGAGCCTGTTCGTGCCGATGACGGGCACGGCGGAGCAGGGCAGGCGGGTGCAGCCCGACGGCTCGCGGCCGGCGATCGACAACGGTGGCTTCGAGACGCTCTTGCCCGACTCCACCGTGCCCACGGCCTGGTACTACCCGCGACAGATGGAAGTGATGACGGCCGACGACGCCCCGGAGGGATCGCGCTACCTGCGGCTCGAGAATGCAGAGCCGGGCCGCCCTGCGCAGGTGTTTCAAGGGTTCGCCGTCGATGGGCGGGCGGTCGGTCGGCTGGCGTTGAATGCCCGCCTGCGCGCGGAGGCCGTGAGGCCGGGGATCGTGCCCGACGAATCACCCGGGCTCGTGGTGAAGTTTTTCGACGAAAACCGCGCTCGATCGGCGCGGGCGGTCGTGGGGCCATGGACCGGCACGTTTCCATGGAAAGACGTGTCGGGCACCGTGCCCGTCCCCACCTGGGCGCGGGAGGCCATCCTGCAGGTGGGCATGCTCGGGGCGACCGGCCGGCTCGAAGTCGATGCGGTGTCGGTCGCTGGAATGACGCGGTAAATCGGCTGGAAACGCAGGTTTTACCGGCCGGCGTGCGGGCTTACGAAGCTGGGTCGGCAAAGTTTTCGCAAACCGCTTTTTCTGCTTGCTTTACCCAGACCTCCAACTATCCTTTGCGTTTGCAAATGCCGCGGCTTTCCCGAAACCGGTTCGGGGCAAAGCCGCCCGTCGCGAAGACAAATTCTTTTGGAGAACGACTGAGATGGTGGCCAAGCGTCGCTGGTCGGGGATCGTGGGAGCTCTTACTGTTGTGGCGGTCGTCGCAGTGGCGTGCGATGCGCACGCTGGCTGGAACCATCGGTATCGCGCCGCATACGGCTCGTCGGGCGGCAGCTCGGGCGGTTCGTCAGGCGGCAGTTCCGGCGGCTCGTCCGGGGGAAGCTCCGGCGGCTATGCGTCGAGCGGCTCCTCGGGCGGCAGCTATGGGAGCTATGGCTCCTACGGGTCGTCCGGCAGCCACGGCTCGCACCATGCACAACGTCGCGCGATGCGCGCCTATCGGCACTCGAGCCATGGCTCGTCGGGCGGCAGCTCGGGTGGCTCGTCGGGCGGTTCGTATTCCTACGGCGGCTCGTCGGGCGGTTCGTATGGCGGCTCCTCGGGCGGCGGCTCGTCCGGTGGCGGCTCCTACGGTTCGTACGGCGGCTATTCCTCGGCGGCCTATTCCACCGGCTACTCGGCCCTCTCGGGCATGTCGAGCAGCATGCCCGTGGAGTCGTATCGCGTGATCGACGCTGCTCCGAACGCGAGCAGCGAAGTCATCTCGACGGGCACCCCGGCCGCCACCGATTCGACGGCGATTCCGTCCGACGCGGCGCTGCTGGTGGTGAAGCTGCCGGCCGACGCGAAGATCTTCGTCAACGGTGTGCAGACGGCGGCGACTGGCGGCCTGCGGCGGTATGTGTCGCGCGGCCTCGAGACCGGCAAGCAGTACGAGTATGTGGTGCGGATGGTCGTCGACCGTGACGGCACCGAGCAGGAGGAGACGAAGGTCGTTTCGCTCGCCGCAGGCGACCGGAAGGCCGTCGACTTCGGTGGCACGGTGACGGCAGAGAAGGCGTCCAAGCCCGCTCCGAAGACGAGCCTCACGCTCCACGTGCCGGCCGACGCGAAGGTGTTTCTCGCCGGCAACGAGACGTCGTCGCGGGGCGAGACCCGCCTGTTCGAAACGACGACGCTCTCCGAGGGCCAGGCGTGGACGAATTACGAGGTGCGGGTGACGCACGTGGTCGACGGCCAGGAACAGTCGATCGTGAAGACGATCGAACTGGCTGCCGGTGCGAGCCTGGAACTCGTGCTCGATCCGGCTGCGAGCCGGACTGCCGCCGTCGACGCCACGGCGTCGATCCGCTGATCGAAAAGGCCGCGGACGCCCAAGACCGAGGCCCACGACCCCCGCGCGACCAGCCGTCGCGCGGGGGTTTTTTTGCGCGATGGTAGAGTTGGGGCGAGTCACCCATGCCGCCCGCCGCCCGCCTTGCCGCTTCCGTGCTGATCGCCGTGTATCTGGCGGCGGTGATCCTGCCGCCGCTCGCGGGGCCGCCTCCGGCGAGCGCGCTTGCCAACCGCCTGCTGCAGCCGTTCCGGCCGCTCGTCGGCTTGGTCTACCTCGGCCATGGCTATCGGTTCTTCGCGCCCGATCCGGGCCCGGGCCACTCGATCCGCTGGACGGTCGAGCGGGCCGATGGCTCCCGGCTCTCCGGCAGCCTGCCCGACCGCGACACCGACTGGCCGAGGCTCCTCTATCACCGCCGGTTCATGATCGCCGAGAAGATCGCCCCGCTCGTGCCGCCGGCCGATGCCCCCGCCGAGGTGCGCCGCGGGGCGCGGGCAGAATGGCTTCCGCTCGTGAAGGGGGTCGCCGGCCAACTGCTCGCGCGGCATGGCGGCACGCGTGTGGAGCTCGCGCTCGTCGAGCACTACCTGCCGGGGCCTGAGGAATTGATCGCGGCGGCAGAGGGCAGGGCAGGGGAGCGGAGCCCGACTGCCCCCGCTCAGGCGCCCGACATGGCAGACCTCGTGACGCCCCTGGGGACGTATGCGATCGCCGGCGAGGGCAGGAAGCCATGACCGCGTCGTCTCCGATCGCTCGCGCTCCGCGCGGCTGGTGTGCCGAATGGCTCGCTGGCTGGAACGCCTTCTGGTTCACGCCGGCCGATCCGCTGCCGCTGGCCGTGATACGTATCTGCACGGGCGCACTCCTCGTGTGGTCGGCCGGCGTGTGGCTGCTCGACGCTCCGGCATTTTTCGGCCCCGACGGCTGGCTGCGGCCCGCCGACGTGTGGCGTATGAACGACCAGCCGTGGCAGTGGAGTTGGTACTTCGCGGCGCTGAACGCGGCGCGCGTGCTCACGATCGTGACGCTCGTCGCCGCCGTCTGCCTCGTCCTCGGTCTGTTCACGCCACTCGCCGCGATCGTGTCGCTCGCGGGGCTCGTGAGCGCGGCCAACCGCACGCCGCTCACCACGTTTGGCCTCGACGACACGCTCGGCATGCTGCTCGTGCCGCTCGTGGTCGGCCCCGCCGGAGCCGTGCTGTCGCTCGATGCGCTGCTGGGCCGCGGTGCCCCGCAGCCGAGCGTGCGGGCGAACATCGCGATGCGGCTCTTGCAGGTGCACCTGTGCGTCGTCTACGTGTTTTCCGGCTGCGGAAAACTGCTCGGGGCGAGCTGGTGGGAGGGCACGGCATTGTGGGGCGCGATCGCCAACGTGCAATACCGCACGCTCGACCTCACCGGGCTCGCCCGCCATCCGCTCGTCGTCAATGCCCTCACGCTCGCCACCCTCCTGTGGGAGGTGGGCTATGCGGCCCTCGTCTGGCCGCGGCTCACGCGGCCGCTGGTTCTCGCGATGGCGGCGCCGGTCCACTTGGGAATCGGCCTCGCGATGGGCATGATGGAGTTCGGCCTGGCGATGCTGGCCGCGAACCTTGCGTTCGTCGGTGCCGACGCGTTCCGGGCCGCTCTCGCTCCTGTCATGAAACGTTCCTCCGTCACTTCCGAAAGAATCGCATGATCGACACGCTGGCAGTCGTCGGCGCCACCGGCGCCGTGGGCCGAATCATCGTCACGATGCT